>DJHY01000289.1 GCA_002433335.1 Rhodospirillaceae bacterium UBA6608 | reverse complement strand
GCCATGTGAAACAGAATTTCGCCCTGGCTGTGTTGTACAATCTGATCGCCGTGCCCATCGCCGTGGCCGGTTTCGCGACGCCGCTAGTCGCCGCCGTCGCCATGTCGTCGTCATCCATCGTGGTGACGCTGAATGCCCTTCGCCTGAAGCTCGTCAAATAGGAGCCGTCCCATGGATGTCCTGATTTATCTGATCCCCGCCGCGTTGTTTCTGGGCCTGATTGGTCTGGTGGCCTTTTTCTGGGCGATGAAGTCGGGACAGTTCGACGACCTGGACGGCGCCGCCGAGCGCATCCTGCTGGATGATGAGGATATTGCGCGCCCCAACAACAGCAGGAATGGCAACGGCCCGTTGCACAACGGCAATCTTCCTTTTCAACCGCCCTGTCATTGAACGATTACATCGCCCCGGCGATTACGCGTTGAACAGACCCGCTTATGCACCGTATCCTAATGTTCGGTCGTGCCTACGCGGCATGATCGCATAAGGGGAAGGGGCGAATGGGTCGAAACGAACCGAATAAATCGGGCGGTCCCGCCAAAGGGGACCGCAGCCTGACGGGCATTCCGTTGCTCGGTTGTCTGAGTGCGGCCGAGCGAAAAGAGCTGGAACGCCAATGCCGATGGCTTGAATTCGGCAGCGGCGAAAAAATCATCGAACGGGGTGAGGAATATTCCAGCGTCTATTTCCTGCTCACCGGCACCGCGCATGTTCTGAACTATTCCGAAAGCGGGCGCGCCGTCAGCTACGCCGCGCTGAAGGATGGGGACGTGTTCGGCGAACTGGCCGCCATCGACGGCCTGCCGCGTTCAGCCTGGGTCTGTTCGGTCACGCCCTGTCTCGTCGCGGCGGCGCCGGGGCCGGCCTTTCTCGACCTTGTCACCGGCAACCGCACCATGGCCGTGGCTTTGTTGAAACGGCTGGCGGCGGTGATCCGCCTGGGTGACGAACGGCTGGCCGACGTCAGCCTGCTGGGCGCGGAACAACGGGTCTGCATGGAATTGATCCGCATGGCCGAACCCGATCCGAACGACCCGGCGCGCTACGTCGTCTCGCCCGTACCGACGCAAAGCAACTTCGCCAATATGATCGGCGCGTCGCGGGAAACCGTATCGCGGATTTTGGGTCGCCTGCGCGACGACGACATCGTGGTGCGGATCGACAAGGGCTTGGCGATCCCGGACCGGGCGCGCCTGGAACAACGGGCCTTGATGTAAGCGCCTATTCCAGGCGGCTACGCACGAACAAAACCGACACCGACAACGTCACCAGGGCGATCACCGCCAGGGGCCAGGCATTGGCGAAAACCTCGCCGGGCGGCAGGGCTTTGACGAATGTGCCTTCGACGATGATCAGGAAATGCTTCAACGGCATCGCCTGGGCCAGCCATTGCAACGCGGTCGGCATGTTTTCGACCGGCGTGGCGAAGCCCGACATGATGACGATCGGAATCGCGACCGTGAAGGTTCCCAGGATCGCCTGTTGCTGGGTCGCGCAGAACGACGAAATCACCAACCCGACCCCGACCACCGACAGGATGTAGAGAACCAGGCAGGGCAGCAGCAACAGGAACGAGCCGGTGAACGGTATTCCGAACCCGAAGATTCCGGCCATCACCATGATCAGGCCCAGCGCACTGCCAAGGACAAGGGCCGGAACGGCCTTGGCGATGATGATTTCCATCGGGCTGCAGGGGGAGACGAGCAACTGATCGAAGGTCCCTAGTTCCCGTTCGCGGGCAATCGACAGGGCGGTCAGCAACAGCGACGTGAACATGGTCAGGATCGCCGCCAAGCCCGGCACGATGAACCATTGATAGATCAGGTTCGGATTGAACCAATAGCGCACAGCGGCGGCATCAGCCCCCGCCCCGGCCGGTGTTGGCGAGATTTCGGCCCCCAACTCCGCCGCGATGGCCGACAGGTACCCGACCGTGATCTGCCCCGCGTTGGCCCGGCGGCCATCGACGATGACCTGCGCCTTGGCCGTCTGCCCGCTGGCGGCGGCGCGGGAAAATTCCGGTGGAATGTCGATCCCGGCGATGACCTTTTGCCCATCGATCAGCGCTTCCATGGCCGTCTGATTGTGGATGGCGATCACCTCGCCGACGAAGTCCGCCGCCGCAACCCGGGAAACGAATTCCTGGGACCAGCGCCCGTTATCCCGGTCCAGGATGGCGATGTCGACGTTGCGGACATCCAGGGTCGCCGCGAAGGAAAAGATCAACAGTTGCATCAGCGGCGGGCCGATCAGCACGAACCGGCTGCGCGGGTCGCGCAGGACGCACAGCAGTTCCTTGACGATCTGCGATTTCAAACGTGACGAGATCAACGACATGTCAGCGATCCAAACTCTTCTTGGTTTTCATGACCGAGATGGCGAAGAACAATCCCCCGATGGCCAGCATGGCCGCCGCGTTCGGCAGCAACAGCGGCCAGACATCGCCCGCCAGGAAGACCGTCTGCAAACTCGGCACGAAGTAGCGCGCCGGCACCACATAGGTCAGGGCATGCACCGCCGTCGGCATGGCATCGATTTCAAACAGAAACCCGGACAACAGATAAGACGGCAGGAAGCCTGTCAGCAGCGCCAATTGCGAGGCTACGAACTGATTGCGGGCCAGGGTCGAAATCAACAACCCCTGCCCCAGGGCCGGAACCAGGAACACCGCCGACAGGAACAGCAACGCCCCCCAGGACCCGCGCAAGGGAACCTCGAAGAAATGCACCGCGAACAGGGCGCAGCCCACGGTCGCGGCCATGCCCAGGACGAAATAGGGGGCCAGCTTGCCGATCAGGATTTCCGCGATGGTCGCGGGGGTCGATAAAATCGCCTCCATGGTCCCGCGTTCCCACTCTCGGGCAACGACCAGGGCCGTCAGCAAGGTCCCGATCATGGTCATGATGATCGCGATCGATCCAGGCAACAGGGCGCGGCGGCTTTCCAATTCAGGATTGAACAGGAACCGTTCGACCAGGGCGATGGGCTGCGGCGCCGCCTGATTGCGATCCAATAGCCAAGCCCGGAGCACCCCCTGCGCATCGTTGGCCACGAACTTGGCCGTGTTGGGCTGGGAGCCGTCGGTCACGATCTGCACCAGGGGGGCGCGGCCCGCCGTCAGGCGATGGGCGAAATCCTGCGGGATGACGATAAAGCCGCGCAGCTTTCCGGCGACGACCTTATCCTCGACCTCGCGCCGGTCGCGGGCCGGGGTCACCGCGAAATAGCGGCTGGCGGCGAAGGCCGCGGCCAGGGATTGCGACGGGGCGTCATCGGCTTCGCGAACCACGCCGACGGACATGCTGCGAATGTCCAGCGATACGGCATAGGAAAACAGCAGCATCAGAACGACCGGCAGGACGAAAGCGATCAGGATTGCCGAGGGGTCGCGCACGACCTGCAGGCTTTCCTTGCCGATCAACGCGGCGACGCGCCGGGGCGCGATCCGTCGGCTCGCCGGCCCGCTCATCCGTCTGTTCCCGTGCCTATGGCGCTGTCGTTTTCGTCGACCGCGCGGATCAGGCGAATGAACGCATCCTCCATGGTCGGCGACGGCAGGTCCGGCGATTGCGCGGCTTGCTTCAAGGCATCCGGCGTATCCAGGGCAATCAGACGGGCGCGATACATCAGGGCGACCCGGTCGCAGTATTCGGCCTCGTCCATGAAATGGGTGGTGACCAGGACGGTCATACCCTTGCGCACCAGGCCGTTGATATGGGTCCAGAACTCCCGCCGGGTCACGGGATCGACACCCGAGGTCGGCTCGTCCAGGAACAGCACCGGCGGGCGGTGCATCAAGGCGCAGGCCAGGGCCAGTCGCTGTTTGTAGCCGAGCGGCAAATCACCGGGGGCCGATTTCAGATAGCGCGACAGTTGGAACGTCTCGACCATTTCGTCGATCCGGCGGCGTTTCTCCGCCCCGTCCAGGCCATAAACCCCGGCGGAGAATTCCAAATTCTGGCGCACCGACATCAAACCGTAGAGCGAAAACTTCTGCGCCATGTAGCCGATCCGCCGCTTGGCATCGCCCGAGGCCGTGCGCAGGTCGTGGCCGACAACCCGGGCCTCGCCCGTCGTCGGCTTCAGCAACCCGCAAAGCATCTTGAACGTGGTCGACTTGCCCGCCCCGTTCGGGCCCAGCAGGCCCAGGATTTCACCGCGCCGCACGTCGAAGCTGACGTCGTCGGTCGCGGTGAAGGCCCCGAACCGCCGGGTCAGGTTGCGGCAGGACACCGCGACGTCGCTGTCCAATCGGATGTCCGCCATTCCTTCGGCCAAGGGCGAGGTCCCGCCCGGCCCACCGCCCAGCAAATCGACGAAGGCATCTTCGAACCGGGGAACCACCGGCGTCAGGCGACCGCCATGGCGACGGGCCAACTCGGTTGCTTCCGTTGGCGCGGCACCCTGGCGCAGGACGAGGCGCAAATCCTCGCCCTGGATCACCCCGTCACCGACGCTGGCCAGATCCAAAGCCTCGGCCAAGACCCGGCGACGGTCGAACGACGGCGCCGACATACGGTAGCAGCGATCATCCAATGTGGCGGTCAGGTCCGCCGGGGCGCCCGTGTATTCCAGGCGACCCTCATTCAGCAACAGAACCTCGGCACAGCGTTCGGCCTCGTCCAAATAGGCCGTCGACCAGATTACCGCCATGCCGTCGTCGGTCAGGGCCTGCACCATGGCCCATAAATCCTGGCGGCTGACCGGATCGACGCCGACCCCTGGTTCATCCAGCAACAATACCTTAGGCGTGCCCATGAGGGCGCAGGCCAGGCCCAGTTTCTGTTTCATCCCGCCGGACAGCCGCCCCGCCAGACGCCGAGTGAACGGTCCCAGGCTGGTGAAGTCGAGCAGGCGGTCGAACGCCCGGTCGCGCTCGCCTTTGGGCAGGTCCCGCAATTGGGCGTAAAGACGTAGGTTCTCGATCACCGTCAGATCTTCGTACAAGCCGAACCGTTGCGGCATGTAGCCGACCACGGGGGCGATCTCTGATTGATCTTCCGCAACGTTCCAGCCGGCGACTGCGATCCTGCCCTCGCTGGGCGTCATCAGCCCCGCCATCATCCGCATCAGGGTCGTCTTGCCCGCGCCGTCGGGACCGACCAGGCCGGTCAGGCAGCCATAGCGGATCACGGCGTCCACCCCGCCCAAGGCGGTCAGGTCGCCGAACCGCTTGACCACGCCGTCGAGCGTGACCGCCGTGCCGTCCTGCGGAGCCGGATGGGCCATGGGCTCGGGCATGCGGCGGGCTCCTTCTGCTTTGCTCTGGGGCTGCGCTATTCCTGGGGCGGAACCGTGACGGTCACCGGCATACCCTGGCGCAAGCCGTCGTCGGCATCCGAGACAACGATGCGCAGGCGATAGACCAGATCGGTCCGAAGCTCCGTCGTCTCCACCGACTTGGGCGTGAATTCGGCCCGCGGCGAGACGAAGCCGATCTGCCCTTCGTACTCCCGGTCCGAGGAATCGGTCTTCAACCGCACCTTGGTCCCCGGTACGACACGGCCCAGGTTCGGCTCGCCGACATAGGCCCGGACATATACCGGATTGCGCAGCGACAAGGTGTAGACGGCTTCGGACGGGCCGACCATGCTGCCCGGCTCTCGCACCCGCGACAGCACCACAGCATCGGCGGGCGACAAAAGTTGCGTATCGCCCAGCGCCGTCTGCGCCTGGGCCAGGGATGCCTTGGCCGCGGCCAGGGCGGCCTCGGCCGCCGCGATGTCTTCCTGGCGGGCCCCTTCGCGCATCAACTCAAGCGCCTGTTGCTTCCCGGTCAGGGCCGCGCGGGCCTCGTCACGGGCGGCATGGGCCGCATCCAGGGCGCTGATGCTGGCGGCGCTGGTGGTCTGCAGGGCGGTCTTGCGTTTGAAATCCGCTTCGGCGTTGCGCAGCGTCGCCTCGGCCCGGCGGACATCTGCCTCGGCTTCGGCGATTTCCTGGGGCCGGTTTCCGTGGGCCAGCTTGTCCAACTCCGCACGTCGGCGGTCTACCTCCGCTTCGGCCACGGCGACGCCATCGCGGTAAGGTTTTGCGTCCAATTCCGCCATCACCGCACCGGTCGTCACCCGGTCGCCTTCGTCGAAGGCCATCGCGGTCAGACGGCCCGATTGCCGGAACGCCAATTCGACCTCGCGAATATCGACATTGCCGTACAGGACCAGCGCACCGTTGGACGGCCCGGCCAAGCCTGTCACGGATTGCACCCAATGCCGCGCCGGGGGCCAAAACGCGACGGCCGCGGCGACGGCCAACAAGGCCGCGGCAAGGACGATGCGTGGGCTGATCTTCATGACCGTTCTCCGGACGTCGGGAACAGGGCGCTCAAGTTTTGCCGAACCTGTCCCTGAATTTGTGAAATCTCGGTTGCGCCGACAGCGGTCCAACCCATCACCCGCATCGCCGCCGCCCGGGCCATGCGGAACATCAAAATTTGGCCGATGACGGTCGCCACGACCAAACGAGGGTCGCCCGCGCGGCCATCAGGGTCCAGGCGCGAGACCAGATCGATCATGACCTGCGACACAGGACGCATGACGCCGTCGAAGATCACGTCGAACGCCGGGCCGGGGGATTGCTGCTCGCGGATGATCAGGCGGGCCCAGGGCGCGGATTCTTCCCCGGCCAAAAGAGCGGCCAGGGCATCGGTCATCCGGCACAAGGACGCCAAATGGCGATCCCGGCCGGCGGCGTCATCCAGCGCCAGATCGGCGCGCACGGCCTCGGCGACCGGCCCGATGCGTTCCTTGATCCGCGCCGCCATATGGGCGAAGGCCGCCAGGTACAAGCCTTCCTTGTTGCGGAAATGATAGGCGATCAGCGCTTGGTTGACCGACGCCTGCCGCGCGATCGCGCGTGTGCTGGCGGCATGGAAACCGACCTGTCCGAACACGTCGATGGCGGTCGCCAGCAAGGCGTCACGCGTTGCATCGCCACGCGGTGCGGGCCCATCGCCAGCGGAGGTTCTGTTTGCTTCCATTGGGGGGAATTTTAATCAAGTGATTAATTTAGTCAATTGATTAAAATAAAACCGCACGCGCAGTCACTCGGCCCTGCCCCGCCGGGCATGGCGCCTTAAAACACCGATATTGAGGAACGGGGACTTTGGAGGATGCCGCCCCAGCGTCAGAACATGACCGCCAGTGCACGGCAGTCATACAGAGCCGTCAGAATTCGAGCGGCGCGTTGTCGGTCACTTCCTTCATGGCGAAGAATGTGCGGGTCTGGCGCACACCGGGCAGCGAGATCAGCGTATCGGCGTGCAATTGGTTGAAGTCCGCCATGTCCCGGACCCGAACCTTGACGAAATAATCGAAATCGCCGGCCACCAAATAACAGTCCAAAACGACATCTAGTTGCTTGATCGCATTCTCGAAGGCGGCGAAACTCTCGCTGGTCGATCGGTCCAAAACGACCCCGACCAGGATCAGCGTCCCCCGGGAAACCTTGCTGGGATCGACTTGGGCGCGGACCGATTGGATGTAGCCTTCGTCGAACAGCCGCTGGGTCCGCCGGTGGCAGGTCGCGGGGCTGGAATGCACGAGTTTTGCCAACTCCGCATTGGTCAGCCGGCCGTTGGCCTGCAAGTGCTTGAGAATATTACGGTCGATACGATCCAGGTCTTCCATGCATGGAAGAATATTCCGATATTTCGACCATTTCCAGAAAATTCATCCGATTTTTTCGAACATATAATAGCATTCGCTAAATTTTATCCTCGCAATAGAAAGCACCTTTCATTTGGATTCCGCTAGCCTTTCCTGGTGTTCAAACCAGGGGGTTCCCAGCATGAATCTTGAGAAATTCGAACGTTATCCGCTGACCTTCGGCCCGACGCCGATCGAGCATCTGCCGCGCATGACCGAAGCCCTCGGCGGCAAGGTCCAGATCTACGCCAAGCGCGAAGACTGCAATTCCGGCTTGGCCATGGGCGGCAACAAGCTGCGCAAGTTGGAATACATCGTACCGGACGTGATCGCGTCCAACGCCGACACCCTGGTCTCCATCGGCGGGGTCCAATCCAACCATACCCGCATGGTCGCCGCGGTGGCCGCCAAGCTGGGCCTTAAGTGCCGCTTGGTGCAGGAAAGCTGGGTGCCCCACGAAGACGCTGTCTACGACCGCGTCGGCAATATTCTGATGACCCGCCTGATGGGCGCCGACAGCCGCATCGTCGATGACGGCTTCGACATCGGCATCCGCAAAAGCTGGGAAGAAGCCATGCAGTCGGTCCGCGACGAAGGCGGCAAGCCCTACGGCATTCCGGCCGGGGCCTCGGTCCATCCGCTGGGCGGCCTAGGCTATGTCGGCTTCGCCGAAGAAGTCCGCGCCCAGGAAAAAGAACTGGGCTTCAAGTTCGATTATATCATCGTCTGCGTCGTCACCGGCTCGACCCAGGCCGGGATGATCGTCGGCTTCGCCGCCGACGACCGTGCCGACCGCGTGATCGGGATCGACGGCTCGGGCACGCCCGAACAGACCTGGGATCAGGTCCGCGAGATCGTCACCAACACGGCGGAGATTGTCGAACTGGGCCGTCCCGTGCGCGACGACGAAATCGTCATCAACCCGGATTACGCTTATCCCGCCTATGGCGTGCCCAGCGCCGAAACGAACGAGGCGATCCGCTTCGCCGCCAAGACCGAGGCGATGATCACCGATCCCGTTTACGAAGGCAAATCCATGCAGGGGATGATGGACCTTGTCCGCAAGGGCTTCTTCCCCGAAGGCAGCAAGGTTCTGTACGCCCATCTGGGCGGCGCGCCCGCGCTGAACGGATACGCCTATACCTACCGGAACGGCTGAGTTCTCTCCCCGCCGCGGATCAATTCCGCGGCACCGCTGACGGCGCGCGGACTAATACCCCCCACAGGTCCTCCAGCCTGCCGCGCGCCGTCTTTCGGTGGGTTTCGAACCGGGCATGGGCATCCGGCCCCGCTTCGGGAGACAAACCGATCGACCACAAGGCGGCGATTTCGTTGGGCACGAAGGAATAGCGCAGGTCGATGATCCGATCAGGATGATCCGGGTCCTTGGCGATGAAGCCATCGCTGAAATACCGGAACCGTTCGACATCCCGCGCCTGCTGACTATCCGGCTTCAACCAGGGGAAATCCCGCGCCAGGTCCAGCTTGGCCACGGAGGTTCCGGGCGCCACCATCGGCGCGATCCCGACACGCACGGCGTCGACATAATAGCGGTCGCCGGTTTCATAGATGACTTTCCACAGCAACAGGTTGGCAAAGGCCGGTTTGACATCCAGGCGAACCGGCGCATGCCCGCGCGATGCCGCCAGGTCCATCCCCATGGCCCGGGCGTTTTGATGCTGGAAGAACCCGAGGCTCAGATAGAACGCCGCCCATAGCAGCGCCAACCGCCCCCATCGCCCCGAGCGCCGCACCATGCCGGTGATCGCCATGCCTAGGATCGGCAAGGTGAACAGGGGATCGATGATCGAGATGATGCTCCAGGCGACGCGTCGGTCGCTGAATGGCCAGAGCAACGACGTTCCGTAAGACGTCGCCGCATCCAATAGGCCGTGGGTCGCATATCCCAAGACGCAGAACAGCCAGGCCTGAAGAAACGAAATGCCCAGCCAACGCCGAAACGGCAGATAAAGCGCGGTCGCCGTGATCAGCCCGCCGATCGGGATGAAGAACAGGGAATGCGTGAACTGCCGATGGTATTCGAGAAACAGCAGCGGGTCCGTATCCGATGCGATCAGAACGTCGAGGTCTGCCGCCATCCCGGCAAAAAACCCCAGGGCGGACGCAGCGACAGCCCCCTTGCGCTGACGCGTGGCCAGCGGCAGCGACGCCCCCAGGGCTCCTTGCGTCAACGGGTCCAACGCGGCTCAGCCCTTATCGCCGTCGGTTTCAGCCAGACAGCCTTGCATCGCTTCGAACGGCAACATCACGCATTCGTGGCGATGCTTCAGGCCATGCACGGGGGTAAAGGCGTTCAACCCCTCCCACACCCCGGTCGCGGGCGTCCCTTCGGCCAACAGGCGGTGAGCTTGCTCAACCCCTTCGGCCAGGGCTGCCCGATCCAAGCCGGGTGCGGTTTCGGCGATCAAGGCCGCCGCCGCCTGAACCAACAGGCAGCCGCGTATCTTGCCGCCGACCGCGCGAATGCGGTCACCTTCAAGGCCGACCTCGACCGTCGCCCGGTCGCCGCACAAAAAGTTATCGGCCTCGTGTCGGCAGGACGCATGCTCGACCGGACCGAACGTCTCGGCTTTGGCGGCAAGGTCCTTGATCCGCGCATCGTAGACGGCGTCGGCATCGCTCATGCCAAGACCTCCAACGCGTGGTCCAGGGCGGCAGCAAAGGCGTCAATGTCAGCCTGCGTATTGTAAAGGCCGATGCTCGCCCGGGTCGTCGCATCGACGCCCATGCGCTCGACCAAGGGCTGGGCGCAGTGGTGCCCGCCACGCAGCGAAACGCCTTTCGACCCCATCAATTCGCATAAGTCATGGGGATGGGCGCCATCGACCGCGAACGACAGAATCGGCACTCGGCGACCGTTGTCGCCCGGCCCGATCAGCCGGACACGCGGCCGTTCGGCAAGGCGGTCCATCAGACCCCGCATCAAGTTTCGTTCCTCGCACTGGATGGCGGTCCAGTCCTGACCCAGCAGCCAATCCGCCGCCACCCCAAGCCCAATTGCCTGGGTGATCGGTGGCGTGCCTGCTTCGAACCGATGCGGCGGCGGGGCATAGGTCGTTTGCTCGAACGTCACCCGGCGGATCATTTCGCCGCCGCCCAGGAAGGGCGGCATTTCGGTCAATAGCGACGACCGCGCCCAAAGCGCCCCGATCCCCGTGGGGCCGTACATCTTATGGCCCGTGACGATATAGAAATCGCACCCCAGCGCGGCGACATCGATCGGACCGTGGGCCGCCATCTGCGCCCCATCGACCAGGACCGGCACGCCATGTTCATGCGCCACGGCGCAAACGGCGCGCACATCGGTCACCGCCCCGGTCACGTTCGAGGCATGGGTAATCGCGATCAGTTTCGTCCGAGGACCGATCAGACTTTTAAGCTCATCCAGATCGGGATAGCCCTCGTCATCCACCGGCAGGACCTTCAACACCACGCCGGCGCGCGTGCGAAGCAACCTGCCAGGTACGATGTT
>DJHY01000005.1:11716-11887 GCA_002433335.1 Rhodospirillaceae bacterium UBA6608 | reverse complement strand
GTCGACAAGTTCGTGATGAACCTGGAACTGCAGTTGGAAGATCGCGGCGTGGTGATCGAGCTGACCGACGCCGCCCGCGAATGGCTGGCCAAGAAGGGCTATGACAAGCTGTTCGGCGCCCGTCCGCTCAGCCGCGTGATTCAGGAGAACATCAAGAAGCCGCTGGCCGAG
>DJHY01000005.1:11228-11399 GCA_002433335.1 Rhodospirillaceae bacterium UBA6608 | reverse complement strand
GAGGAACTGTTGTTCGGCAAGCTGTCGAAGGGTGGCCTGGTCCTGATAGGCGTCGATGGCGACGAACTGGTTCTGGATTTCCCCGAGCCGGGCTCGACGCGCCTTCCCGCCAAGCGCAAGAAAGGCAAGGTTCCGGCGCTGGTCGAGTAGACCCGCCGGTATCAGCCATCA
>DJHY01000005.1:0-10977 GCA_002433335.1 Rhodospirillaceae bacterium UBA6608 | reverse complement strand
ACCCCCCCCCGCCAAGCGAAAGAAGGGCAGGGTCCCGGCGCGGGTGGAGTAGCCCCGCCGGTATCAGCCATCAAGTTTTAAGAGACTAGGGTAGGGGCTCAGCGGCCCGGGTTCGCCAACTGCGGGCAGGGGTCTTCGCGGGTCAGTCCCACCTTGGCCGCCCCGTTCGGCGACAGCCGCAGGTTGCTTTTTGCCCCGATGACATAGGCTTGACGGCCCAATGCGCGTCCGTTCGACGCCATGCGCACGACCGAAGCCGCCCGACAGGCACGGCAGCTGTTCACCAGATAGACGCCACCGGTCTTATTGTCCGTCTCCAACGTGATGCATTGCTTATCGCTGTCGTCGGTCATGGTTTCCGGCTTCACCAGATTGGCCTGATGACAGGGATAGATGGTGCCCAGGTTGGTCCGTCCCGGCCCGCGGAAGGGCAGAGAGACCGAGGAATTACCCTGCACGTTGAATTTGCGGACTTCCGGGTTGGTGTAGCCCTGGCGCAGGCGGGTGACGCCGACGACCATGCATTCGGTGCAGGAGTTATAGAGGGCTTCGCCCGTCCGGGTCCGAACGTGGCGGATGCATTGACCTCCCTTGGAGAGGGACGCCGCCGTGCGGATCAAGGGATTCATGGCCATGGCTTCGGCATCCGGCACGCGCGGTGCCGCGATGGCGGCCGCAGTCACCAGAAACAGGGCCACGAGGACCGCTGCGGTCAGCAGGTATATTTGCACGTACCGTTCCATAGCCGGTACATCGTAGAAAAGAATGGTAAATGAAACGTGACCGCTCGCTAATGAATGTAATCCACTGAATTAAAGCGGAAATATACGTTCATTCCGATTTCTTGAAGGGCGAGAACCGGCCGTAGGCCATCATTTCCGTATCCACGCCGCGGGCTTCGTCTTCCAGGAAGTTTGCGACCGCCCGCCGGAAACCGGGGTCGGCGATCCAATGGGCGGAATAGGTCCGGCGGGGCAGGTAGCCGCGCTGCACCTTATGGGGGCCTTGGGCTCCGGCCTCGACCCATTTCAGGCCGTTGGCGATGGCGTAATCGATGGCCTGATAATAACAGGCTTCGAAATGCAGGAATTTGTAATCGGCGACGCAGCCCCAATTGCGCCCGTACAGGGTATCCGCGCCGCGCAGGTTCAGGGCCCCGGCCACGGGCCGCCCGTCTTTTTCGACGACGACCAAGACGACCGCCTTTCCCAGGCGTTCTCCTAGTAGAGAAAAGAACGGGCGGTGCAGATAGGCTTGGCCCCATTTCTTGTCGGTGGTGTCCATGTAGAACTGAAAGAAGGCGTCCCAGTAGCCTTCGGTGATGTCCGCGCCCTCGAGGATGCGGATATCAAGGTCGGCCTCCTCGACCGCGCGGCGTTCCTTCTTGATGTTCTTGCGCTTGCGCGACGATAGCTCGGCCAGGAAATCGTCGAAGGTCTCGAATCCTTTGTTTTCCCAGTGAAACTGCTGACCGATCCGCTGCAGGAAACCGCCGTCGCCGAAGGCGTCCCATTCCTGTTCGGTTGGGAAGGTGACGTGAAGGGACGAAACACCGAGGTTTTCCGCGAGCTGGGCCATCCCCGCGATCAAGGCGGCCTGCATCTCCCGTTGCTGCGCCTCGGGCAGGGATTTGTTGATCAGCAGGCGCGGGCCGGTCGCGGGCGTGAACGGCACGGCGCATTGCAGCTTGGGATAATAACGCCCGCCCGCGCGCTCATAGGCGTCGGCCCAGCCCCAATCGAACACGTATTCGCCGTAGGAGTGGTTCTTCAGGTAAAGCGGTGCGCAGGCCGCGACGGATCCGTCCGCCGGGTTTTCGATCACCAAATGTTGGCCGAGCCATCCTGTTTCACGCGTCGCCGAGCCCGAATCCTCCAGGGCCGACAGAAAGGCATGGCTGACAAACGGGTTATCCGCCCCTGCGCAGGCGTCCCAGGAATCGGCCGAAATCTCACTTAGGGATTTGATGACTTTGATGGCGACTGCGTCGCGTCCGTCGGGCATGGGCTATCCTTCAGTCCTTCATCCAACGGCGGTTTTGAGCCGCCGCTGTCTGTCGTGACGAATTCGGCCGGATGCGCCGCGAATTCCCATTTTCGAAACAGATCATGAGGATTAATGTGCGCTCGCGGGCCGCGTTCGGCAACCGCTTGATCGAGGGTGGTGCGATGCCTGGACGGCCCTTTGCGTTTTTCCTGATTTTGACGTTTCTGATGACGCTTCCGTTTGGTGGCGCGCGTGCCGGTATGGAAGAAGTCCCGGTCGAATCCCTGGGCCCCGACGCCATCGAGAAGACCTGGGAGCAGGCCTATTTCTACTTGCCGGCCGACGCCAATCCGTACGGGACGGGCGTCTTAGGCGGTCGCCGTGACCTGACGTCGGTGGCCCGCGCCCTGGAAGAACTATCCAAAGGCAAGCCGCGGCCCGTGGTGGTCTACATGCATGGCTGCGGCGGATTCGGCAATTCGGGCAAGTTCAATGCCGGTATGCTGGCAGAGGCAGGCTACGTCGTCGTCGCCCCCGACAGCTTTGCCCGTCCGGGCCGGGTCAAGACCTGCGATGCCAAGACCCATTCCCGCGCCGGGCCGGAAGGCATTTATCAGAACGTCGTTTCCTGGCGGCTGGAGGAACTGGATCGTGCCCTGGCCGGAATGAAGGGTTTTCCCTGGGTCGATTGGAACAAGCTGTTCCTGTTCGGCCATTCGCAGGGCTCGAACGTCGTCGCGGCCTATTCGGGCGATGTCTTCAAGGGCCGCGTGATGAGCGGTACGCGCTGCTCGACGGGCTTTAACGCGCCCAAGGACGAACCCGCCCTGGCGGTCTATTCAGAGAACGATCCCTGGCGCCACGGCCGCCGGATCAAATGCCTGGACTACGTCGGCACGACCGGCATGCAGGTGTTGGGTCTGAAGGGGACCTATCACGTCGTCGCCAAGGACGACGAGGCAAAGGCCCGTATTCTCAATTTCCTGGCGGAATTGCGCGACCGATAGGCTGCGCGGCCGATCAGCGGATTTCGAAGATCCCGTCGATTTCGACGGCTACGCCACGCGGCAGGGCCGGGGCGCCGACGGCAAAGCGGGCATGCTTGCCGGCATCGCCGAAAACTTCGACCATCAGGTCGGACGCGCCATTGACGACTTCCGGGTGATCGGTGAAATCGGCGGTGGAGTTGACGAAGCCGCCCAGCTTGGCCACCCGCACGACGCGATCCAAATCGCCGCCGCAGGCTTCGCGCACCTGAGCAATCAGGTTCAGACCGCAAACCCGGGCCGCTTTGTAGCCGTCTTCCTTGGTTACGTCCTCGCCTAGGCGGCCCCGGCAAGTGATCTCGCCGTTCCAGACGCAAACCTGACCGGCCACGAACACGGTCGACCCGACGACGGTGTAGGGAATGTAGTTGGCGGCGGGGGTGCTGGGCGTCGGCAGGTCGATACCCAGTTCTTTCAGGCGCGTTTCAACGGTTCCGGTCATCGGTTCGGGGTCCTTTCGGTCAAGTAAGGGGGGCGCGAACGGCGACGTCGCACCGGATCAGATGAAGAAGGTTTCGCGTTCCTTGGGCGCGATACAGACGGTATCGCTGCCGCGTTCGCGCAGCAAGGTGCGGGCCGTTTCCAGCTTGTCGTCGATGTCGGAATCGCGCTGGTCCGGATCATGGTGGTAGAGGAACAGGTTCTTGACCTTGGCGCGGTCGGCAAGTTCGACAACTTTCGAAATACAGGAATGGCCCCAGGTCACCTTGGAGGCATATTCCGCGTCCGTATACGTCGTGTCGGTGATCAGGGCGTCGGCGCCGTGCACGAACTCAGCCAGCTTTTCCTCGTAATGAGGGTTATAGGCTTCGTGCGTTTCGAAAAACATCTCGTTGTCGGTGACGTAGCAAATCGATCGGCCGTTGTATTCGACGCGGAAGCCCAAGCATTTGCCCGGATGGCTCAACAGCTTGGTTTTGACGCGGATGCCGTCGACTTCCAATTCCTCTTCGTCCAGGTCACGGAAATAGACCCGCGCCGCGAACTCTTTCAACGTGATCGGAAAGTAGACGCCGTCCATCTGCGCCGAGATGATTTCACGGATCGAGATATCGCCCTGGTTCGCACCGAAGACCTGGAACTCGTTGCCTTGCCGATACAGCGGGGCGAAGAACGGAATGGCGTTGATATGGTCCCAATGGGGATGGGAGATGAAGATACGACCGCGAATGTTGCGTTTGCCGTTGGCCATCAGCTTGTCGCCGAAGGTTTTGATCCCCGTGCCGCCGTCGAAGATGAAAATCTGATCGCGGGGGAACTGCAGCGTCACGCAGTTGGTGTTGCCGCCGTACTTCAGCGTGCCTTCGCCGGAAACGGGCAGGGTGCCGCGCACGCCCCAGAACGATAATTCGATGTCGTCGCGCAGAATGCGGTCGACTTTTTCGAGGAACGTGGCGGGGACGATCGGTTTACGAATGAAGCCGTTGGCGCCGAATTCATAGGACCGGTTGACGTCGAATTCATAACTTTTCGCCGTCAGAACGATGAAGACCGTGTCTTTAAGCAACTCGTGGGCGCGGACAAATTTGCACAGTTGGAAGCCATCGATATCGGGCATCATCAGGTCGGAGATGACGCAATCAGGCGCCAGATCCGGCAGCTGATCCATGGCTTCGCGAGCATTGGAAAACGCGGTTACGCGATGCCCGGCCGCCTCGAGAATCGAGGTGATGGCCTTCAGGATCATCTCGTCGTCGTCGACCGCGACGATATGAATGGGCTCGCCCTGTTCTTCCATGTCCCGTTCCAATGCGCCGGCACAAGCCGGATTTCCCCAAAAACAATTCGCAGTTCAAGCCATTACACCTTGAACTGGTTAACAAATCCCTCAAAGACAGATTATCGCTTCCCTTGGAACTTGGTTCTCATTGAAAGCATTTTCAATGGGTTCTAGCAGAACACGCAACCCGACCGCAAACCGTGTTTGCATTACATTTTAGGCAAGTAAAAGCCGTCCTGATGCTGTGACCAGGACGGCTTTGAATTTCTTGTGGCGTCTGGCTAGGCCAAAAAAGAGGCGTACGACGGGTCAAGACCCGCCGCACGCCCCAAGTTTCCCAGGGAGGATTCCTTGTTGTGGGAAGTAGGGACGCGCACCATCACGAACATCCGCTGGTCGCGCCGCAGGTGACGCATTTCATGCAGGTGCCGTTACGGACCAGGGTGAAGTTGCCGCAATCGCCGCAAGGATCACCTTCGTAGCCCTTCATGCGAGCTTCGCGGATCTGGTCCAACTTGTTGTCGGTCTGAGTAATGACCGACGTTTCGATCTCAAGCACGGTGTCGATGGTCTCGGTCTGCTGGACACTCGTGCCGCTGCCCGAGCTGCCGCTCGCACCGGAGGCGCGCATGGCGCCCGCCGTCGCCGTGGCCGGGGCGGAAGACCCGCCGCTGGCCGAGGCATTGCCGCTGCTCGAACCGTTGCCGCCCTGACGGCCGCCCTGGACCACCATGAACTGCTTGGAGCGGACATAACCGCGGCTGGCGAATTGCTGAACGACCGCGTCCATCATGCCGTTGGCTTCGTCTTCCGGCAGGTCGCCCTCGGCCGAGCCATCGCCCAAGGTATCGGGCATCAGGTCCGCCGGTTCGACATGGGCAAGGTCGTTGCGTTCGAGGTACGACACCGCCAATTCGCGGAAGATGTAGTCGAGGATCGACGTCGCCATCTTGATGGTGTCGTTGCCGGTGACGATGCCCGACGGCTCGAAGCGGGTGAAGGTGTAGGCTTCGACGTATTCTTCAAGCGGCACGCCGTACTGCAGGCCGATCGAGATGGCGATCGCAAAGTTGTTCATCAGCGACCGGAAGGCGGCACCTTCCTTGTGCATGTCGATGAAGATTTCGGCCAAGCCACCGTCTTCGTATTCGCCGGTCCGCAGGTAGACCTTGTGCCCGCCGACGGCGGCTTTCTGGGTGTAACCCTTGCGACGATCCGGCGGACGCTGCCGCTCGGCGGCCCGTTCGACGATCCGCTCGACAATGCGCTCGGCGACGATCTCGGCCTTGGCGGCCGCCGGACGGTCGGCGATGGCTTCTTCCAGGGTTTCCTCGGCGTCGGCTTCGTCCAGAAGGGCGGCCTGCAGCGGCTGCGACAGCTTGGAGCCGTCCCGGTACAGGGCGTTGGCCTTCAGACCCAACTGCCAGGACAGCATGTAGGCTTCGTTGCATTCCGCGACCGAGGCCGAATTCGGCATGTTGATGGTCTTGGAAATGGCGCCCGAGATGAACGGCTGGGCCGCGGCCATCATGCGGATGTGGCTATCGACCGACAGGTAACGCTTGCCGATCTTGCCGCAGGGGTTGGCGCAATCGAACACGGACAGATGTTCTTCCTTCAGGTGCGGGGCACCTTCCAGAGTCATCGCACCGCAGACGTAGGTGTTGGCGGCTTCGATTTCAGCCTTGGAGTAGCCCAGATAGGTGAGCATGTCGAAGGACATGTCGTCGAGCTTCTCGGCCGGGATGCCCAGGCCTTCGCGGCAGAAGTCTTCGCCCAGGTTCCACTTGTTGAACACGAACTTGATGTCGAAGGCTTCGCCCAGCGACTTTTCAAGTTTTGTCATAACATTGTGGGAGAAGCCCTTCTCTTTCAACGATTCTGCGTTGATCCCGGGGGCCCCTTCCAGGGTGCCGTGACCGACCGCGTAGTTGATCATCGCGGTGATCTCGTCGGCGGTGTAACCCAGGCCGACCAGGGCCTTCGGGACCATCCGGTTGATGATTTTGAAGTAGCCGCCACCGGCCAGCTTCTTGAACTTCACCAGGGCGAAGTCCGGCTCGATCCCCGTGGTGTCGCAATCCATGACCAGGCCGATGGTGCCCGTGGGCGCGATCACCGTGGTCTGGGCATTGCGATAGCCATGGGCTTCGCCCGCTTCGAGGGCCAGGTCCCAGGCCTTGGCGGCAGCCGCGACCAGGGCGTCGTCCGGGCATTCGCTGGCGACCAGCGGCACCGGATTGACTTCCAGCCCTTCGTAGCCGGCGCTTTCGCCATGGGCGGCGCGACGATGGTTGCGGATGACCCGCAGCATCGGCTCGGCGTTTTCCTCATAGCGCGGGAAGGTGCCCAGTTCGGACGCCATCTCGGCGGAGGTCGCGTAGCAGGTGCCGGTCATCAGCGCCGTGATGGCGCCGCAGATCGCGCGGCCTTCGACCGAGTCGTAGGACAAGCCGGCGTTCATCAGGTAGCCGCCGATGTTGGCGTAACCCAGGCCCAGGGTCCGGAACTCGTAGGACAGCTGAGCGATTTCCTTGGACGGGAACTGAGCCATCAGCACCGAGATTTCCAAGGTCACGGTCCACAGACGCACCGCGTGCTCGAACGAGGCGACGTTGAACGTCCCATCCTGCTGGGCGAAGGTGATCAGGTTCAGGGACGCCAGGTTACAGGCCGTATCGTCCAGGAACATGTATTCCGAGCAGGGGTTGGAGGCGTTGATCCGGCCCGAATTGGGGCAGGTGTGCCATTCGTTGATGGTGGTGTCGTACTGCAAGCCCGGATCGGCGCAGGCCCAGGCCGAATAGCCGATCTTTTCCCACAGGTCGCGGGCCTTGACCCGCTTGTGGACGGTGCCGTCGGTGCGGCGGATCAGTTCCCACTCACCGTCGTCCAGGACCGAACGAATGAAGTCGTTGGTCAGACGAACCGAGTTGTTGGAGTTCTGGCCCGAAACGGTGACATAGGCTTCCGAATCCCAATCCGTGTTGTAGGTCGGGAAATCGATCTCGGTATAGCCCTGACGCGCGAAGTGGATCACCCGCTGAACGTAGTTGTCGGGGATCATGGCCCCGCGGCAGCCCTTGATCGCGGCCTTGAGGGCCGGGTTCGCCTTGGGGTCGAAACGGTCGTCCGCGCCGGCGTCGGCGCCCAGGTCGGCCTGGCAGGCGGCCATGACGGCGGTCATGTGCTTCTTGGCCAGGCGGGAGCCGGCGACCAGGGCCGCGACCTTCTGCTCTTCCTGGACCTTCCAGCCGATGTAGTTCTCGATGTCCGGGTGATCGACGTCGACCACGACCATCTTGGCGGCGCGGCGCGTGGTGCCGCCGGATTTGATCGCGCCCGCAGCGCGGTCGCCGATCTTGAGGAAGCTCATCAGGCCGGAGGAACGACCGCCGCCCGACAGGGGCTCGTTCTCGCCACGCAGGTGGGAGAAGTTGGAGCCGGTACCCGAGCCGTATTTGAACAGACGCGCTTCGCGGACCCACAGGTCCATGATGCCGCCTTCGTTCACCAAGTCGTCCGAGACGCCCTGGATGAAGCAGGCATGGGGCTGCGGGTGTTCATAAGAGGACTGAGAGGCGACCAGCTTGCCGGTTTCGAAGTCGACATAGTGGTGACCCTGCGCCGGGCCGTCGATGCCATAGGCCCAATGCAGACCGGTGTTGAACCATTGCGGCGAGTTCGGGGCAGCCATCTGCTTGGCCAGCATGAAGCGCATTTCGTCGAAATAGGCCTGCGCATCCGCTTCGGAATCGAAATAACCGCCTTTCCAGCCCCAGTAGGTCCAGGTTCCGGCCAGTCGGTCGAACACCTGTTTGGCGCTCATTTCACCGGAGAAACGCTTTTCCTTCGGCAGCTTCTTCAGCGCCGCATCGTCCGGCTCGGACCGCCACAGCCAAGACGGAACCGAGTTTTCCTCGACCTTCTTCAGCTTGGCGGGAACCCCGGCCTTGCGAAAATATTTCTGCGCCAAAACGTCGCAGGCAACCTGCGACCAAGCTTCCGGCACCTCGATGCCGTCTTGCGAAAAGACGACAGAGCCGTCCGGATTGCGAATTTCGCTGGTGGCCTGACGAAATTTGATCGCCGCGTAAGGCGACTTGTCCTGCTTTGTGAAATGCCGCTTGATCTGCATCGTTACCCCGTTTGGTATCCCTATCTGGTCCCTGTGGCGCCGGCGCTGGATCGTCGGTCACCAATCTGTCTGTCGGCAGGCCCGTGTACGGTCCCGGTTCGTTTTCAGCCGACGGCGCGGAAGGCATGCGCTGCCTTACTAGATAATGTGTCTGCCCAGGCGTGAAGAGCGCTAAATGTAGCCAGCGGTTTCGGGGGGCGGCAATATAATTATTTCAAGATTTAGGGCTTTTGTTGCGAAAAAATTACTTGATTTTGTGGAACCGCCCGGAAATCCGGGGGTTATGACCAAAGGCATAGTTCGACCGGTCCGATATGTAGTGTATGACCTGGTGTCATAACGGCCATATAATTGGCGACGAGCCCTGGACCTTGCGCCCACATGGTGCCATATTCCGGCGATACTTCAGGTGGATAGAGACGTCATGGACATCGGAACGCTCCTGCACACATGGATTTACGGCAAGCTGGTCGGCACCGACGAATTCGGCAACCGTTACTACAAGCACAAGGGGGCGTCGCTGCACGGCCGCGAACGCCGCTGGGTGCTGTACAAGGGTGGCAAGGAAGCGTCGAAGGTGCCCGCCGAGTGGCATGCTTGGCTTCACCACACCACGGCGGAGCCGCTGACCGAAAGCGCGACGCAAGCGCGCCCGTGGCAGAAAGAGCATGTGCCGAACCTGACCGGTACGATGGGCGCCTATCGCCCGGCTGGCCACGATTTCAAGGGCGGCCAGCGGGCCAAGGCCACCGGCGACTACGAAGCCTGGGCCCCCGAGTGAGCGGCGAGGCGTCCATACGTCATGGACGCCGTCCGGTGCCTCACGCGATAACGGTCGCAAGGTCATGACCCTGGAGATCAAGGAACAACTGGTCGGTGCGCTGGCGCTGCTTACGCTGCTGGTCGTGATCGGATTCCTGAATCAAAGCCGCGATATGTCCTCGGTCGCCGATGGGCATGTGCGCGTCGATGCCTTGTTTGGGCGAGTCGATGGAATCGCCCCCGGGGCTGAGGTCCGTATGGGCGGCGTGCGGATCGGCACGGTCACGGCGCAGCGCTTGGACAACCGGTTTCGGGCGGTTCTGACGCTACGCCTGTCCGACGCGGTGCCGGTGCCGAAGGATTCGTCGGCCTCGGTCCAGACGGATGGCCTGTTCGGCGAGAAATACATCGTGGTCGAGCCGGGGGCGGCGGAACAGCCGCTGAAAACAGGCGATGTCATTGCCTATACCCAGGACGCGCAGGTCGTCAGCGACATTCTTGATCTCATTATTTCCCAAGGCCGGGCGGCGCAGGCGGAACGCAAAGCCGCCGCCGAAGCGGCCGGGCAACTGAAATAGGAACGGGGGCGGCCATGGGGCGCAACGCTATCGAAACGGTTCTAGGCGGCGTGGTGCTGATCGTTGCCGGCGTGTTCCTGTTCTTCGCTTTCAACGTGGCGCAGGTCAAAGCGGTCACGGGCTATGAGGTGAAGGCCCATTTCCTGAAGATCGGCGGGTTGGCCAAGGGCAGCGACGTGCGAATCAACGGGATCAAGGTCGGCACGGTGCTCGACCGGCGGCTTGATCCGACCTCGTTCGAGGCCGTGGTCGTGATGTCGATCCAGCCCGACGTGAAATTGCCGAACGATACGGTCGCGACCATCGGGTCCGAGGGGATTTTGGGCGGCAAGTACATTCGCCTGAAACCCGGTCAGGCCAAGGAAACTCTGGCTCCGGGCGGCAAGATCGCCAAGACCGAGGATTTCAAATCCCTGGAAGATCAGGTCGGCGAGGTCATCTTCCTGGCCACGGGCGGGAAGTAAGCCAAGATGCGGCGCTCGGTCGCCCATATCCTGACGTTTGCCGGATTGATGCTGCTGGCGGTGGGCGCAGCCCAGGCCGCGCCGATGAACAAGGTGATTCTTCAAGGTTTGGACAAGGTCACCGCGCGGGTATCGACCATCGAAGCCCGGGTCGGCGAAGTCGTGCGCTTCGGCACGTTGGAGATCATCGCCCGGCAATGCGACAAGCGCCCGCCGGAGGAAACGCCCGAAAGCGCGGCGTTCCTGGATATCTGGGAGATTCGCCCGGGCGAGCCGGCAGTCA
>DJHY01000123.1:4086-4272 GCA_002433335.1 Rhodospirillaceae bacterium UBA6608 | reverse complement strand
GCCCAGGGTCGAGAACGGCCACAGGGCCGACGAGAACCAGGTATCCAGCACATCGGGGTCGCGGGTCAGCTCGACATCGTCCTTGCCGTAATGGGCACGGGCCGCGGCCAGGGCTTCTTCCTCGGACAATTCAACGAAAACTTCGCCGTCCGGGCCGAACCAGGCCGGGATCTGATGGCCCCACCA
>DJHY01000123.1:0-3726 GCA_002433335.1 Rhodospirillaceae bacterium UBA6608 | reverse complement strand
GTTGCGCATCCATTCGAAATAGGTGTTTTCCCAGTTCTTGGGCACGAACTTGGTCTTGCCCGTCTCGACGGCCTCGATGGCCGGTTTGGCCAGGGTCTTGGCGTCGACAAACCACTGATCCATCAGCCAGGGCTCGATCACCACGCCGGACCGGTCGCCATGCGGCACGGTCATGGCGTTGTCCTCGACCCGGTCGAGCAGGCCCAGTTCTTCCATGTCATGCAGGATCGCCTGACGGGCGGCGAAACGCTCCATCCCCTGGAACTTCTGCGGCACTTCCTCGTTCATATGGGCGTCGGCGTCGAAGATGTTGATGACGTCCAGCCCCCTGCGCTTGCCGACCTCGAAATCGTTGAAATCATGGCCCGGGGTAATCTTGACCGCGCCGGAGCCCTTTTCCGGGTCGGCGTAGCTATCGGCGACGATGGGAATGCGCCGCCCGACGATCGGCAGCACCACGTACTGGCCGATCAGGTCCTTATATCGCTCGTCATCGGGGTGCACGGCCACACCGGTATCGCCCAGCATGGTTTCCGGGCGGGTCGTGCCGACGGTGATGTATTCGCCGTCGCGGCCCTCGATGGGGTACTTGAAGAACCACATCTTGCCTTTTGTCTCGCGCTGTTCGACCTCCAGGTCGGAAATCGCGGTGTGCAGCTTGGGGTCCCAGTTGACCAGCCGCTTATCGCGGTAGATCAGGCCCTGCTTGTGCAGTTCGACAAAGACCTTAACGACGGCCTTGGACAGACCTTCGTCCATGGTGAAGCGTTCACGCGACCAATCGCAGGACGCACCCATGCGGCGCAGCTGACGGGTGATGGTGCCGCCCGATTCCGCCTTCCATTCCCAGACCCTCTCGACGAACTTGTCGCGACCCAGGTCGGTGCGCTTGACGCCTTCGGCCTCCAGCATGCGCTCGACCACCATCTGGGTCGCGATGCCCGCATGGTCGGTGCCTGGCTGCCACAGGGTCTGATCGCCCTTCATGCGGTGATAGCGGATCAGGATGTCCTGCAGCGTGTTGTTGAGCGCATGCCCCATGTGCAGGCTGCCGGTCACGTTCGGCGGCGGAATGACGATGGTATACGGCTGACCGTTGGCGCCCTCGCCCCCCGAGCCACCGGCCTGTGCGGGAGCGAACGCGCCGCTCTCCTCCCATTCCTGGTATCGGCGGGCTTCCACCTCTTCGGGATGGTAGGTCTTTTCCAATTCGGCCATGGCCGGCGGTCCTTACGCTTCGGTTTAAATTCGGGATTTGAATTCTGGTTTAGATACGAAAAACCCCGGGGAACCAACGCTCCCCGGGGGAACCGGCGCAACTTAACGCCGACGCATTCAGATTTCCAGACCCAGGCTCCGGTTTTTAACCGGAACGCCCGGGCGTCCTGATCAACCCCAGTTGTCCAGGCCTTCGGCCCGGTTCACCATGGTGTCGATTTCCTTCTTCACCAAGCGTTCGATCAGGTACGGCAGATTACGATCCAGCCATTCGCGCAGGATCGGTTTCAGCATTTCGCGCACGATGCCTTCCAGCGACGCATCGCCCGACGACATGACCGGCAGGTCGCGGCGGTCGAGAATCGCCTTGGCCAACTCGGCCAGAACGTCAGAGCCGTGCAACGAGGTCGGCTGCGAAATGATGGCGTCCGGCGCGATCATGTCCGGCGTCAATTCCATGATATCCGCCATCGGGCCGGGTTCCGGCGCGGGCGGCGGAGGGGGCGGCGGCGGCGGCGCGGCGGCAGCCATCGGCTCCGGCTCGGGTTCCGACTCGAAAAAGTCGTCGATGTCGGGCATCGGTTCCGGCTCGGGCTCGGGTTCCGGCTCGTCCAGTTCGGTCATGTCGATTTCTGGTTCCGGTTCCGGCTCGGGCTCCGGCATGGGTTCCGGTTCCGGCTCGGGCTCCGGTTCGGGCGCGGCGGCTTCTTCAGCCGGCGCAGCGCCGTTTTCCTCGTCTTCCTCCTCCGCAAGAATCTTGCGGATGGAAGAGAGGATATCTTCCATCGAAGGTTCGCCGCCTTCAGCAGCTTCGGCTTCTTCGCTCATAATCCCGCATGCCCATCAATTTTCGTCGCGCTATCGGCTCCCCACTCCCACGCAGGCACCGAATCACGCCACTTTCCCAACATACACCAGCCATTAACCCACGTTGATCGTTAATATTTGGTATATCACTGGAAATTAACGCGGAACGCCGGAACGCTCCCGGTTGCGAGCGGCCGCATACGCCCCGCGCAGCGGCCGCTTACAGGCAAACCTTACTTGCCTTCGTCGCTGCTGGAGCCGCCGAACCACTTACCGCGCACTTCGTCGTAGTGCTTACGCGGATCGTAAACATCGACTCCGAGGCTCAGGTCCTGCGCCGTCATCCGACCGATCGCGGTGGCCAGCTCAAACGCCGCCACCCGCTCGTCCCGCTGGGCTTCCGTATGGCCGACGCGGGCGTCCAACAATTCCTGTTCGGCGTCCAGCACGTCCAGAACGGTGCGCGAGCCGACGGCGGCTTCACGTTCGACCCCGTCCAGGGCGACCACGTTGGCTTCGATCTGCGATCTGAACGACACCACGCGGGCGCGGGCCGTTTGCAGGTTTTCCCAGGCGCTGGTCGCATCCTCGACCGCATCGCGGCGGGCCTGATCGATGTTGCGGATCAATTCCGCAAGGCTCTGTTTGGCTTCGCGCAAACGAGAGTACACATCGCCCTGTTGATACAGCGGGATCGTCAGGTTGACCATCACCTCGGCGGAATCGATTCGGCCCGAGTCCGTAGAGCTTTGATAGGCACGAGAGCTTTCATAGGCACGGTCGACGCTGCCGGTCAGATCGACCTGCGGCAGCAGTTCGCCCTTGACCTCGCGCACCGTATTCTGCCCCGCCTTGCGGTCGAATTCGGCGGCGACGACGTTCGGGTTGTTCGTGGCCGCCTGCGTGATGGCGTCATGCCGGTCCTTCGGCAGCCCTTCCGGATCGGCGGGCAGCTTCAGGCCCTTCGGCGCGGGCAGGCCGACGATGTTTTCGTAATTGGCGCGCGAGTTTTCCAGGCTGGCTTCGGCGCGAATGCGGTCGGCCGTGGCCCCCGCCAGACGCGCTTCGGCCTGGTGAACGTCGGTACGGGTGATTTCACCCACTTCGAACCGGTCCTTGGTCGCCTCCAATTGGCGCTTCAGAACCTTTTCGTTGTTGATGTTCAGATCCAACACCGCTTCGTCGCGAAACACGTTCAGATAGGCAGTGGCCGCAGCCAACAGAATATCCTGTTCCGTATCGATCAGACGCGCCCGTTCGGCGCGGACGGAATTTTCCGCCCCTTCTGTCGCGGCCAGGGTTCGCCCGCCGCGATACAGCGGCTGCGTGACCGATACCCCGGCGGAGGCCGGATTGCGGTTCTGGGTTCGGTCGGAAGTCCGCAGCGTCGAGCGGTTGCGGTTATACCCCGCATCGGCCGTGATCGAGACCGAAGGCCGCCAGTTCGACAGGGCCTGCGGCACCTGTTCGTCCGTCGCCCGCAAGCGCGCCCGCCGGGCCGCCAACGTCGGGTTGTTGCTGTAAGCCGCGATCAAGGCGTCGGCCAGGGACTGCGCATGCGCCGGTGCCGGGGCCAATGCCATCAAGCCCGCCACTGCGGCGGCGCCAAGAGCAATTCGTGAAACGCCGGAAATCCGACGGGAATCATAAGAGAAAGGAAATCGAATTCGCGTTATCAAGGCCGTTACTCGCCTGTGGTTT
>DJHY01000168.1 GCA_002433335.1 Rhodospirillaceae bacterium UBA6608 | reverse complement strand
GGCCGGCAAGCGGTCGGGCAAGGTCCATTCCGTCGAAAAAGCCAACGTCATGGAGACGGGCGTGCTGTGGCGCGCCATCGCCACCGAAGTCGGCAAGGACTTCCCCAACATCGACCTGCATCACATGTACGCCGATAACTGCGCCATGCAGTTGGTCCGCCAGCCCAAGCAGTTCGACGTGATCGTCACCGACAACCTGTTCGGCGACATTCTGTCCGATTGCGCCGCCATGCTGACCGGCTCGCTGGGCATGCTGCCTTCGGCCTCGTTGGGTGCGGCTGACGAAAGCGGCCGCCGCAAGGCCCTGTACGAGCCGGTCCACGGCTCCGCCCCCGACATCGCGGGACAGGGCATTGCCAATCCGCTCGCCATGATTCAATCTTTCGCCATGTGCCTGAAGTATTCGTTCGACATGGGCGAAGACGCCGACCTGATCGATCAGGCCTGCAAGAACGTGTTGGATGGTGGCCTGCGCACCGCCGACATCATGGAAGCCGGGATGACCAAGATCTCGACCGACCAGATGGGCGAGAACGTGGCCAAAGAACTGGACAAGTTGTCCGCCTAAGACCGCGCATGGGGCAAAGGCGCCCCGCATCGCTAATAATGCGCGGCCTGAAAGGCCGTCGAATAACAACAACGGCGACGGCGCGCCCGGGAACGGGCGCGCCGCAGTCGGAAGGTGAGCATGCGGGATCCGAAGAACCTCGACCCCAAGCCGAAACGATATCAAAAACCAACCGACGGGCAGCCGGATTGGCAGAGGATCGTCGACGCCATGGACGAAGCCATCAGCGTCTTCGACAGCCATGACCGCCTGACCGCCTGGAACAAGGCCTTCGCGGAAACCACCGGCAAGCCGCCGATCGAGTTTGAATACGGCATGCCGCACCTCGACATACTGGAAGCCTTCGCCCGTCGGGGCCTATACGGCCGGGGCGATCCCCGGACCATCGCGGAAAACCGGCTGAAGATGCTGGAACTTCAGCGCACCCGGAACAATCCCGAAGAATTCTACCTGGCCAACGGCACGACGATCACCCGCAACCGCTATTGGTTGGACAACGGCGATCTGGTTTCCGTGACGCGCAACGTCAGTCAGCGCAAGGTCGTCGAACAGGAACTGGAAGCAAAGTCCGCCCTGCTGCAGACGCTGTTCGAAACCCTGGGTCAGCCGGTCTGTGTCTGGGGGGCGGATCAGCGCCTGATGGCCTACAACGAACGCTTCGCCGAATTGATGGGGCTGGAGCCGGACGAAGTTTCCATCGGCATGCACGCCCGCGAATTCATCCTGGCCTCGGCCCGCAACGGCTACCTGGGCGAGGGCGATCCCATCGAACTGGCCGACACCCGCTATCACGAGATGTGGGACCAGCCGCCGCTGCCGCACGAAGTCCTGCACCGCGCCGGGGGCAGGACGTTCGACGTCCATCGCGGCTGCCTGCCCGATGGCGGGATCGTGTCGATCTTCAACGACGTGACCGAACGCGCCCGCAATGCCGAAGAGCTGCGCGAGGCCAAGGCCCAGGCGGAAAACGCCAACGCCGTGAAATCCGACTTCCTGGCCAATATGAGCCACGAGCTGCGCACGCCGCTGAACGCGATCCTGGGCTTCGCCGAAATGATGATCCACACCCGGTTCGACGACCCGGTCCGCTACCAGGGATATGCCGGCGATATTCGCGACAGCGCTGTCCTGTTGCTGAACATCATCAATGACCTGCTGGACCTGTCGCGGATCGAGGCCGGAAAGACCGAGTTCCGCCTTGTCACGCTCGACCTGAACGAATGCATTTCGACCTGCATGGACCTGATTCAGCGCACGGACGGCGCACAGAATCTAAGCTTCGAAAAACGCCTGCCCACGGGCTTCCCCCAGGTGCAATTGGACGAGACCTTTTTGCGGCAGGCCTTGTTGAACCTGCTGTCAAATGCCGTCAAGGCAACGCCCGACGGCGGCAAGATCACCGTCGCGGTCGAACCGAATGGGGACAAACGCTTTAACCTGAGCGTCGCCGATACGGGCGTCGGCATGCCGCCGGAAATGCTGGAAACGGTCTTCAATCCATACGACGGCACAGGCAACAGCTACGTTCGCAAGGAAAAGGGCACGGGTCTGGGGCTGGCCATCGTCAAACGCCTGGTCGAGATGCTACGCGGCGAGGTCTCGATCGCCAGCACCCCCGGCCAGGGCACGACCGTCCGCATGGACCTGCCCATCAGCTTCACCGAGTGATCGGTTCCGGCTTCGAATCGGTTTTCCCTTGCGCCGCCTCGGCCATGGGAGTATGTCAGCGGCCATGAACACGCAAATGTCCAAGCTGATTTGGGCGGCCATTACCAAGCCGACCATTAAAACCGCCATCAAAAGGTGACGCGGGCCGGCTTGCTATTGCAATAATCTCAAACGGCCCGCGGATACACCCCGCGGGCCGTTTGCGTTAAGATACGCGCACGACCCCGGGGAAAAACCAAAGGCCCCCAGGGGACGTAAGGAGAAGTAAGACCATGGGTTACAAAGTTGCCGTCGTCGGCGCCACGGGCAATGTGGGCCGTGAAGTTCTGCAGATCATGGCGGAACGCGAATTCCCGGCCGACGAGGTCGTGGCATTGGCGTCGTCCCGATCCGTCGGGCGCGAAATTTCCTACGGCGAGGATGAGGTGCTGAAGGTCCAGAACCTGGAAACCTTCGACTTCGCTGGGACCGACATCGTGCTGTCCAGCCCGGGCGCCAAGATCTCCGCGAAATACTCGCCGATCGCCGCCGCCGCCGGCGCCGTGGTCGTCGACAATACCAGCCATTTCCGCATGGACCCGGACGTGCCCCTGGTGGTGCCCGAAGTGAACCCCCATGCTCTGGCCGGTTACGCGAAAAAGAACATTATCGCCAACCCCAACTGCTCGACCATTCAGATGGTCGCCGCGCTGAAGCCGCTGCACGACCTGCAGCCGATCAAGCGCGTGGTCGTTTCGACCTATCAGTCGGTGTCCGGCGCCGGTAAGGCAGGCATGGACGAGCTGTTCAACCAGACGCGCGGCATCTACGCCAATGAGCCGTTCCACAAGTACCAGGAAAAGTTCACCAAGCAGATCGCCTTCAACTGCATTCCCCATATCGACGTCTTCATGGATGACGGTTCGACCAAGGAAGAATGGAAGATGGTGGTCGAAACCAAGAAGATCCTGGACCCGGATATCGCCGTTCACGCGACCTGCGTGCGCGTGCCGGTGTTCGTCGGCCATGCCGAAGCGGTCAACGTTGAATTCGAATACCCGGTGACCGAGGAAGAAGCCCGCAACGCCCTACGCAGCGCCGCCGGCGTTACCGTCGTCGATCACCGCGCCGACGAAGGCTACGTCACCCAGATCGAATGCGCCGGTGAAGACCCGGTCTACGTCTCGCGCCTGCGCAAGGACCCGACGGTTCCGCACGGCCTATCGTTCTGGTGCGTGTCCGACAACCTGCGCAAGGGTGCCGCCCTGAACACGGTGCAGATCGCCGAAGAGCTGATCCGCTCTTACATGAAGAAGGCGGCCTGACGCCATGACGACCCAGGCGACGCAAGGAACGGCCCCGCGCCCCAGCCACATCGGATTGTGGATCGGCTTGGCCGCGATCGCGCTTTGCGTCGCCGTCGTCGCCTTCGCGGCGAGCCAACGCCCGGACGAAATCAGCCTGGCGGCAGCGGAAAACCGTAAGCAGGTCGATATCGGGCAACTGGTCTATCAGCGCAACTGCATGGCCTGCCACGGCGTGAAGCTGAAAGGCAAACCGTCGTGGGAGGTCAATTCCCCCAAGGAAGCAGGCATCCCACTTAGCGCCGACGGCGTGACCTGGCACCTGTCGGACAACCATCTGTTCGAAGCCATCGCCACCGGCATCCGTACCAAGGACGGCAAAAGCCAGCGCATCCATGACAGCGGTTACGGTAAGGTCATGGGCGGCAAACTGACCGACCAGGAAATCTGGGCGTTGATCGCCTATTTCAAGACGACCTGGACCGCCCGCCAGATTGAATCGCAGAAAGAAACCAATCTGCGTGACCGCGCCGCGACGCCCCCGGCCCCAGCGCCGGCAGGCGGGAAATGACCCCGCCCCCGGTTTCGCGCCGTCAGGCGCTGACCGGGATCGGCGCCGTGATGGGCGCCTCGCTGGCCTGCTTGTCCCTGCCCCGTCTGACCTTTGCCAAGGACGGCCTGCGCGAATACCGCCTGCGGGCCGGACCGGCCAACGTATCCATCGTCGGGCAGAACGGCCCCAAGACCGATGTCTGGGCCTATAACGGCCAGACGCCGGGGCCGGTCATCCGCGCCCGCCAGGGCGAACGCCTGCGGATCCATTTCGAGAATAACCTGGTACAGCCCTCGACCGTTCATTGGCACGGCATCCGCTTGGCCAATGGCATGGACGGCGTGCCGTTCCTGACCCAGCCGCCGGTCAAGCCGGGCGAGACCTTCGTCTACGAATTCGATGCCGACGACGCCGGAAGCTTCTGGTACCACCCGCATTTCAATTCGTCGGAGCAGGTCGCGCGCGGACTGGCCGGGGCCCTGATCATCGACGAGCCGAACCCGCCCGCCGTCGACCGCGACGTACTTTGGGTGATCGACGATTGGCGGCTGCGCAAAGACGGGGCCATCGCTTCGTTCGAGCGACCGTTCCACGACATGATCCATGGCGGTCGGTTCGGCAACACGGTGACCGTCAACGGCCGCATCGCCGAGGATATTCCCGTCACGCCGGGCGAACGCATTCGCCTGCGCCTGATCAATGTCGCCAACGCGCGGATTTTCCGCCTGTCGTTCAAGGGCCACCGCCCCTGGCTGGCGGCGATCGACGGCCACCCGGTGCCGCCGCGCCGGTTCGACGAAGGCGAGTTGTTGATCCCGCCGGGTGCGCGGGCCGACCTGATCATCGATATGGACGGCAAGCCGGGCGAGAAATTCTCGGTGATCGACAATTCGCCCGAGGGCATTCGCTACCGTCTGGCCGACTTGGCCTATGGTACGGCCCCGACGAAAACCGACGCGCCCCGGCCCGATCCGGTGATCTGGGCCGCCAATCCTCTTCCCGAACCCGACCTGACGAGCGCGACGCGCCTGGCGCTGGATATGGATGGCGGGGCCATGGGCGGGATCGAGACCGCGATGTTCAAGGGCCAACTGTTGACCGGGCGCGAGCTTGCCCGCCAACACGCCATGTTCTGGTCGTTCAACGGCGTGGTCTATCCGCCGATGCAATACGGCGAGCATCACCACGATCCGATGTTCACGTTCAAGCGGGGCGAAAGCGTCGTCATGACGCTGCGCAACCGGACGGCATTTCCCCATCCGATCCACCTGCACGGCCATACCTTCCGGGTGCTCAGCCGCAACGGCGAACCTGACCCGGCCCTCCCCTGGCAAGATACGGTTCTGCTGCCGGTCGACGGCGAGGCCGAAATCGCCTTCGTCGCCGATAACCCCGGCGACTGGATGCTCCATTGTCACATTCTGGAGCATCAGAAATCTGGGATGATGGGATTTTTCAGGGTCGCCTAGGCGAACGACACCGCCGCCACGGGCGGCAGGCGGGCGTCCAACGCCGCCCAGCTATCCCCTGCATCTTCGGAAATCCAAAGCCCACCCGAGGTCGAACCGAAAGCCAGCCGTTCGCCGCTTTCGTCGACCGCCAGCGCATGCCGATAGACCAGATCGTAGGCGTGCTTCTGCGGCAGCCCCTTGGACAGAACCTCGAACGATTTGCCGCCGTCGCGGGTGCGGGACACCACCAGCTTCCCGTCCAGGGGGATGCGCCGCTCGTCCTTTTCCGCAGGCACGAACCAAGCCGTTTCGGGATCGGTCGGATGAGCCTGCACGGCGAAGCCGAAGCCCGTCGGCCGCGCGGCATCGACCATCACCCAGTTCTCACCGCCGTCGGTCGAGCGGAAAATCGCGCTGTGATGTTGGCACCAGACCACATCGGGATGGGCAGGGCATTGCGAGAGCTGATGGATATCCTGCGGGATGGAATCGCCCTGTTGGTCCGGCGGCATGTATTCATTGACCATGCCCTTGTTGATGACGGCCCAGGTATCGCCGCCGTCGCGGGTCGACCAAACGCCGCCCGTGGACACACCGACGGTGACATGGTTCGCATCGCGCGGATCGACCAGGACCGAGCTGATCCCCGGCATCTCGCCGCCGGCGACGCCGAACCATTTTTTGCGGTCAGGGTGCCGCCACAAGGGTTCGACCAGGGACCAGGTCTCGCCCATATCGTCGGAGCGGAACAGACCGCCCGGCATGGTGCCCGCGTAGACCCGACCATCGACGGCACTTGGCGTGAAGTTCCAGATGCGGCCGAGCGTCCAGGGGTGGGGATCGTCCTCGGCGTCTTCGGGTTTTTCCGGAAAGGTCGGCATCGCCATTTCCGCCCATGTCCCGGCCCGGTCGCGCCGCCACAGCTTGGGCCCGAAATGGCCCAGGTCGGGCGCGGCCAGGGTCATGCCGTCGATGGTCGCGACAGCGGAAATGGGATCCCCCAGGAAGTGACTGGCCGCCACGTCCCAACCGTCCTTGGTTCGTGCAATCTCGAACAGGCCCTTGCGGGTCGCCACATGCAACAGGTCGCTCATCAACCGGTCCTTTTCCAAATCAGCCGCCCGAAAGCGCCTGGAAGACGTGAATTTCCGCGTCCCCATCGACGGGGTCGCTTAGCTTGATGCGGTCAACGGCGGGCCGCCCGCCGACGAACACCGCGACATGGCGGCGTAACGCGCCCTGATCGTCCAGGATGTAGCTGCGCAAGGCCGGATGCCCATCGAATACGGCAGCCAGCGCCGCGCCCAAGGTCATGGGCTCGCCCCCCAGATCGACGTTGGGTGCGGGAAGGAAACGTTCCAACTGGCTGGTGAAATGAACGACCGGCATGACGTTACAGATCGGCCAAAAAACCGACCAGGCGTTCCAGGCTTGCGCCCCAACCTTCGCCGTGGGAGTCGCGGGCTTCGACCGTGGCGAAGTTTTCGTGCCGCAGAGTCACTTCCGTGCCGCCCGCGACCTCTTCGAACGTCACGGTGACCAGGGTGTCCCCGCCCTCGAACCCGGTCTCGCCCTTCCAAGACCAGGTAAACACCAGACGGTCCGGCTCCGCGATCTCACGATATTCCCCCCAGATGCGATGGATCGTGCCGTCGGCCAATTCCATCCGTACGGAGAAAGCCCCGCCGGGCCGAAGGTCGGTTTGAATTTCGTTTTTCGTCGCATCGGCGCACCCCCACCAACGGACCATGTGTTCCGGCTGGGTCCAGACTTTGAACAACAAAGCCTTGGGGGCGGCGAACACCCGCTTGAGTTCCAAAATCGTCTCGGGCGAAGCGGCATCAATGACGTTCATCGCTGGCGTCCTTGCTTTGAATTTCTTCCAGATAGGCGTCCAGGCGGTCGAAGCTCTGTTCCCAGAACCGCCGATATTCGACGACCCAGTCGAAGGCCGTCTTGAGACCCTGGGCATTCAACCGGCAGGGCCGCCATTGGGCCTGACGGCCGCGTTCGATCAGACCGGCGCGTTCCAAAACCTTGAGATGTTTCGAGACTGCCGGCAGCGACATGTCGAACGGCTCGCTGAGCTCCGACACCGAGGCCTCGCCCCGGGCCAAGCGCGCCAGGATCGCGCGCCGGGTCGGGTCGGCCAGGGCCTGAAAGGTTTCGCTCAAGCTATCCATGGCTATCGAATATCGCCTCATCTTTATTTAACTAATTGATTAAATAAAATATCCACAAAGGCGCGTCAAGGTGCTTTTCATTTCGTTGAGGCTGCCCGAAGGCTCAGCGCACGGCCTGGGGCGCGAACCGCTTTTCCGGATTGGTCAGCAATTCCCGGCGGCGGATGACCGGCAGATCCAGGTCGTCTTCGTCGGCCGCGTCCAGCAATCCATGGACCGATGCCGTGGCCCGCGCCGCCGCATCGCGCAGCGACATGCCCGATAGCAAGTGGCCGATCAACAATCCGGCGAAGACATCGCCCGCCCCCTTGGCCCGGCGGTTCAGTTTCGGCGCCTCGATCAGCCATTCGCCCTCGTCGTCGACCGCCAGGGTGCCGATCAGCAAGCCGCCCATGTGCGGGTCGGGATGATCGGGGACCGAAGTCACGACCACCGCCCCTGTTCCCCGCGTCCGCAAGGCATGGGCGGCGGCCACGGCGGTGCCGACATCGCCCACCTTGTCCCCGGTCAGTTGCTCCAGCTCGAACGCATTGGGCAGGG
>DJHY01000108.1 GCA_002433335.1 Rhodospirillaceae bacterium UBA6608 | reverse complement strand
CCCCGTCGCGCACGGCGTTGAAGAAGCAATTGTGCCGCCCTGTGTGGCAGGCCACGCCGGTTTGATCGACCATCAGCAGGACCGTGTCCTCGTCGCAGTCGAAGCGGAATTCCTTAAGGTCCTGCACCTGGCCCGAGGTTTCGCCCTTGCGCCACAATTTTCCGCGCGAGCGCGAGAAATAGCAGGCCCGCCCGGTGGCAAGGGTTTCGCGGACGGCGTCCGCGTTCATCCAGGCCATCATCAGCATTTCGCCGGTGTCGTATTGCTGGGCGATGGCGGGGATCAGCCCGGCATCGTTGAATTTAAGGCGGGCGATGACCTGCGCCGCCACATCGTTACTCATTTTTCCGTGCCTTTTCTCAGGCGGCGTTGAGCCGCGCGAAACCCTCTTCCAGATCGTCGATCAGATCCTGCGGATCCTCCAACCCGATATGGAGACGAATCATCACGTTGTCATGGGGCCAGGCCACGGCGGTGCGCGATCCCTTCGGATTGATGGGGATCGCCAGGCTTTCGAAACCGCCCCAGCTGGCGCCGATGCCGAACAGGTCCAGCCCGTCGACCATCGCGGCCATGGCTTCCTTGGTGTACTTGGCGTCGAGCATCACCGCGAACAGGGACGACGCGCCGGTCTGGTCGCGTTTCCACAGGGCATGGCCGGGGTCCGAGGGCAGGGCAGGATATAGCACCTTGGCAACCTCGGGCCGGGTTTCCAGCCAGCTCGCGACTTGTAGACCGTTTTTCTGATGCCGTTCCATGCGGACCGACAGCGTGCGGATACCGCGCAGCGCCAGATAACATTCGTCGGGTCCGGCGCGCGAGCCCAGGGTGCTTTGCATGGTCTTCAGGGCCTGGAACTGTTCCTCGGTCTTGACCGAAACCGTGCCCAGCATGGCGTCGGAATGGCCGCAGAGGTATTTGGTCCCGGCCTCCAGCACGATGTCGACACCCAACGCAAACGGGTTGCAGAAGAACGCCGACGGCCAGGTGTTGTCGATCACGGTTAGGATCTCGCGGTCCCGCGCGACCTTGGTGATGGCCGGAACGTCCTGCATCTCGAAGGTGTGGGAGCCCGGGGATTCCATGTAGATCATGCGGGTGTTCGATTTGACCTTGTCCGCGATCCCGGCGCCGATCAGCGGGTCGTAGTATTCGACCTCGATCCCCGCACGGGCCAACAGGTTCTGACCGACCCGCTTGCGCGTCGGGCCGTAGACTGAATCCGCGAACAGCACATGGTCGCCATGCTTCAGGAAGGTGATGGTCGCGGCGGCGATCGCACCGATGCCGGACGGGAAGGTCACGGTCTTGTGCGCGCCTTCGTACAGGGCCGTCACGGCCTCTTCCAATGCGAACTGCGTCGGTGTGCCCGAGCGCCCGTATTGCACCCCGCGATAGGGGGCGCTGTCCCGGGTTTGGAACTCTTCAACGGTTGGGAACAATACGGTGGACGCGTAATAGACCGGCGGATTGGGGATGCCCTCGTTGTCCCAGGGCTTCATCGCCGCATGGGTGATCAGGGTGTCCTTGCGGCGGGGTTTCTTGCTCATGGCCGGGCGTCCTTGGCGAATTGGTGGTGGATTGGTGGCGGATCGGAAGATTTTGGCAAGATAGCGAGAAACCATGTTTTCGCAAGGCGTTGCGCGTGTGCGCTGCACCATTTCGGCGGGTGCGGCGGGCATATTAGACAATCATTCTCGCTTGAGAGTTTTTTGTAGGTTATGTTACGGCTATTAATGTTCGCGGGTGCGGGATAACCGAATGCCCGCGGAAAACAAGGCAACAAACCAAATTTCAGATAGCCAGGGAGTACTTAACCTATGATCAAGCGAGCAAGTTTCGCAGCAGCCGCCATCGCGGCTGTCAGCATCGCGTCGGGGGCCCATGCGGGCACGCTGGAAGACGTGAAGGCGCGCGGTATCCTGCATTGCATCGTGAACACCGGCCTGCCCGGGTTCTCGTATACCGACGCCAATGGCCGTTGGTCCGGCTTCGATGCGGACATGTGCCGTTCGGTGGCCGCCGCGGTCCTGGGGGACGGCGAAAAGGTCAAATTCATTCCGGCGACCGGTAAAACCCGGTTCACGCTGCTGAACTCGAAGGAAGGCGACGTTATCTTCCGTAACACGACCTGGACCTTCGTCCGCGACGTCGATGTGAAGCTGACCTTCATCCACCCGACCTACTACGATGGCCAGGGCTTCATCATCCGCAAGGACAAGGGCGTCAAAAGCGCCAAGGAACTGGACGGTGCGACCGTCTGCATCCAGACCGGCACCACGACCGAGCTGAACCTTGCCGACTTCTTCCGCACCAACAAGATCAAGTACGTTCCGGTGCCGATCGAAGACAACACCGAAGCGCGTAAGAACTATCTGGCCGACCGCTGCGACGCGTACACCACGGACGCCTCGGGCCTGGCCGCCACCCGCGCGACCTTCGAGAAGCCGTCGGATCACGTGATCCTGCCGGAAATCATCTCCAAGGAGCCCCTGGGCCCGGTGGTTCGCCATGGCGACAACCAGTGGGAAGACATCGTGCGTTGGACGGTGTTCGCGCTGATCCAGGCGGAAGAATCCGGCGTTACGGCCGGTAATGCCGACGAGATGGTCAAGAACCCGCCGAACCCCGACGTTGCCCGTATGCTGGGCGCCGAAGGCGACCTGGGCGGTATGCTCGGCCTGGACAAACAATGGGCCCTGCGCGCCATTAAAACCTCGGGCAACTACGGCGAAGTCTTCGAGCGGAACCTCGGCACGAAGACCCCGATCGGCCTGGAGCGTGGCATGAACGCCCAATACACCAATGGTGGTTTGCAGTACGCGCCGCCGTTCCGGTAAGCCGGGCATAGCCGTGCATACGACTTAAGACGATACGCGCCGGGCGGGCTTCCCCCCGGCGCGTGTTCGTTTTAGGGGCCGAAAATCAAAAACACCCTTCCGTGCTCTTGGGAGGGAAAAAACGCGGCGGAACACCGGTAAGGTTTTTATTGAACCGCCCAATAACGACAGGGGGCTGACGTGACCACGACTGTGGATCAAGGAAGCGTGACGGCACAGAAGGGAAACCCGAATGTGCTGATCAAACTCTGGCGAAACAAAGAGACCCGCTCGGTCATCATTCAAATTTTGACGATGACCCTGCTGTTCGCTTTTTTCGCCTATATCATTAACAACGCGGTGCTGAACCTGCATGCGCTGGGCAAGACGTTCAGCTTCGATTTTCTGCAGGAACCCGCGTCCTACGACATCAACCAAACACTGATCGAATATACCTCTCGATCGTCGCATTTCCGGGCAATGCTGGTCGGGATACTGAACACGGCCCTGGTGGCCGTCTGCGGTATCATCACGGCGACGATCCTTGGGTTCATTCTCGGTGTCATCCGCCTGTCCAACAACTGGCTGGCGTCGCGCATCGTTTATGTGTTCATCGAATTCACGCGAAACGTTCCCGTGCTTCTGCACATTCTGTTGATCCACGGGATCATCGTGCATTTTCTGCCGCTGCCAAAACAGGCGCTAAGCGTCGGCGAGGCTTTGTTCCTGACCAACCGCGGTGTCTATGCGCCGAAGCCGGAGTTTCATGAGGGCTTCGTCTTTACTGTGATCGCTTTTGCGGTTGCCGTCGTCGGCGCCGTGATCTTCCGCCAATGGGCGAAGAAACAACAGGAAGCGACGGGCCGCATTTATCCAGTGGCCTTGATTTCCCTGGGCATCATCGTCGGTCTGCCGTTGATCGTGTTCCTGATCTCCGGTGCTCCGTTGACCTGGGAACTGCCGAAGATGGGTCGCTTCAACCTGCAGGGCGGCGTCGTGATGTTGCCGGAGTTCCTGGCCCTATGGCTGGCGCTGTCGTTCTATACCTCGGCCTTCATCGCGGAAATCGTGCGCTCCGGCATCATGGCGATTTCCAAGGGCCAGTGGGAAGCCGCCGGGGCCTTGGGCCTGCAACGGAACCGCACGCTGTCTCTGGTCATCATCCCGCAGGCCCTGCGGGTGATCATCCCGCCGCTCGCCAGCCAGTACCTGAACCTGACCAAGAACTCCTCGCTCGCCATCGCCATCGGCTACATGGACATCGTGGCCACCATCGGCGGCATCTCGTTGATGCAGACGGGTAAGGAGATGGAGACCATGATCATCGTGCTGCTGATTTACCTCAGTTTCTCGCTGGTCATTTCGGCCTTCATGAACTGGTACAACAAGCGCATCGCGCTGATCGAACGGTAAGGGGAGGGACCAATGGCAACCACGCACAATCCCGATATGACCCCTGGTCTGGAAAACGCCTACGAGCCGGGTGAACACCCGAGCTGGCCGGCGCCGTCTTCGGTCAAGGGGCCGATCCATTGGGTTCGAACCAATCTGTTCGGATCCGTCACCAATACCTTGTTGACGCTGCTGACGTTCTATCTGATCTACAAGATCGTCCCGCCGCTGATCGACTGGCTGTTCATCGACGCCGCCTATACGGGCGAGTCCCGAAAGGACTGCGAAGCCCAGGCGGCGGGGGCCTGTTGGGCATTTATCGGCAGCCGCCTGCAACTGTTCATCTATGGCTTCTATCCCGAGCCGGAACGCTGGCGGGTCAACCTGTCGGCAATCCTTCTGGTCGTTGCCTTGGTGCCTGTTCTGTTCGATCAGGTGCCGCAGCGGGGCAAGTGGCTGATCTACACGGCCTGCTTCCCGGTGATCGCCGGGGTCTTGCTGGTCGGGGGGATTTTCGGCCTGGAGCACGTTGCGACGGACCAATTCGGCGGGCTGATGCTCAACGTCATCATCGGCGTGACCGGTATCTCGTTCTCGTTGCCGATCGGCATCTGTCTTGCCCTCGGACGGCAGTCGCATTTGCCGATCATCCGCGTTCTCTGCGTTTCGTTCATCGAGTTCATTCGCGGGGTGCCGCTGATCACGCTGCTGTTCGTCGCGGCGGTGATGCTCAGTTACTTCGTGCCGCCGGGAACCAACTTCGACCTTCTGGTTCGCATGCTGATCATGGTCACGTTGTTCGCTTCCGGCTATATGGCCGAAGTGATCCGCGGCGGCCTGCAGGCCATTCCGAAAGGCCAGTACGAAGCCGCCGACGCCATGGGGCTGAAGTATTGGCAGGCCATGCGCCTGATCATCCTGCCGCAGGCGTTGAAGATCTCGATCCCCGGCATCGTCAACACGTTCATCGCCCTCTACAAGGATACGACCCTGGTCATCGTCATCGGCCGGCTCGACATCCTGGGCATCGGTCGGTCATCGCTGGCCGACAGTGCATGGAACGGACTGTCGACCGAGGTCTACGTCTTCGTCGCTATCTTCTTCTTCGTGAGCTGCTTCCTGATGTCGCGGTACTCCCTGTACCTCGAGAAGAAGCTGCACACGGGTCATTAAAAGGAGCCACCAGACATGGCTGAAATGCAAACCGCCGCGCCGACCGGGACCATCGGTTCCTCCAAAGGCAAGGAAGACATCATCCTGATCCGCGGCATGCACAAATGGTATGGGGACTTCCACGTCCTCAAGAATATCAACCTGACCGTGAAGTCGAAGGAACGCATCGTGATCTGCGGCCCGTCGGGGTCCGGCAAGTCGACCATGATCCGTTGCATCAACCGGCTGGAGGAACAC
>DJHY01000308.1 GCA_002433335.1 Rhodospirillaceae bacterium UBA6608 | reverse complement strand
GGGTGGTTGTGGCTCTCCATCTTGAAGATGGCGGCCTGACCGTCGCCGATATCGACCACACCGGCGTTCTCGCCAGGCCCGCAGATCACCCGCTTGCCCTCGGTCGGCAAGGTTTTCAGCCATTTTTTCGATGACTTGTAGGAGCAATGCTCCGACCACATGACGGAAAAGATGCCCAGTTCCGTCAGGTTGGGGGCGCGGCCCAGGATCTCCAGCACCTTTTCGTATTCGGCGGGGCTCAGGCCATGCTCGGCAACGATCTCAGGGGTGATCTCTTCGGCGGCGTTTTGCGCGGGATTTTGGGGTGTGTTCATGGTCGGACTTCTTATCATTTCCCGGGCGTTTGGCAACGATTTATCGGCCCATTCGGGCGGTTTCCGGGCCTGTTAAGGGGGGATCAGCGCCAGGGACGCCTGACTCCGCCCCGCCCGGGACGGCGCAGGGTGATTTTCGGGCCTTGCGGGCTGCCCTGGTCCCCATCTTGATCGGCCTCTCGGTGGCGGCCCCAGGGCCCCATTTCCGGCAGGTTGGCGCGGCGCACGCCATGCGGATGGTCGGGCCGCCCGCCAACGCCGGCCAAAAGCGGCACATCGCGGCGTTTGAAAAACGGCACCAGCATCATGCCCGCGGCGGCCCCGCCGATATGGGCCCACCATGCGACCCCGCCGCCGGTGCCCGGATCTGCGGCGGCATTGACGAATTGCAGGCCGATCCAAAACGCCAGGGCGATCCAGGCCGGGACCGGAACCACCCGCACGAAAATCAAAATCCAGATCAGGACGTTGATATTGGCTTTCGGGTGCAGCAGCAAATAGGCCCCCATGACCCCGGAAATGGCCCCCGATGCGCCGATCAGCGGCGTCGTCGACGAGGTGTCCAGCGACATATGGACCAGGACGGCGGCCAGCCCGCAAAGCAGGTAGAACGTCAGGAACCGCAAGTGCCCCATGCAGTCCTCGACGTTGTCGCCGAGAATCCACAAATAGAGCATGTTGCCCAGCAGGTGCATCCAGCCGCCATGCATGAACATCGAGGTCACCAGCGTGACCTGCGCCGGGACCCAGGACAGTTCCGGCGGCAATTGCCGCTCACCGAACACCACCGCCGGGATGGCGCCCAGGGCAAAGACCGCTTCCTGCGCCATGCGCGGCGGTAGGGTGACCTGCCACAGAAAGACCAAGGCGCAGGCGACGATGATCCCCACCGTGACGTATTGAAACGGGATGTATTGGCGGGGGTTTGAATCGGATATCGGCAGCAACATGGTCAGAGCTTAGAGCCTGCGGGCCTTGGAATGAACAATGATGACGCCGCCCGGCGGCGAAAACGGGGCTGGCGCGCGGTGCGGAGGCGCGTTTACTGTCGATGCAGCAACATCCAAGATAAAAAAGGCTCCCATCATGACCTTTCTTCCCAATTCTCCCCATGCGCGCGACGTCGCGTCGGTCGTTCACCCCCATACCAATCTGAAGCGGCATCTGGAAACGGGGCCGACGATCATCACCGGCGGGGATGGCGTTTATGTGACGGACGATGACGGCAACCGCCTGATCGAGGGCGTGGCCGGTCTGTGGTGCGCGTCCTTGGGCTTCGGGGTGGAGCGTCTGGCCCGCGTCGCCTACGACGCGATGAAGGAGCTCGGCTACTATCACACCTATCGCCACAACTCGAACCCGGCGATGATCGAGCTGGCCGAACACCTGCTGTCGATCGCTCCGGTGCCGATGTCGAAGGTGCTGTTTCAGTGTTCGGGATCGGAAGCCAACGACACGGCGATCAAGCTGGTCTGGTATTATCACAACGCCATCGGCAAGCCGGAAAAGCGCAAGATCATCGCCCGCAAGCGGGGCTATCACGGCAATACGGCGGCGGCGGTCAGCCTGTCCGGCAAGCCTGAGATGCATCAGGATTTCAACCTGCCGTTCGAGCCGTTCCGCCATACCGATTTCCCCTATTTCTATCTGGAGCATCAGGACGGCGAGAGCGAACAGGACTTCGCCACACGCATGGCCGACAGCCTGGAAGCGATGATCCTGGAAGAAGGGCCGGAAACGGTCGGCGCGTTCTTCGCCGAGCCGATCATGGGCTCCGGCGGCGGGGTCGTACCGCCCGCGACCTATTACGACAAGGTCCAGGCGGTGCTGAAGAAATACGACATTCTGTTCGTCGCCGACGAAGTGATCTGCGGGTTCGCCCGCACCGGCAAGATGTGGGGCACGGAAACCATGGGCCTGCAGCCCGACATGATCAGCTGCGCCAAGCAGTTGTCGGCGGGCTTCCAGCCGATTTCGGCCTTGATGGTGAATGAAAAGATCTTCCAGGCGATGCTGGTCGAAAGCGACAAGGTCGGCCCGTTTTCCCACGGCTATACCTATGCCGGGCATCCGGTGGCCGCCGCCGTGGCGATGGAGGTTCAGAGGATCTATCAGGAAATGGACGTCCTGGGCCATGTCGGGCGGGTCGGCGATTACCTGTCCCGCCGCCTGGACGGCTTGCGCGGCCATCCGATGGTCGGCGATTTGGACGGTCGCGGCCTGTTGTGGGGCATGCAGATCGTCCAGGACCGGGATAGCCGGAGCCTGTTCGATCCGGCCCTGGGCATCGGCCAGCAGATCGGTGATCGCACTCGGGAGCAGGGGGCGATCGTGCGCATTATCGGCGACCGCATCGTCCTGGCCCCGCCCCTGGTTATCACCGAGGACGAAGTCGACCAACTGGTCGGCGCGCTGGAAAAGGGTTTCGACGCCGTCGCCGCCCAGGTTCTTTAAACCATCGTTGGGCGAACGACCGCAGCGGTCGAACGCAAACCTGTTGTCCCGATTTTTCCCGGATTGTATACAAAGCGCCGCGCATCCCTTCATGACCGGGTGATGCGCGGCCCCCAGGGAGCGCGCAAGCGAGGGGGATGGCTGACAGCAGGGAGCATCATCGTGAAAGATGGAAATACGACGGCGGACGCCTCCGGACAAACGGGCGCGACGGCGGTTCTGGCGAATTTCGCCGCGGGATTGAGCTTTGAAGACATGCCGCCCGAGGTGGTGGATCATCTGAAACTCGCGGTGCTCGACGGGCTTGCCTGTTGCCTGCATGGCGCGACCTTGCCCTGGACGCAGATGGTCGCCGACTTGGTCGATCACGACGGCGGCACGCCCGAGGCCTCCTTGATCGGCATGTTGCGGATGGTCCCGGTCGCCAGCGCCGTGCTGGTCAACGCGACCTCCGGTCATGCCTTCGAAATGGACGACATTCACCGCGACGCCATCACCCATCCCAATTCCATCGCCGTGCCGGTGGCGCTCAACATGGGTGAACGCCTGTTGGGTGTGCAGCGAACGGGGGTGACGGGTGCGCTGGTTTTGACGGCCATGGCGGCGGGCTATGAAGTGGCCTGCCGGGTCGGCGCCGCCGCCGGGACCGACCTGTTGCTACGGGGCTTCCATCCGCAGGGTGCGGTCGGCCCGCTGGTTGCCGCCGCCACCGCCGCCCGCATGATGGGCCTGGATGCTCAGGGGATGGCCAATGCGCTGGGCATTGCCGGGTCCTTGGGCGCCGGGCTGATGGCGGCGCAGGAAGGGGCGATGGTCAAGCGCCTGCATTCCGGGCGGGCCGCCGAAGCCGGGGTGCGTGGGGCCGAGCTGGCGGCGCGCGGGTTCACCGGTATTTCCGACATGGTCGAGGCCGAATACGGCGGGTTCCTCTCGTCCTTTGCCGGGAACATCGATACCGAGCGCGCAACCCGCGGCCTGATGCCGGGCCAGGACATGCAGTGGGAAGTCCTGAACACCGGGTTCAAGCCCCATGCCACCGTGACCAGCATCCATTGCGCGCTGGACGCCCTGAAGACCGTGATGACGGACAACAACATCGCGTCCGATGAAATCGCGACGATCACCGCCCGGATCAGTCATCCGACCTATGTCCATTGCGCCTGGCCATACAAGGCGCAGAGCATCACCGCAGCGCAGATGAACCTGTTCTACGGCTTGGCCATGATCGCCCTGGACGGCGAGGCCTTTACCGCGCAGTTCACCGACCAGCGGATCAAGGACCCCAAGGTGCTGTCGTTCATCGACCGCATCTCCGCCGAGGTCGATCCTGAGATCGAGGCTCTGGGTCGGGGGGCCCGGCACATGGCGCGGATCACTGTGCGGACCACCGACGGGCGCGAATTCACCCATAGCGAAAACAACCGCCGCGGCAGCCCGGAAAACCCGGTTTCGGCGGCGGACCTGGACCGCAAATATCATGCCCTGTCCGAGCCGGTGTTGGGCGCGGCCAAGACGGCCAAGGTCAAGGACTTCGTGATGTCGCTGGAGACGGCGGAGGATATCCGCCCGCTGATGAACCTGCTGACGGCGTAAACCCGACCTCTGCGGAGTGGTTCAACTGCATGGATTGGTCTATAATTTAGGCCAATCTAATGGAGGCCCGCCATGCCCGAAGAGCGCCGCACCGCCCGGCGGTTCGATTTAACCGAATTGATGTTCGTGACTTCCGCCGGGGAAACCCGGGCGGGCCTGCTGCGGGACATCTCCTACCTGGGCGCGCAGGTTGAATTTTCGGAAATTCTGGGCCGGATGGAGCATGGATTCTCGATCGGCGACGAGGTGTTCCTGCAGATCGACGGCGTCGGCGAGCTTCCGGGTCGGGTCCAGCGCCTGACCGACAAGGGCGTAGCCATCGAATTCCGCATCGACGATCAGGAACAGGAAATGCTGCGCGCCGAAATTCAGGAAGCATTCGACGCAAGTTGACCCCAGACGTCCGGATCAGTAGCGCCAGAATTCCCGGTCGAAGATCACCAGCAGGGCCAGGACTTCCAATCGACCGGCCAGCATCGCCACCGTCAAAATCCATTTCGCCGCGTCGGGCAGGGACGAGAAATTGCCCGACGGTCCGATGATCGGGCCCAGGCCGGGGCCGACGTTGGTGATTGCCGTGACCGTGGCTGAATAGGCGGTCAGGATGTCGAGCTCCAGGAACGACAGGCAGACCGTGAAGATCGCGATGGTCGCCACGAACACGGCCAGGAACGCCAGGATCGAATAGGGTACGTCGTCCGGCACCGGGGCGTGGTTATAGGTGATGGTGATCATCCGGTTGGGGCTGAACAGGCGCTTCACATGGGCGCGCACCAGCTTGTAGAGAATCTGGTGGCGGTAGATTTTGATCGCGCCCGAGGTCGATCCCGAACACCCACCGACATACATCAGCGCCAGGAACACCCCGACCCCGCCGGGGCCCCAGGTGGTGTAATCGTCGGTCGCGAAGCCGGTGGTGGTGACGACCGAGGTCACGTTGAACGCCGTCAGGGTCAGGGCCTCGGTAAACGGGGTGCCGCGCTCCCAGCTTAGCCAGGCCGCCATGGCGACGCTGACCACGACCAGAAAGCCGATGAAGCCGCGCACCTGTTCGTCGGTGAAAATCTGATGCGGGGTGCCGCGCGCCGCCTTGACGTACAGGTAGAACGGAATCGCGCCGGCGGCCATGAACACGGTCGCCGCCCAGTGCAGGGCCGGTTGCTTGAAATAGCCGAACGACGCGTCGTGGGTGGAATAGCCGCCGGTCGAAACGGTTGCCATCGCATGGGTCACGGCGTCAAACATGCTCATGCCCAGGACGAAATAAGTGCCCGAGCAGACGACCGTCAGCAGGATGTAGAACGCCATCAGGTAGATCACCATCTGGAAGGCGCTGGCGCTGAACTTCTCGCTGGTGTCCGAGCTTTCGATCTTGAACAACTGCATCCCGCCGACACGCAGCAAGGGTAGCATCAGGATCGCCATGGCGATGATCCCGATCCCACCCAGCCATTGCAGGATCGCCCGCCAGATCAGGATGCCGGGCGGCAGGTGGTCCAAGCCGGTCAGAACGGTCGAGCCGGTGGTGGTGATCGCCGACATGGTTTCGAACACGGCGTCGGTCATGCTGATGCCGATGCCCAGGAACGGAATGGCGGCGATGCCGGAGACGGCGACCCAACCCAATGCGGTGATCAGGAACGCCTGCCGCAGGTTGAGGCGGATGCCGTCCTTGGGCCAGGTGGCGATGGCTGCGCCGAAACCGATGAAGCCGGTGACCAGGGCGGCTGTGACGAACGGCTTCCAATCCTGGTCGTGATAGACGGCATCGGTAAAGGCGGGAATGCACAGGAGTGCGGCCAGGAAACAGGCCAGCAGCCCTAACAGGTGCACCACGGGTCTGATGTTCAGCATCGTTTGGCGCCCCTCCCGGGGGTCCGCAGGAAAAACCGGGCGCTCGGCCCGGTTTCCTTAATGCAGGGCTGCGACCAGCCCATCGAACATGGGCTTGCCGTCGGTGCCGCCCAGGGCGGCGTCGGCAAGTCGTTCGGGATGCGGCATCATGCCCAGCACGTTTCCGGCTTCGTTGACGATGCCGGCGATGTTGTGGCGGCTGCCGTTGGGGTTGGCGTCATCGTTGGCGGCGCCCGCGGGATCGCAATAGCGGAAGGCCACGCGGCCTTCGCCTTCCAGGCGGTTCAGGGTTTCGTCATCGGCGAAATAGTTGCCGTCGTGATGGGCGACGGGAATGCGCACCACCTGATCCTTGGCGTAGTCGCGGGTGAACGGGGTTTCCGTGTTCTCGACCTTGAGCCAGACGTCCCGGCACACGAATTTCAGGCCCGCGTTGCGCATCAGCGCCCCCGGCAGCAATCCGGCTTCGGTCAAAACCTGAAAGCCGTTGCACACGCCCAGGACGGGCACACCCTTGTTGGCGCGCTCGACCACCGTTCGCATGACCGGCGAATTGGCGGCCATGGCCCCGGCGCGCAGATAGTCGCCGTAGCTGAACCCGCCCGGCACGGCGATCAGGTCCACATCCGGCAGGTCCGCGTCGCGGTGCCAATGCATGATCACGTCGGTTCCGGTCACGGCCTCGAGCGCGACCTTCATGTCGCGGTCGCAGTTGGAGCCGGGGAAGACGATGACGGCGGCTTTCATATTGGTGGGCATGACGCTTGCCTCAGCCTTCGGCGATATCCACGGAATAATTCTCGATCACCGTATTGGCCAGGAGCTTTTCGCACATGGCTTCGACGGTGGCGCGCGCCTTGGCGGCGTCGGTTTCATCCAGGTCCAGTTCGATGAACTTGCCCTGACGGACGTCGTTGACGCCGGCGAAGCCGAGCCCGGCCAGCGAATGCTGGACAGCCTTGCCCTGGGGGTCGAGGACGCCGTTTTTCAGGGTGACGTGAACTTTCGCTTTCACCGAGTTCTCCTTAGAACGCTTTATTCATGGCGAACAGGCCCGCCGGGGCGGGCCCATCCTGCAACTTACTGCATCGAGTCCGGTTCTTTCAGGTCGACGGGACCCGATTCCGGCAGGATGCCCAGACGGCGGGCGACTTCCTGATAGGCCTCGGCAACGTTGCCCAGGTCCCGGCGGAAGCGGTCCTTGTCCATCTTCTCGTTGGTCTTGACGTCCCACAGGCGCATGCTGTCGGGGCTGATTTCATCGGCCAGGACGATGCGCATCTGTTGGTCGTTTTCCCACAGGCGACCGAACTCCAGCTTGAAATCGACCAGTTTCAGGCCGATGCCCATGAACAGACCCGACAGGTAGTCGTTGATCCGCAGCGACATCGCCATGATCTCGTCCAGGTCCTGGGGCGTGGCCCAACCGAACGCGGTCACATGTTCCTCGGCAATCAGCGGGTCGCCCAGTTCATCGGACTTGTAGCAATATTCGATGATCGAGCGCGGCAGCGCCGTGCCTTCTTCCATGCCGAAGCGTTTCGAGAAGGTGCCGGCGGCGACGTTGCGGACAATAACCTCGACGGGGATGATCTCGACCTCGCGAACCAGCTGCTCACGCATGTTGAGCCGCCGCACGAAATGGGTCGGAACCCCCATTTCCCCCAGCCGAAGCATGAGGAATTCGGAAATCCGGTTGTTCAGCACCCCCTTGCCGGTGATGGTGCCTTTTTTCTGGTTGTTGAAAGCGGTGGCGTCGTCCTTGAAGTACTGAACGATGGTGCCGGGCTCCGGCCCTTCGAAAAGCACCTTGGCCTTGCCTTCATAGATTTGTCTGCGTCGTGCCATGGGTATGTGCCCTCGTGAAGATCCCCTTTGTGGCCGCCCCGGAATGGGGCAGAAGCCTGCGGGGGAGGGATTAAAGGCACCATATAGCAGCGTCCGCATCCGGTCTCAACAGAATAGGCTATGACAGCGGCCAACTTGCGGCTGATTTCATGGCTCTGACAAGTGTGCGACCAGAAGGCGGTCAGGGAGCGATGGGATGGAACCCGCCGGGGTGGGGGCGCTCGGCGCAGAACAGCCATTGCGGCTTCAACGCGGGCTCGAACGGCCGGGGCAGGGCGATCAGGCTGGACGACACCGTTTGGAAGCCGAAATCGGTCGAAAACGACATCGCGTCCCGTTCCTCGCCGCCGCTCCATTCGCGGTATTCGGACATCAGATCGATCCAGGCGGCCCAACCCTCTGCACCTTGGCCGGGATCGGGGGCATCGGCCTCGCGGAACAACGGCAGATAGCGGGCGATCCTGGCCGAATCCGTATCGTTCAGGTCGTAAGCCGTGATAATCGACAGCCCCTCGGGGATTTCCGCGACTCGCACCGCGCGATTTTCACCGTCTCCGGCGACCCAAAAGGCCCGCGCGGCATCGGCGACGATCAGGTTGAACGAGCGATAGGCCCCGCCGTCCAGATGGCTCAGGGCTTCGGCGGCAACCTCGGCCTCGGCATGGTCCAAGGCGTCGAGCGGCAGTTCGCCGCGCGACCTCTTGCCGTCCTGGGGGCCGAGCGAACCATGGCGGTTCAGCACGGCGGCGGCCAGCCGGTCGTCGTTGACGCCCAGCCATGATCCACCGGCGGTGCGGTCGTGCCCGGCGATCACATGGGGGCGGTCGGGCCAATGGCGGCCCGGGGCGTCCCACGGGCGATTGCCCATTTCATCCCGGTTGGCGGCGATCAGCAGCGGCCAGTCATGGCCCGGACGCCGTAAAATGACGAGGGTGCACATGCCAGTTACATAGAACCTGCGAACAATTTACGCCAGCAGTTGCGATTGCGCGCCAACCCAAGTAAACAAGCGCTACGAAATCGATCGACGCCATTTCTATCAACGGGAGCCGAACATGTCCGACGCTTTCAAGGACCGCGAACAGGGATACGAAGCCAAGTTCCAGTTTGACGAGGAACTGCGGTTCAAAGCGGAATCGCGGCGCAACAAATTGCTGGGCCTGTGGTTGGCCGAAGCCTTCGGTCTGAAGGGTTCCGACGCCGACGCCTACGCCAAGGAAGTCGTCCTGGCCGACCTGGACGAGCCGGGTGTCGAAGACGTGATCAAAAAGGTCATGGCCGACATCGAAAAGCATGGCCTGCCGATCTCCGAGACCGACATCCGTCGCAAGCTCGAAGATCTGATGCATACGGCGGCCGAGCAGATCCAGAAGGGCGAGTAAGGCTCCGGCCACTCGCCTTCAGGCGCATTCCTTTAATTTTCGCTGATTTATTCCGGCCCGCTGCCGCCGCCGCTTAGGTGGCGGCGCACCAGGGCCGTGTCTGCTTCGCCGCGCGAGGCGAGGTTTAGGCTGCTCGAATGGCCGAAGCAGCGAATCTCCCCCGCCGCGGTCATCTCCAGAAAACCCGCCGAAATCGGCCGCATGGGGCGCAGTTCCCCGGCGACCCAGCTATGGGTGAAGTCGTGCGGAAACAGCACGGGGGCTTCGCCGCGCGGCGTTTCGAACACGATGTACTTCATGGGGCGGTCCGGCAGGGCGGGGGGCTCGCTCATCGCCGTCAATCCCCGCCGTCAGCCACCGAATACGCGTTTGAAGATCACGTCCACCCGGGCGCTGTGATAGTCCAGGGACGAGACCTCGAACAGGGCGGTCAGTTCCTCGGGCTTGAGCAGCTTTTCGATGTCCGGATCCTTTTCCAGGAAGAACATCAGCCGGTTGTCGTAGTTCTGGGCTTCTTTATCCTGCTCGTCCAACTGGGCGGGTTTGTCCGGATCGTCCGGGTCGATGCCGAAGCTTTTCCAGACTCGCATGGCGTTGCGCTGCACGATCCGGTAGGCGTCTTCGCGCGACACACCCTTCTGCGTCAGGAACAACAGCACCCGCTGGGCATCGTGAATGCCGCCGAACTTGTCGATATGTTCCTTCATGTTGGCGGGGTAGATCACCAGCTTTTCGACCACGCCGGCCAGGCGGGACAGGGCGAAATCCAGGGTCACGGTGGCGTCGGGGCCGATCATCCGTTCGACCGAGGAATGGGAGATGTCCCGCTCGTGCCACAGGGCGATGTTTTCCATCGCCGGAACCACGGCGGAACGCACGATCCGCGCCAGACCCGTCAGGTTTTCCGTCAGGATCGGGTTGCGCTTATGCGGCATGGCGCTGGAACCCTTCTGCCCGGGGGCGAAGTATTCCTGCGCTTCGCGCACTTCGGTGCGCTGCATGTGGCGGATTTCCGTCGAAATGTTCTCGATCGACCCGGCGATCACGCCCAGGGTGGCAAAGAACATGGCGTGACGGTCGCGGGGGATGACCTGGGTCGAAATCGGCTCGGGCGTCAGGCCCATCTTGCCGGCGACGTATTCCTCGACGAACGGGTCAATGTTGGCGAAGGTGCCGACCGCGCCGGAAATGGCGCAGGTCGCGATTTCCGCCCGGGCTTGCTGCAGGCGGTCCTTGGCGCGCTGGAATTCGGCGTGGAAGCGCGCGAACTTCAGGCCCACGGTCACCGGCTCGGCATGGATGCCGTGGCTGCGGCCCATCACCGGGGTGGTTTTGTGCTCCATGGCGCGGGTCTTCAGCGCGGCCAGAACCTTGTCCAGGTCTTCCAGCAGGATATCCGCGGCCTGGCTGAGCTGCACGGCCAGGCAGGTGTCCAGCACGTCCGAGGACGTCATGCCCTGATGGACGAAACGGGCCTGATCGCCGACTTGTTCGGCCAGTTCGGTGGTGAAGGCGATGACGTCGTGCTTGGTTTCCCGCTCGATCTCGTCGATCCGGTCGATGCGCGCGTCGGTATAGGGCTTGTCGCCCTTTTCCCACACGACCTTGGCGGCGTCCTTGGGGATCACGCCCAATTCGGCCTGCGCGTCGCAGGCATGGGCCTCGATCTCGAACCAGATGCGGAACTTGTTTGCGGGCTCCCAAATGGCGGCCATTTGGGGGCGGGAATAGCGCGGGATCATGGAAACTCCGTTTCAGACGGGAAATTATAGACGGCGCATCGCAGCCGACAAGCTGCATGCCAGACCGGGGCGCATTTGAAAACCCCCGATGGTGCGTTTTCGGGGGAAAACAGGCGTTGTCACAGACTTTCGGTCGGGGCTGGACTCAATGTCCGACGGCAGCCTTGCCTTCGCCGCCGAACCAGGTCGCGGCCCAACCGATCGCAAGGCCGACCACGGCCCCCTCGGCCGCGAACCACCAGGGCGAGGCCAGGGGGCTGCCGAAGCCGAAGATATTGATCAGCACCGCTTCCATGAAATCGTAGGCGAAAAAGGTCAGGACGAAGTTCATCCAGCCGCCGATCAAGGGCCCTCGAACCCACCACGGCAGGCGGACCTTCAGCACCGGATGCCAGGTAAAGATCCCGGCCAGACCGATGATTCCGCCCAGGGTCGTGTACCAGAACAGGATTCCGAACCGGACCAACCAGCCGACATCGGCCATGAAGTATGGAAAGGTCAGAAACCCGGCAAGCCCAACCAGGGCGCCCAGCGCCTTGCCCACGGCAATGCGCGTTACCAGCGATGGATGATCCGGCGTCATGGTCATGGCTTGCGGTTCCTTTTGGCGGTTCCTGTCCGGCCCGGCTTACTTCTCGTACGGATGAAAGTCGGGGCGTTCCATGGTGAAAATGGTATCGGCGTTCACTTCCGAATAATCCTGATAGCCCAGGCGGGAAATCGGGTGCAGCTTGCCGACGTCGACGCGGCCTTCGTCGGTCAGCAGATCATCGGCGATGTGGACGCCCACGACCTCGCCGAACACCACGGTATATTGATCCTTGCCGGTGGTGTTGGGCAGCTCGACCGTCTTGACGACTTTGCATTCCAGATGGATCGGCGATTCCTTGACCCGCGGCGGCTTGACGATCTTGGACGCGATCGGCGTCAGCCCGGCCATCGCCATTTCATCCACGTCGGACGGCACGTCCGAACAGGTTTTGTTCATCTGTTCACGCAGGTCCCAGGTCGCGAAGTTGTGCACGAATTCGCCGGTTTCCAGGACGTTGCGCAGGGAATCCTTCATCCCATCGCCGCCGTCGACCAGGCTGTATCCGGCCGAGAACATGACCGTCGGCGGATTGTAGGCAACGCCGTTGAAAAAGCTGTAGGGGGCCAGGTTAACGTTGCCGGCCTTGTCGACGGTGCTGATCCAGCCGATCGGGCGGGGGATGACAAGGCTGTTGAAGGGATTCTTCGGAAGGCCGTGGCCGTCCTTAGGTTCGTAAAACATGCTGGTGTCCTGTTATTCTTTCGTCCGATGGTTTTTTGCTATCGGTCCATATGGGGCTTAAAGGCGCCCTTTGCGATATAGGGCGTACCACAAAAGGCCCGCGGCCTGAATGGCGGCGACGATCAGGAAGGCGCATTGGTAGCCTTCGGGCGCGAAATGCCCCGGCGACGGTTCCGGCCATTGGTTGATGATCGCCCCCACGCCCCATTGCACGGCGAACGCGCCGAAGAATACCGCCACGTTCAATCCGGTCACGACGCGCCCGGTCAGCTCCTTGGGAAAGGCCTGGGACAGCGCCGTATAGGGCAGGATGCCGAAGGTCCCGAACAGGCCGAAGGCGTACCACACCCAGGTCGTATCGGCGAACGGGTCCAGGGCGATGACCGTCACCGACAGGGTGAACATGCACATCCCGAAGATCCCGACCGAAATGGGCCGCACGCCGACACGGGCCAGACGGTCGGCCAGCGTTCCCATGGACAGGAAGCCCGCGACCATGAAGGCGGCGATGACGAACAGGCCCGTGGCCATGTCTTTTTGTTCCAGACCGGCGACGTCGCGCAGCCAGGGGCCCGACCATAGGGATTGCAGGCCCAGATAGCCGCTCTGCACCAGGATAGAGGCGGGGCCGACCCGCTTGAACGAGGCATCGGCGAACACGGTGCGGAAGCCGGCAATCATCTCGCCCCAGGTTTCGGTGCTTTCGGTCCGGTCGCGGCGCGGCACGGCCAGGAACAGATAGGCGGCGACGGCCAGGGTGACCGCCGCCAGAATGAAGAACACGCCGCGCCAGTCGGTATAGCCCAGGGCGATTTCCACCGGCTTGGTCGCACTCAGCGCGCCGAGCCCGCCGAAGGCCATATGGATGCCGGTGATCAGCGACAGGCGCTCCGCCGGAATCCAATGGGAATGGGCCTTGAACGCGGCCATCAGGCAGGCCGAGGTGCCAAGGCCGATCAGGGCCCGGCCAAGGATCAGGCCCGGCGTATCGGCCGCCAGGCCGAACATCAGGGCGCCGCCTGCCGCGACGACCAGCAACAAGGCTTCGACCTTGCGCGGGCCATAGCGATCCAGCAACACCCCCAAGGGCAGTTGAAAGGCCGCGAAGGCGAAGAAATTGGCACTGGTCAGCAGGCCGAGGTCCGCCGCCGTCAATCCCAATTCGGAAATCAGGTTGGGGGCGATGACTGCGTTGACGACCCGGAATAGGTAACTGAGGAAATAGCCGAAAGCGAACGGCAGAAAGACCTGAAAGACAATCATGGATGCGCCTATATTATCGTTGGCGCCGTCGGCAGGCGGCCGATGGGCGGTGCGACCTTGCGCCAATCGATGGTGGTTGGCAAGGGCGGGCGGCCGAAGGCAAGGTAGAGCGAATATGGGGCCGGGCGGCGGATTTCCCCACAACGATTGGGACCGGGACATTCAGGCGATCAGTGACTGGTTGGTCACCGAAGCCCTTGGCCGCGTCAACGTCCGCTCCCTGCTGGCGGGGCTGTGTGACGCGATGAACGCGGCGGGTTTGCCGGTGGTGCGGGCGATCTCGGCCCTCAGTACCCTGCATCCAATGTACGTCGCCCATACCTATACCTACATCCGGGGGCGCGGCAATGTGACCTCGGACGTGCCGCACGGGGCCCACAACACCGATGACTGGCAACGCAGCCCGCTCAAGGTGATGTTCGACAATGACATGACCGAATGCCGGTTCGATTTGACCGACGCCTCGCTGATCGCGCCTTTCCCGTTGCTGGTGAAGGCCCGCGACCTGGGCGGGACCGATTACGTCGGCATGCTCACGCCCTTTCAGGTGGGCGAGGAACTGCCGGATTCCGTCCATAACCTGGATGGTTTGATGACCTCCTGGGCGACCGACCGCGAGGGCGGTTTCGCGCCGAAGCATCTGCGGGCCTTGCGCCGTCTGGTGCCCCGCTTCGCCCTGGCCGCCAAAATGGCGAAACGCGAGGAATCGGCCCTGAATATCGTCACCGCCTACATGGGCCGCGATGCCGGATGCCGGGTGCTGAACGGCCAGATCAAGCTGGGCGACGGCGAGGTCATTCCTTCGGTCATTTGGTATTCGGACATGCGCAATTCGACCGAATTGTGCGAACGCCTGAGCCATGGTGACTATCTGGCCGCGTTGAACCGCTATTTCGCCTGCACGGCGGGGGCGGTCATGGCCGGCGGCGGCGAGGTTCTACGGTTCGTCGGCGATGCGGTTCTGGCCATTTTCCCGATCGGCGACGACGGGGGCGGCTATACCCCGGAAGAAGCCTGCGCCAAGGCCCTGGCGGCGGCGGCGAAGGCCGAGGAAATGTTGGAGAAGACCAACAAGGAGCAACGGGACGCAGGCCGGGACGAGCTGGATTTCGGCTTGGGCCTGCATGTCGGCGAGGTCATGTACGGCAACATCGGCGTACCCGCGCGGGTCGAGTTTTCCGTGACCGGCCCCGCCGCCAACGAGGTCGCGCGCTTGGAAAACCTGACCAAGGAAACGGGCAATCGGGTCGTTGTCTCGGCCCGTTTCGCCGATCATTTGGATATCGGCTGGCGGCCGCTGGGGGAACATCGCCTGCGTGGGGTCAGCGGCGCGCAGGAAGTGTTTGCGCCGCCTCCGGTGCGCTGATAAAGCACATGCGGGAGCAAGACACTGGGTACTCAAGCTAACGGCAACGGGACGGGGTACTGGCGCGGCACCAAACGGTTTCTGCGCTATAAACTCGTGGTCCCCATGAAGCGGAGCCCGCATCCGCCTGAATACACCGCGCGCGGCGTGTTCTGGGGGGTGTTCTGGGGGCTGACGCCGCTGGTCGGCGTGCAGATGCCGATCGTCACCGCCCATTGGCTGTTGTTTCGCCTGCATCCGAAGCTGAGCTTCCATTTGATCCAGGGGCTCGCCTGGGTCTGGATTTCCAACGTCTTCACCATGGGGCCGATGTATTACGGCTTCTACGTTACCGGTCAGGTCATGCTGGGCCGTTTGGCCCATGTCTCCGGCTACGATTCCTTCGCCAAGCTGTTCACCTTCAGCGCCTGGCAGGAAGACACCTTCTGGCATACGGTCGCCCATTATTTCCAATACGTCTGGGAACAGTTCGGCCTGCCGATGGCGATCGGCTGGATCCCCTGGGCGATTACCTTCGGTTGGATCGGCTATCGGGTGTCGTTGCGCATTATCCGCGAACGCCGTCAGCGCATCCGCGACAAACGTCTGGGGCGCGAAGCCGCCGCCAACGATGAAGATGGAAAGGCGACCCCCGCCTAGACTGCGGGCCGTCGCCGATCAGGCGTGAGGATTGTCGTGCAGGTCCGTGCCATTGTCGGAGCGTCGGGCATCGACGGCTTCTTCGATCTTGCGACGGAAATCGGAGTCGTCCTCGACCAGGGTGTCGAAGTCCCCTTTCGCCAGACGCAATAACCGGCAATCGGTCAGGCAATGCACGCGGGCGACCCGGGGCGCGTTGTGAAACAGCGCCATCTCGCCGAAAAATTCCCCGGCGCTCAGGTCGATCGGTCGCCCGGGCAGGTGGACGCGGACCCGCCCGCTCAGGATGAAGTACATGGCGTCGGCCCGGTCGCCCTTATAGAAAATGTTGGTGTCGGCGGCGGCCTGCCGGGCGTGTAGCAGGCGGATGATCTTTTCGATCTGCTGCGGGCCCAGATGGGCGAAAGCGGGCACGTTCGACACCATCCCGAATGAGATCACGAAATCGCGCTGATGAATGTCGCGGGAAAAGGCCGATGCCATGATGCCGATGGGAATGGCGAACATGCCCAGGCCGAAGATCATCATCAGCCCGCCGATCATCTTGCCAATCGGTGTGATCGGCACCACATCGCCGTAGCCGACGGTCGTCAGGGTCGCCAGCCCCCACCACATGGCGTCGGGGATGGAGGCGAATTTTTCGGGTTGGACCTCGTGTTCGGCGTGGAACACCAAGGTCGAACAGACGATCAGCAGGCCCAGCATGACCACCAGGGCCCCGCCAAGCGCGCGGCGTTCCTCGGACAGGACGCGGATCAGGGTATTCAGGCCGGGGGAATAGCGGGCCAGCTTGAGCATCCGCAATAGCCGGAACACCCGCAGCACCCGCAGGTCGGCCGCCGGGACGATCAGGGCCAGATAGAACGGCGCGATCGCCAGCAAGTCGATCAGCAGATAAGGCCCCATGGCGAAGCGTAGCCGCCCCAACACCTTGCCGTGGCTGGCGACGGGGGCGTGCTCGATGGAAACCCAAAGGCGCGTTAGGTATTCGATGGTGAAGATCGCGACCGAAATACGGTCGAACAGGTGGATGGTCTGTCCGTGGGCGGCTTTCAGGTTTGGGACCGTCTCCAGGATCACGGCCAAGACGTTGGCGACGATCAGCACGACCATGCAGACGTCGAACACCCGGCCCTCGGGATGGTCGGGGTGGTTGGCCTCGATCAGGTAATAGAGCCGCCGCCGGAGTGTCATAGGTACCCCATGTCGCGGAAAGAGGTATGGCCGGATTTGGCGACGATCAGGTGATCGTGCAGGACGATGCCCATGCTTTTGGCCGCGTCCGCGACCTGTTGGGTCATGTCGATATCAGCCTGGGACGGGGTCGGGTCGCCCGACGGGTGGTTATGGACCATGATCATCGCCGCCGCCTGAAGTTCCAGGGCGCGTTTGACGACCTCGCGCGGGTACAGCGGTGTATGGTCGATGGTGCCGCGCCATTGGACCTCGTCCGAGATCAGCACGTTCTTGCGGTTCAGGAACAGGACGCGGAAATGTTCGCGGCCTTCGCGGCTCATGGCGGTGCGGCAATAGCGCAACAGCTTGTCCCAATTGCCCAGGACCGGGCCGGCGGCGACTTCGTCCCGGGCCAGGCGTTCCGCCGCCGCGGCGACGGTCTTCAGGGCGATCACGACGGCCTCGCCCGCCCCCGGGACCTGGCGGATCAGGGCGGCTTCGGCCGTGGCGACACCGGCGAACGAGCCGAACCGGTCCAACAGGTCCTTGGCCAGCGGTTTGACGTCGCGCCGGGGCAGGGCCTGGAACAGGACCAGTTCAAGCAATTCGTAATCGGGAAGCTGATCGCCGCCGCCTTTCAGGAAGCGTTCCTTCAGGCGTTGGCGATGGCCGTGATAATGGGGTGATTTCGCCGCGTCAGGCTGGTCGTCTTCGCCCGTCGACACCCGCGTTCTCCGGATCAGGCGCCGTAAGGCGGCCGGTCCAGGCCCTGCGGCGACAGGGTGAACACCTCGAACCCGTCCTTGGTCACGCCGATGGAATGTTCGAACTGCGCCGACAGCGAGCGGTCCTTGGTCACGGCGGTCCAGCCGTCGGCCAGGATCTTAACGTCGAACTTCCCGGCGTTGATCATCGGCTCGATGGTGAAGAACATGCCTTCGTGCAGTTCGTCGCCGTCACCGGCACGACCGAAATGCATGACGTTCGGCGCATCGTGAAAGACCTTGCCCAGGCCATGGCCGCAGAAATCGCGAACCACGGAATAGCGGCGGGCTTCGGCATAGGCCTGAATGGCATGGCCGATGTCGCCCAGGCGCGCGCCCGGACGGACCATGTTGATGCCTTCCCACATGGCTTCGAAGGTCGTATCGACCAGCTTCTCGGCCTTAACCTTCGGTTTGCCGACGTGATACATGCGCGAGGTGTCGCCATGCCAGCCATCGACGATGACGGTCACGTCGATGTTCACGCAATCGCCATCTTCCAGCACCTTGGGCCCCGGAATGCCGTGGCAGACCACGTGGTTGACCGAGGTGCAGATCGATTTCGGAAAGCCGCGATAATTCAACGGGGCCGCGATTGCGCCATGGCCGACGATATATTCGTGGCACAACTGATCCAGGCGCTCGGTCGTCACCCCCGGTTTGACGTGCGGGGTGATCATGTCGAGCGTTTCCGCCGCCAGCCGACCGGCCTTGCGCATGCCTTCGAAGGCCTCGGGCCCGTGGAGTTTGATCTGACGTCCGTCGCGGGACGGCACGGTTTTGACGATTTCTTTCATGGCCTAACAAATAATCCGTAATGACGCTTTGGCAACCGGGCCGCGTGGATTGCGACCGTTTTACCAGACCTTGGGGATGGGCGCGACCCTTGGCGTCATGGTGTCGGTGACGCCCGGACCGCACTCTTTTAAGAGGCGACCGGCACCGGTTCGCTGACGGTAATCTCTTCGGGCGTCACCGAGCAGCGATAGCATAGCGCCTCGATCCCCTTTTTCTTCGCTTCGACCAGGCCCTCGGCGTAGGTCGGGTCGATATCGGCGGCGACCTCGAAACGGTCGCCGTCTTCGCGCTGCACCAGATAGAGCATCACCGCGCGGTGGCCGTCGGCCACCATATCGGCCAGTTCGACCAAGTGCTTGGCGCCGCGCGAGGTCACCCCGTCCGGGAATTCCAGCGGCCCGCCGTTCAGGTCGCGACGCATGGTGACGTTCTTGATTTCGACATAGCAAAGACCCTTTTCCGGGTCTTCCAACAAGATGTCGATACGCGAATTCTTGCCGTATTTGACCTCGCGCCGCAGGCTTTCATAGCTCGCCAGCTCGGGGATTTTCCCGGCTTCGATGGCTTCGGCGACGATCGCGTTGGGTAGGGCCGTGTTGATGCCGACCAGCGTGTCGCCGATGCGGATCAGCTCCCAAGTCCATTTCAGCTTGCGGTCGGGATTGGCGGCCGGGCTGATCCAGACCTCGGCACCCGGCTCGTTGACCGAGAGCATGGAGCCGGAATTGGCGCAATGGGCGGTGACGACAGTGCCGTCTTCCAGGGTGACGTCGGCCATGAAGCGCTTGTAGCGCTTGACCAGGGTGCCTTTGACAAGGGGTGCGTGGAATTTCATGGGCCGGAAGCTACCTCTCCGGCCGGGAAAACACAATCTCGGGCTTGTCTGGAAAGATGGGCTTGGGCCTAGTCGCGGATGCGGGCGATGGCCAGGCCGTCATGGCCCTTGATCCCGACCTGTTGCAGCAGGACCGCTTCCAGGCGCGGGTTGCGCGCGATTTGGTGGTTGAAGGCCGCCGCCCCCAGGGCCGAGGGATCGTCGTCCGCTGGGTTCAGGACCTTGCCTTCGCGGACCACGTTGTCACCCAGAATCAATGCCCCCGGGCGGGCCAGCTTCAGGGACCAATCCAGATAGCTTGGGAAATTGACCTTGTCCGCGTCCAGGAACACCAGGTCGAACGGCGCCCATCCGGCCCCTTCCAGGGTCGGCAGGGTGTCCAGCGCCGGTCCGGTCACGACCTCGACCCGAGGGGCAAGGTTCGCGGCCTCGATATTCTCGCGCGCGACGCGGGCGTGGTCGGGGTCCATTTCCAGGGTGATCAGCCGCCCGTCGGCGGGCAGGGCGCGGGCCAACCAGATGGTCGAATATCCGGCCAGGGTTCCGACCTCCAAAATCGTGCGGGCCCCGATCAGCTTGGCGAACAGATACAGCAGCTTGCCTTGGTTGGCGGAGACTTGAATTTCCGGCAGCCCGGCCGCGCGGGCGCGGGCCTGCGCCCCCAAAAGCGCTTCGTCCTCGGGTGCGAACAGGTCGTCGATATAGGCATCGACGCGCCGGAATATATCGCCGGTGATCACGTTCATGGGCGGCACTGTATCTGCTCCGTGTTGCGGGAACATGACGGGCCTATTTGTTCGGCCCCGCCTTTTCGCCCAAGCTGACCTCGTCCGTGTCCAGGGCATCGGCCAGGCGCAGCTTGGCGCTGCCGGGCGACAGGGGTTTCTGCTGCGATGGGGCCGGGGCCCAGGCAGTCAGGGTTAAAATCTGGAAGGTCGCGGGGAAGCGCCCGTCGGCGTCGCGGTGGCGGTCCTGATACAGGGCCATGGCTTGGGCGATCACATCGCGCCGCGCCAACCCGCCCTTGGCCTCGGCCACGGCGTTGCTTTCGCCCATGCCGCGCAGGTCGTACAGCAGCTTCATCGGGTTTTCATAGCTGACGGTCACAACGTCGGCGTCGACCACCGGCAGGGCGAACCCGGCGCGTTGCAACAGCGCGCCCAGGTCGCGCACATCGGCGAAGGGCGACACCCGGGGGCTGAGCCCGCCGGTCACCGAGACTTCGGCCTCGGTCAAACAATCGCGCAGTTCGGCCAGGGTGCCGCCGCCCAGCATCGAGGCCAGGAACAGGCCGTCCGGTTTCAGGGCCTGGCGGATTTGCAGCAGTGCCCCCGGCAAGTCGTTGACCCAATGCAGCGACAGGTTCGACAGCACGGCATCAAAGGTGCCGGGGCCGAACGGCAGGAATTCCTCGTCGGCGGCAAGTACCGGCATGCCGACGGCGCCGCCCGCCCGGGCCTGCTCGGCCATGGCCGGGGATAGGTCGGCCTGCACCAGGGTTTCGATCCCGCCGCGACCCATGGCGCGCGGGCCGAAAATCTGCCGTCCCATTTCGCCGCCGTGGCAGCCCAGGTCCAGCGTCAGGGGGAAGCGGTGGGTGATGTCGTCCAATCGGTCGGCCAGGCGATCCGCCGTTTCCTCGAACAGGAAACCGTGGTCGTCCAACAGAGCGGCGGCGCGGTCGCGATGGGCGCGCACCTTGGCGCGATTGAACACGTGGATGGTATCGGTCATCGTGTCTGTATGACACATCGTTCGCCCGGCATAAACGACGGCCTGGATGGGCCCGAACACGCCCCCGGAAACGCTCCGATCAGCGGGGCAGTTTCGAACGGCCTAAAGGCCGTCGGGCGGCGGTTGCTGGATGTGATTCTGCCGCCTCATTGCCTGAGCTGCGGCGTGGCGGTGGACGAGCCGGGAAGCCTCTGCGCCGCCTGTTGGGACAAGGTCACGTTTTTGGGGCCGCCGGCCTGCGCCTGTTGCGGCTTGCCGTTCGAATACGAAGCCGGTCCGGCGGCGGAATGCGCGGCCTGCATCCGTCGTCACCCCGTTTATGAGCGGGCGCGCGCGGTCTTCGCCTATGACGACCACAGCCGGGGGCTGGTTCTGGGATTCAAACACGCCGACCGGACCGAAGCCGCGCCTGCGTTCGGGCGCTGGATGGCGCGGGCGGGGGTTGAGTTACTGGCCGAGGCCGATCTGATCGCCCCGGTGCCGCTGCATTGGACCCGGTTTTGGCGGCGGCGCTACAACCAATCAGCCTTGTTGGCCCGCGCCGTGGCCCAAGCCGCGCGCGAAACGGGCCGGGACATCGCGGTCGTCCCGGACCTGTTGAGCCGCCGTCGCCGGACCGTGCCGCAGGGCGGTTTGGGCGCCGCGGGCCGGGCCCGCAACGTCAAGGGCGCCTTTCTGATCAATCCCCGGTTCGCGGCGCGGGTCCGGGGGGCGCGGGTCGTGCTGATCGACGATGTCTACACCACCGGGGCCACGGTCGAAGCCTGCGCCCGGGTGTTGTTGCGGGCGGGGGCCGGGGCGGTCGATGTTCTGACCCTGGCGCGGGTGATCCAGCCGCGTGACGGTTGAGGCCCTTTTCCGCTAGCGGTCAGGACCTATATAAGAGAGCCTACGAATTCTCCCGCAACCGACCGGAACGGCCGACGTGACCAAGAAAATCGAAATCTACACCAGCCCCTTCTGCCCCTATTGCCACCGGGCCAAGAGCCTGTTGAGTTCCAAGGGCATCGACTTTGAAGAGATCGACGTGACGACGATCCCCGGCAAGCGCCAGGAAATGGCCGCCCGCGCCGGTGGTGCCTCGACCGTCCCGCAGATTTTCGCCGACGGCGCCCATATCGGCGATTGCGACGGCATCCATCGTCTCGACGCCAAGGGCGAACTGGACGGCAAACTGGGCCTCGCCTGAGGTTCCGACACACCGAAAGCGCTGATCGATGAGCACTACCTTTACCCTTGCCCTGGTTCAGACCAATTCGGGCAACGACCCCGCCGCGAATGGCGACATGATCGTCGCGCGGATCAAGGAAGCCGCCGACAAGGGCGCGGACTTCGTGATGTTCCCCGAGGTCGTGACCCTGGTCGAGACCGGGGCCAAGAACGTGGCCCCCAAGGTCACGGGCTACGAGGCCGATGCCAACTTGCCGCGGTTCAAGGCGGCGGCGCGGGACAACGGGGTCTGGGTGTTGATCGGCTCGATGGTGGTCGAACACGAGACCGCCGAACGCAAGTTCGCCAACCGGGCGGTGCTGATCTCCGACAAGGGCGAGGTCGTCACCACCTACGACAAGATCCACATGTTCGACGTGGACCTGGAAAACGGCGAAAGCTACCGCGAGAGCAAGAATTACGAGCCGGGCACGCAGGCCGTGGTCGCCGATACGCCCTGGGGCAAATTAGGCCTGAGCATCTGCTACGACATGCGGTTCCCTTATCTGTATCGCGAACTGGCCAAGGCCGGGGCGGTCATGCTGGCCGCGCCCGCGTCGTTCACCCGACCGACGGGGCGCGCCCATTGGCATGTGCTGCTGCGCGCGCGGGCGATCGAAAATGGTTGCTTCGTGTTCGCCCCGGCGCAGACCGGCGTGCACATGGACGGGCGCAAGACCTATGGCCATTCCCTGGTCGTCGATCCCTGGGGCGAGGTCATCGCCGACGGCGGCGAAGAGCCGGGCATCGTCCTGGCCGAAATCGACTTGGCCCGTGTCGATGAAGCGCGGGGAAAAGTGCCTTCCTTGCGCCATGATCGGGCGTTTGACTCTCCGGCAGGGTAGTTTTGCCGGGGCGTAAATCCGGTCGGAAAATTATCGAATAGTTGCGGCGCGGCTTTAGCGGATCGGCTATACTGCGCTGCGAAAGCAGCACCACAGAACCGAAAGTTTGGTGGATAACGTGCAGAAAATGATCAAGATTCTGGCCGCCGGCGCGATGGCGATCGCGGCCTTTGCCGTAACCGCGACCACGCCGTCGTCCGAGGCCCAGGCCCAATCGCCGGGCCCGTACGTTTCTGGCGCGCTGGGCCTGACGCTGCCGCGCGACTGGGACATTAAGGGATCGGGCATCGATACCACCCAGGAATCGGATCCGGGCTTTGCCGGGGCGCTGGCGCTGGGCACGACGTTCTTCAACAATTGGCGCGGCGAGGCCGAGCTCTCGTACAGCAACGCCGATGTGGATTCGTTCTCCGGCACGAACGGGACGGGTGAAACCTCCATGTTCGGGCTGATGTTCAACGGCTACTACGACTTCAAGAACTCCAGCAAATGGACGCCCTATGTCGGCGCCGGTATCGGCGGTGCGGTGGTCGATTTCGACGACCTGTCGCCGGTCGGCGGTTCGCGTATCACCCATAGCGACCACGTGTTCGCTTATCAGGGGATCGCGGGCGTGACCTATAAGATCGACGACGCCTTGGGCCTGTTCACCGAATATCGCTATGTCGGCACGGGCGACCGCGACCTGCGGACCGATTCCGGCGTGAACGTGGAAGCCGACTCCGGCGAACACCGGATCATGGTCGGCTTGCGTTGGTCGTTCGGCGCGCCGGCCCCGGCGCCCAAGGTTGAACCGAAACCCGTTCCCGTGCAGGCCCCGGCCCCCGCGCCGGTCGCCAAGCCGGCCCCCGCGCCGGAAGCGCCGCGGAACTTCCTGGTGTTCTTCGATTGGGACAAGGCGGACCTGACCGCCGACGCCCGCGCAATCATCAATGCCGCCGCCAAGGCGAGCACGTCGATGAAGGTGACGCGGATCGAAACCACCGGTCACGCCGACCGTTCGGGAACCGATGCCTATAACCTGCGCCTGTCGAAGCGCCGCGCCGAAGCGGTGAAGGCCGAATTGAACCGCCTGGGCATTCCCGCCGGTGAGATCGTTGTTCGCTGGAAAGGCGAGCGCGAGCCCCTGGTGGCGACGCCCGACGGTGTGCGCGAGCCGCAGAACCGGCGTGTGGAGATCATCTTGAACCAGTAAGGTCGCCACGCATCAAAGATACGAAAAAGCCGCCGGGGCGATCGTTCCGGCGGCTTTTTCATGTCCGCGCGCAGGCAGGCACGACGGGGCCAAGAGTCAGCCCGTTCGATATTCAGATGTTGGAATAGATCAGTCTTCGAGGACGGGGCGCTTGCTGGGCTTGTCGCCCGCGGCGGTGTCCATGGCGGCCAAATGACGCACCGGTTCGCCCTGCAGGGTGCGGGCCTGAACATAGGCCATCAGCCCTTGGCGAGGCTGGGCCTGCGCTTCCTGGAAGACGCGGTTCATGTCCTGGCAATAGCGGGGCTGTTCCAGCCGCTTCAGCGACGCCCGGTTGGCCAGATGCGTGATGAAGCGGTTCAGTTCCCGTTCCGCATTCGCATGATGAATGCGCTGGAACAGGGCGCGCAGGGCCTGGCCCTGACGAACCAATTCGTCCTGATGACGGGTCACCAGATTGTTGTACTGGGTCTGTTGATGGCAGCTCAGCGCGGCCACGGCCAGATCGGCCCGGAACATGCGCAGGCGCACGACGCGGGTTTCGGTCGGGCTAAGGCAGGAAGTGGGAAGACGCACGCCGTCGAAATCGGCCGCCGCGACGCAGGCCGCCTGGGCCTTGTCGGGGGTGCAGGCGATTGCCGCCAGCGCGGCCATTCCAGCCGCGGCCGACAAGCGCCATGATCCGAGTTTGAACGCGGGTGTCGCCAAAACCCCTGGTTTCCTCTTCAGGTCCCTTAACCCGGCGATCATGCCTGAAAGGGTGTTACCATGCAACTAACAGAAAACCGGGCTGCATCCCCCTCTTTTACGGGCACAAAGACGGGGCCGTCCCATTTCGGGGCGGCCCCGCAACCGTGGGGGACACGGATTGAAAATGCGGAAGTCGGGTAGGGACCTTTAAGCGGATTTCTGGGCGGCGGATTCCATGTAATCGGGGTCCATGACCGTGGCCCGGCGCATGTCGCGCTTGTATTGGTCCAGGTCGAACGGCCGCGCGCGGTGCATGGTCGCGCGGTTGTCCCAGATCACCAGGTCACCGACCTGCCAATGATGGGTGTGAACGAACTGCGGCTGGGTCGCGTGTTCCATCAGGTCGCGGATCAGCATGCGGCCCTCGGGCACCGGCCAGCCGACGATGTGCGATGCATGGGATGCCAGATACAGCGCCTTGCGCCCGTTCGCCGGATTGACCCGAACCAGCCCGTGATGGACCGGCGGCAGGGCCTTGCGTTCCTCTTCCGAAAAATTGGAGAAGCCCAGCTTTTCGCGCGAAGTGGCGATGCAATGTTCGGCTTCCAAGTCTTCGATCAGATCCTTGGTTTTCTGCGGCAGGGCATCATAGGCGGCGCGCATGTCGGTGTATTGCGTCTCACCCCCTTCGGGCACGACCGTATGGGCATGCAGCAGGGAATATTTCGCCGTCACTTTTTTGAACGATGCATCGGTGTGCCACAGCTGATTGGCCAGGCCGAAGATGCGGCGGCGGTCGTCGCGCTCCATCGTCTCGTTGTTTTCGTTGATGTTCGAGATATCGACCAGCTTGGGACCGATCCGCTGTTTCGAGCCGGTCTTGATGATCCGGTTGTCGTCGTACAGCGGGCCGAAGCGCTCGGCGAAGGTTGCCTGTTGGTCCTCGTCCAGCTTCGGGCCGTGAAAGACCAGGACGGCGTTATCGTCGATGGCTTTTTGGATTTCGGCGAAGGTCTCGTCGCTCATCGGTTGCGACAGATCGACGTCCTGCACCTCGCCCACGAACAGGGGGTGCATCAATTTGACGGTGATGGCCATGGTGCGGCTCCTTGGATTGGCGTTTCCTGGTGCGCCGCTGTTGTTGTTTCGCGGCGTCTGAAAACCAAGTTTGACAGCGGTGCCTGGATAATGTCGAATTCATAATATTAGTTACTAATAACCAAATGTTATGGTTTAGATTGTATGCGCTTGAATTTGCGACAGGTCGAAGCTTTCCGCGCCGTGTTCCAGACCGGCAGCATGACAGCCGCCGGAAGCCTGATGGGCATCACCCAGCCGGCAGTCAGCCGCCTGATCCGCGACCTTGAGGCTGAAATCGGCCTGCCGTTGTTCGAACGGGTCGGCGGCCGGGTGGTGGCGACGCCGGACGCGGTCGCGTTGTTTCGCGAGGTCGAGCGCAGCTTCCACGGCCTCGACCGGGTCGCCCGGGCGGCGGCTGACCTGCGCCAGCGGCGGCAGGGCGAATTGCGCATCGCGGCTTCATTGGCGCCGTCGTTCTTCGGTCTACCGCCTGTCATCCGCGCCTTTCACGAAGCTTGGCCGGGAGTCGCCCTGTCGATGAAAACGGGAACCTCGCCCGAGGTTCTGGACCTGGTCGCCATGCAGCAATGCGACGTGGGGTTCGCCGTGGTGCCGGCCGAAGCGCCGGGCGTGGTAACGCGGGCGCTGCCGGTTCACGACGCGCTTTGCGTCCTGCCCGAGGGCCACGCCCTGAGCGCTAAGGACGTCATCGTGCCAAAGGACCTGGATGGTCTGCCGTTATTGGTGCTGTCCGATTATAGCCCGGTGCAGCAGCAGTTCCTGGCGGCGATGGCGGCGGCGGGGGTAACGGTCAACACCGTGTTCGAATCCACCTTTTCCGCGGCTCTTTGTCCGTTGATCGCCGATGGGGTCGGGGTCGGGGTGCTCGATCCACTGACCGCGCGGGCCAATGCCGGGCGGGGCGTGGTGCTGCGCCCGTTCGCGCCGTCGGTGCGGTATGAACTGCGGGCGATCTATCCGGCGGCGCGGCCCCTGGGCGAGCGCGAGGCCGCGTTCATCGACCTGTTGGACGCCCATCTGACCGCCTTTGCGGCCTAGTCGTTATGCGGGGGCGAGGGGATGCGGCTGCGGCCCGCCGTCGTCGCGGAGATTGTGGGCCAAGTCGTTGACCGCGCAGATGCGTTGCTTGACCCCCGGGGGCGCTTCGTCGGTGATGCCGGATTCAAAGGCCACGACCTGCAAACGGCCCTGAACCAGTTCCAGAAGCTCACCCGATTTCAGCAGGTGATCCGGATTGCGGGGCCGCCCGAAGGCTTCGTTGCCGCGCGCGAAAGTCTCGTAAAGCAACACACCGCCCGGCTCCAGCGAGCCGATCAATCCGTCGAAATGCGGGCGAAACAGATAGTTGCTGACCACGATGGCGGCGAACTGCCGATCCGCGAAGGGCCAGGGTTTGCCGTCTTCCAGGTCGATTTCGACAACCTCTGCGGCGGCTTCGGAGCTCAGGTCGGTCAGGGCCGAGATATTCTGGTCGACCGCCGTGATCGGATGGCCGCGCCCCAGAAAATGGCGGGCATGGCGGCCGCCCCCGGCGGCGACGTCCAGCACCCTGCCGCCGCTGGTGCCGTCCATCCGCACCAGGGGGGCGAACCGCGTGATCCAGGACGACGGGGTTTTGAATTTCAGGTGATGGGCGGCGTCTGACATGGCGAAAAGGCCTGGATATCCGGTTGTCTGATTCGGGTTTTATTAAGCGTTTCATACTATGTTTCAGGCGTTAAAGCGCCTATAACAGGCGTTCGCGGCTCCGGAAAGCCTTCTGACTCATGGCCTTAGGTGGCGGTCAGCTTTTCCGGCGGGCGGTTTTGCTACGGAAAATTAGAGTCTGCGCGATGATCCGTTATCGTCTGATTTGCAGCCAGGACCACGAGTTCGACGCCTGGTTTCGGGACGGTGCCAGCTATGACCGGCAGGTCAAGCGGCAACAGGTGACCTGTCCCCATTGTGGCGACGTCGATGTGACCAAGGCGATCATGGCGCCGGGGATCGTTTCGTCCGCCGGGACGGATAAATTCGCCGAAGCCAAGGCGCAGGAAGTGGCCCGCCGCATCCTGGCCGCCGTCGGCAAGCTGCAGGACACGGTCGAGCAGGAATGCGAATACGTCGGCGACCAATTTGCCGACGAAGCCCGCGCCATTCACTATGGCGATGCCGAGGAACGCGGCATTTTTGGCGAAGCCAGTGACGACGAAGCGGCGGAATTGGAAGACGAAGGCATCGACTTCATCCGTCTTCCGGGTCGCCGCCAACGTCGCGACAACTGATCCCGCCTTCTTCTCGCGCCGATCCTCCGGCTTAATCCCGGTCTCCGAATTTTCAGTCGTCGATGAACGTCAGCCCGGCGTTGCGTTCCATCACTTTGATGACGTCGTCGCAACTGGCTTTGGGGCCCAGCATCTGCATCGCGGTTTGGAAAAATTCCCGGGTCAGCGCCGAGGCCATCATCGGCACACCTGAATCGTTGCCCAACTGGCAGGCAAGGCGCACGTCCTTGTGCATCAACTCCATGGTGAAGGTGCCCGGCGCGCGGTCGCGGATGCGCGGCAGGGAAATCTTCGACGCGTTGCTCTGCCCAGATCCCTTGCTCAGAACCTCGATCATGGTGTCCAGGGTCAGGCCGTTCTTGATGCCCATGGTCACGGCCTCGAAGGTCGCAACGCGGATCGACGCACTGGTCACGTTGTTGACCAGCTTCATGGTATGGCCCGCGCCGACATCGCCGCAGTGAAAGATGTTGGGGCTGATGGTTTCCAGATAGGGGAGAACCTTATCGAACTGTTCCTTGGACCCGCCCGCCATGATGGCGATGGTTCCGGCTTCCGCGCCGTGCGGTCCGCCCGATACGGGCGCATCGATCAGGCCGATACCCTTTTCCGCCAGCTCCGCCGCCATGGCGCGGGTTTCGTTGGGATCGCCCGTCGTTTGGTCGACGATCAGCTTGCCGGGCTCCAACCCTTCGGCCAGCCCGCCGGGGCCGAAAATCGCCTGCCGGACTTCGGTTGAGGTCGGCAGGCAGGTCAGGATGATGTCGCATTCCCGCGCCAATGACGCCGGGTCCTGCACGGGCTGCGCGCCTTCACCGGCGAAGGTTGCCGTGGCGGCTGGGTTCAGGTCGAACACCCGCAGGCGATGTTCCCGCATCAGCCGCCGCGCCAACGCGCCGCCCATCATGCCAAGTCCGATGTATCCCAAATTCATAATATATCCTCCCGCGGCTGTCCTTCTGCCGTCGTGACCATGGCGGGGCCCGCGGCGGATAGCCGGAATGCGTTTTGTCGTTTGATTTTGTCCGAACAGAAGAAGATCGGTGTTTGCCGAGGGTATGATAGTGGACCCGGGGCGCGCCCAGCAAGCTGCCCCGTTTTCTATCAGACGACGGTCAGCCGGGGTTTCTCTTGGGGGACGCGTGCGGATGCCGCGTCAATCACACGGGATGGCGGGAAATCGATGGTCACCCGCGTGCCTTTGCCCCGGGCGCTGCTGACCTCAATCGTCGCGTCGTGGATTTTCGCCAATTCGATGACCAGCGGGAGGCCCAAACCCGTACCCTGATGATCGCGGGTCATATGGTGGGCGACCTGTCCGAACCGGGACATGGCGATCTCCAATTCTTCTTCGTCCATGCCGATGCCGGTATCGGC
>DJHY01000306.1 GCA_002433335.1 Rhodospirillaceae bacterium UBA6608 | reverse complement strand
CATCAAAGGACGCGCCATGGTTACCTTCCCATTGGTGTCGGATTTCGGGATTGCTCTGTCGACCAGCACGCCCCCGCGCGTACGGGGGACGCACCGGAACTGCGATGTTATATAATGACTATGACCGCCCGGGTCAAAGAATCACTTTGTTTTCCGGGGGCTTATTCCGCGACCTGGAACACGATCTTGCCGATGTGCTGGTTGGATTCCATCAGCTCGTGGGCTTCTTTCGCCTGATCCAGGGAAAAGGTCTTATAGATCACGGGCTTGACCTTGCCGGCTTCGATCAGCGGCCAGGCTGTTTCCTTCACCGCTTTACCGATCTTGGCTTTCGCGGCGACGGATTGGGCGCGCAGGGTCGAGCCGGTGATGGTCTGGCGCTTCAGCATCAGGGGCATGAAATTGACCTCAATCTTGGCCCCCTTCATGAACGCGATGTTGACCAGACGGCCGTCGCGGTTCAGCGCCTTGAGGTTGCGGGGAAGGTAGTCGCCCCCGACCATGTCCAGGATCACGTCGGCGCCCTTGCCGCCGGTGAATTCCTTGGCCGCTTCGACGAAGTCCTGTTCGCGGTAGTTGATCGCCAAATCCGCGCCCAGATCGCGGCAAGCCTGGCATTTTTCCTCGGAGCCGGCTGTGGCGATGACCTTGGCGCCCAATTGATGGGCCAACTGAATGGCGGTGGTGCCGATGCCGGACGTGCCGCCATGGACCATGAAGGTTTCACCCGGCTGCAGGTTGCCGCGGTCGAACACGTTGCCCCAGACCGTGAAAAAGGTTTCCGGCAGGGCCGCCGCTTCCAGCATCGACAGGCCTTTCGGCACCGGCAGGCATTGTTCGACCGGCGCGGTGACGTATTCGCCGTAGCCGCCGCCCGCGACCAGGGCGCAAAGCTTGTCGCCGACGGACCATTCGCTCACGCCGTCGCCCAAGGCGACCACGGTGCCGGAAACTTCCAGGCCCGGAATGTCGGTCGTACCCGGCGGCGGGGCGTAATGGCCCTGGCGTTGGACCACGTCGGGGCGGTTGATGCCTGCAGCCGCGACCTGGATCAGAACCTCGCCCTTTTCCGGGCTGGGAACGGGGCGGGTGGTGGTGCGCAGCTGTTCCGGGCCGCCGGGTTCGGCGATTTCGACGCAGGTCATGGTTTCAGGGATCGACATGGCGGCCTCTTCGGGTCGTTGTGGGAATTTGCAAATGCCCCTTCACCTAGTAGATTACATCCCGCCTTGGCAAGGATATTGCCGAAGGAATAGGGCCAAAGGCATTCGGGAAGGAACGGGATCATGGACACGGACGATCTGGAACCGCGCAAGAAAAAGCCGGAATTGAAAAACCTGGAGATCCTGTCGATCGAGGCCCTGCACGAGTATATCGAAGAGCTGGAGGCCGAGATCACCCGCGTGCGCGCGGCCATCGACGGCAAACAGACGGCGCGGTCCCACGCCGACAGCATTTTCAAAACTTAAGAGGCGTCGTTCGGCCTGGTTTCCTGGGCTGCCTGTGCTTTTTCCCGGGCGGCGTGGATCGCCCGTTTCTTGCGCCGGGACGCCATGAACATCAGCCAGCCGATGGGCCCCAGGAACAGCACGATCACCAGCCAGCCGATGCGCGGGCTGAACGGACAGGTGCCGCCGTCATGCGGGACGGGCGCCGATGTGATGTCTTTCGACAGGGCGACATGAAGGAGCGGCAGGGCGAAGCCGATCACGATCACGGCCCAGGCGGCGGCTGGCGACATTGGGGATGCCTTTTTTCCGTAAATTGGCCCGATTTAGGTGCTGATTTAGGGGAACGTTAACACCCCGGGGCTAGCCTGCAAACAGGACACGCGGCGAACGTGTCCTCATTTCATTGCCTATGAAAACACACGGCGATCGCCCTCCCGACCCGAGGGCGGTCGCCTTGTCGTGGCCAGGGCAGGGGGAATCTTTTCGGGGCAAAAATCAGACCCTTGTCAACCAACCTTTGTAGTTGACCGTTATGTTACGGCTGGATACGCTTCACGTGTCATTCAGGCGAGTTTGACAGGTTTGAGGCATTTAAATAATTAAAGGGCCGTCGGGAACAACCCGGCGGCCTTATTAATTTCGGCCATAATTTCCGCCAACCCACGATGCCCAGGAGCCTTCGCCATGGCCGACGACACGTCCCCGCAAACCCGAGATTCCTATCCGCATATCCTGCCGATCCAGACGCGCTGGGCCGACAACGACATCTACGGCCACGTCAATAACGTGACCTACTACGCCTATTTCGACACGGTGGTGAATTGCTACCTGATCGACAACGGCGGGCTGGATATTCAGGACGGAACGGTCGTGGGCTTCGCGGTCGAGACGACTTGCCGGTTCTTCAAGCCGGTCGCCTATCCGGAGAAGTTGTCGGCGGGCCTGCGGGTTTCGAAGCTGGGGAATTCCAGCGTCCGTTACGAGATCGCGATCTTCAAGGACGGGGAAGATACGGCGGCTGCCGCCGGGCATTTCGTCCATGTCTTCGTCGACCGTACGACAGACCGCCCGACGCCTATTCCGGCCCAAATCCGTGCCGCGTTGGAGAAACTCCTCGTCGCTTGAGTGGCGGGGAAGTCCCCCAAAAGAAAACGCGCCCGGTCTCCCAGGCGCGCCTTCCGTCTGACGTTCTAACCTAGAGTGGATTACCTGGTTAGGCGGCCTTGTTTTCGACGAGTTTCTGGTTCCCCGCGATCGCGATCTTGCGGGGTTTCTTCTCTTCCGGGACGACCCGTTCCAGTTCGATATGCAGAAGGCCGTTTTCAAGCGCGCCGTCCTTGACCTCGATATGGTCGGCAAGCTGGAAGCGGCGCTCGAACGCGCGCCCGGCGATGCCGCGGTGGACGAAGACGACGTTCTCGTCCTGTTTGTCCTCGCGCTTGCCGGTGACGATCAGGGTGCCTTCGTTGACGGTGACGTCCAGGTCGTCTTCGCCGAACCCGGCGACGGCCATGGTAATCCGGTACTTGTCGTCGCCAAGCTGTTCGATGTTGTAGGGCGGATAGGAATTGCCGTCGTCGTGGCGCATCGCGCTGTCGAGCATACGCTCAAGACGGTCGAAGCCGACGGAATGACGGAAAAGGGGGGTGAAATCGATGGTACGCATAACCAAGTCCTCCTAGACGAAGCGATATGGTGCCCGGCGGTGCGTATTCGTTTCCCGGTCGCCATAAGGGCCGACCGAACGAACCGCGCCGGTCGGGCGGTTCAACAGACGCGGACCCCATCTGGGCGTCCCGTCAAAGCACAGATAGGCCTGCGCCCGAATGTGCGCAAGTCTTGCCCGGCGAAAAAAATCACCAGGTAATATCGTTATTTTTCAGGGAATTAAGAGGCTTTGGCCGCGGCGCCCGATTGCCACATGACTTCGTAAAGCTGCACATCGCCGTCGAAACCCTTCATGGCGTAACCGCCGGCGGATTTGAAGCTGATGCCCTTGCCGGTGCAAATTCCGCGCACTGTTTCCGAGACGAAGATCTGGTCTGCCTGGGCCTTGTCGACGATACGGGCTGCCAACTGGACCGTGGTGCCGAACAGATCGTTGTCCTCGGCGATGGGCTCGCCCGCGTTGATGCCGATCTTCAATTTCAGGGGCAGGTTCGGGTTCGAGGACCGAAGCTGGATCGTCTCTTTCTGAATTTCGATCGAGGCCTCGACCGCGTTGGTCGGCTGGTCGAACGAACACATCATGCCGTCGCCGGTGTGTTTGACCTCGCGACCTTTGAAGCGGGTCAGGTTTTCGCGGACGATCTTGTTGTGCGCGCGGACGACTTCCTGGGCCCCGGCGTCGCCCAACTGCTGCGTCAGCGCGGTCGATCCGGCGATATCGGTGAACAGCACGGCGACCACGCGGGCTTGTGCTTCCTTCGGCTTGGGCTTGTTCCAATCCTCGAGCGCCGTCTTCAGGTGCGAGGGGCCGGAGGTGCCGTCGCTCAGGTGTGTCGCCATCGCGTTACGGCCTGCCTGGAACATGCTCATGTAGCGGGAATCCTGCAGCAGGTATTCCTCGTAGCGGTCGGCGAAGGACGAGGCATGGGACTTCTTGAAGCCCATGACCTGGACACTGTCAGCCAGGATGCGCGCCCGCGTCGAGCCATCCAAATCCCGTTTCGAGGACAGGGATTCGCAGGCCCCCGCCAGGAACAGGTTGATCCCGAACTTGGTGAAGTTATCGAGCTTCTTCTTGTCCTGGCCGGTGACTTCGAGCAATTGGCCCAGGAACCGCATCATATAGGCTTTTTGCTTTTCCCCGGCGGCGTCCAGCATCGGTTGCTGTTCGGCGGCGCCGTACTTATCGGCTTCCAGGGTCACGCCGCGTTTGTTCTCTTCGCTGGAGCTCCCCAACTCGTCACGCAGGCGGTCGTTGGTCGCATCGTCGCTTTGCGCATTGGCCGCGTCTTCGGCCTTGGCCTGTTCACGCCAGTCTCCGACGGAGCCTTCCGTCTTCTCTGCAGTCACGTCGACGTCGATATTGTTGGCGGGCGGCTGGCCAAGGGCCGATGCAGCCCTATCCAACAGAGAGTTCACGGCGCCGCCACCGGCAACAGGTCGTCCGGTCATGCCGCCGGCTCGGCCCTGTCGGGCGCGCAGTTTGACGTTTCTCAGGTAGGTGATGGCCAGGGTCGATGCCGTCAGCAGGAAACTGACGACGAAGACAAGGAAGATGGCATTGGCTTCGATCGCGCCGGAAATTTTATAGCCGAACAGCATCTTGCCGCTGAAGTACCAGGAGAAGGCGACCGCGAACCCGCCTGAAACCAACAGGCTGACCAGGGCCAGCATGAGCATGCGGATAACGACGGTCGTCGCCGTAGCGGTGATGCTGTTGGCGCTGCTGGTACGACGTTTCTTGGGCGCATCGTCGTAATCGTCATCGTCGTCGTAATCATCGTCGTCGTCGAAACTGCTGCGTGCCGAGGCCCAATCGCCGCCGTCATCGCCGCCGTCGTCGTCGCGATTGCTACGCCCCGCGCCAATATCCCGATAGCCGCGATGTTCCGCCTTGTCGTCGCGGGGACCGCGATAGATGGTCGTGTCCTGGTGATTGCCGGCATCGCTGTCATAGGTCTCTTTGACGACCTTGACCGCATCGAACCCCGGGGTCTTTTCGATCTTTTTGGCTTCTTCGATGGCTTTCTCACGCTGCGCAGCGCCGAACTGGGCGTGGATCGACCAACGCCCTGCCTGCTGCACGTGAACCTCGAAATGGATATGTCTCGCCATGGGCGATCCCTCATCCGCTCCCCGAAAACTGGACCGTTTTCAGGTCCAACCCAAACATCGCCCCTCCCGAACAGGTACCCCGTTCGGCGGAACGCTACTTTCCCTTAAGAGCTATCATTATCGGTAGGAGTAAATATTTTCCTACTCATTGTCATAAAAGTTACCACAGCCGGAAATTTCGCGGGAGAGGGTGAATTTAACCTTTTTTCTGCGAGATTTCCGGTTGCGGGCTGGCCTGACTCGCAGGCACGGAAAAGGGCGCGCCCGTGTGGGGTGCGCCCTTGATCGCGATGATCGCGCGCCGATGCGGTGACCGCTTCGGCTTCGCCCGAAACGGGCGGCGAATTACATCTTGAGGCCGGTGTTTTCGAACCGCTTGTTGAAGCGCGCCAGACGGCCGCCGGTGTCGAGCAGACGATGGCCGCCACCGGTCCAGGCCGGGTGGCTCTTCGGATCGACTTCCAGCTTCAGCACGTCACCGGGCTGACCCCAGGTGCTGCGCGTGGTGAACGAGCTACCGTCGGTCATCTGGACGGTAATTTCGTGGTATTCCGGGTGGATATCTTTTTTCATAGGGCTTGGCTCCGGCAAACAAGGCGCCCTATATACAGACATGCCCCTGCGGGCGCAAGGCTTCATGGGTATTTCGTCGTGCAGCCGATTTTTCCTAGAATTTACGAGGAGTTTTCGAATGTCCCTGGACGAGAGCACGTTCGCCCGTATCGCCGATGAAACCCTGGAATCCTATATGGACGTCATCGACGAGGCTTTGGGCGATCAGGCGGACATCGATCTGGAAGGCGGCATTCTGACGATCGAGTTGGATGACGGCGGTCAATACGTCATCAACAAGCACGCGCCGAACAAGCAGATTTGGATGTCGTCGCCGAAAAGCGGGGCCACGCATTTCGATTACAACGGCGACGATGAAACCTGGTGCTGCACCCGGTCCGGCGTTCGTCTGGACGAAACCCTGGCTGCGGAGCTGGCGGCCTTAACCGGCGTTACCGTCAGCCTGTGAGGCCTGCTCGGCCGGGCGTGACGGGGGAATGGCCAGGGCCAGCAGCATGACGGCGGCCATGATCAGGGCCCCCGAAAAGTAAGGCCAGTCGCGGCCGAACTGCGCGAACAACATTCCGCCCCAGGCAGGGCCCAGGACGCGCGCCGCCGTGGTGACCGAGCGTGTCACGCCCATCACGCCACCTTGATCCGTATCGGCGACCTGTTGGGAAATCAGGCTGTTGTAGGCCGGGTTGATGATGCTGAAGCCATAGGCGGCAACGGCCATGGCCAGGCCCAACTGCCAAATCTGGGTACAGAACGGAAGGCCGCCAATCCCAATGGCCAGCGCGAAGGCGCCCTGGATCAGCAGATTGCGTTCGCCGAAGCGCTTGGCCAATCGGCCCATCAATCCGCCCTGAACGGCGGCGGACAATAGCCCCACATAGGCAAACAGCCATCCGTTCTGTTCCGGGCCCCAGCCGAAAGTGCGACGCGACCACATCGCGAAGGTCGTCTCCAGCCCGGCGAATACGAAGGTCGCGAGGAAACCCAACAGCATCAAACGTCCAACGCCGGGAAGCTGCAATGCGGCCAGGAATTGTCCGATCCGCCGTTGCCGGGGCAGGGCCGCGGCGCGGGCGCGAACATCGGCCGAAAGGGATTCCGGCAACCGGAAGATACCCAGCACCAACGCCAGCAAGGACAATCCCGCCGCGGCCAGGGCGGGGTTGCGGAAATCGGCGGTAGTCGGGTCCGACCCGGCCAGAATGCCGCCGATCGCCGGGCCCAGGATAAAGCCGATGCCGAAGGCGGCCCCGATCAGGCCCATGCCCTTGGCGCGGTTCTCCTTGGTCGTGATGTCGGCCATATAGGCAAAGGCGGCGGCGATGTTGCCGGCCATCAGACCACCTAGGGCGCGGGCCGCGAACAGCATCCACAGCGCGTCGGCGAAGGCCAGCCAGATATAGGCCGCTGCCGCCCCGGCAAGACTCAACAGCAACACCGGGCGACGGCCCACGCGGTCGCTCAAGCGGCCCCAGAACGGGGCGGCGACGAACTGCGCCAAGGAATAGGTCGCCATCAGCAGACCAACCGTCTGCGGGTCGGCCTGGAAATGTTCACCGTAGAACGGCAGCAGCGGAATGATGATCCCGAAACCGACCAAGTCGACGACGACGATAAGAAACAGGGAAAGCTTCATGGAAGGCGGCAATCAGCGCTGAGTCAGTTTCAGTTCGATACGGCGGTTACGCCGCAGGGCGATCTCGTCCTGTCCGGGGTCGATCGGGCGGTTCGCGGCGAACCCGGCGGCGACCAGGCGCACCGGCGGCAACCCCAGGTCGATCAGGTATTTGACCACGGAAATCGCGCGCGCCGCCGACAATTCCCAATTGGAGGGGAACCGGGCGTTGGAGATGGGTGTCTTATCCGTATGGCCGTCGACCCGCAAGACCCAGTCGATATCCTGGGGAATGCGCGCCATCAGTTCGTTCAGCGTTTGGGCCAGGGCCTGCATCTGTTCCTTACCGGCGGGGCCCAGGTCGGCGGAGCCGACATCGAACAGAACCTCGGACTGAAATACGAAGCGGTCGCCGACAATGCGAATCCCCGGCCGGTTGCCCAAGACCTCGCGCAGGCGACCGAAGAACTCGGACCGGTAGCGCGACAATTCCTGAACCTTGGACGCCAGGGCGGCATTCAGCCGCTTGCCCAGGCTTTCGATCTGAACGCCCTGGGCTTGGGCCTTTTCCTCGGCGGCGCGAAGGGTTGCTTCCAGGGTAGCCAGTTGTTCGCGTAAGGCCGCCAATTGCCGGTTCATCAGGGCGACCTGGGCGCGCGCACTTTCCGAGATTTCCTTCTCGGCGATCAGGGCCTTGCCCTTTTCGTTGGCCTGGGCGCCCAGTTCCATGACCTTGGCCGTCAACTCATCGCGCAGCGCGGATAGAGCCTCGACCTCGCGGGCCAGGGCGGCGAGCTTCTGGGCCCGGTCGATCAGTTCCTGTTCCTTGACCTCGACGGCCTTGTTGGCGTTGGCCAATGAGGTTTCCAAGCCGCCGATGGTCTGGCGGTTGGCCTCCATCGTGACCATGGCATCGACCAATTGCTGCTCGGCCGACTCGGCGCGCATGCGCAGTTCCGCCAGGTTGGCGTTCAGGCGGTCACGCTCGGCGACGGAGGCCTGCAATTCGGTATTCAGGCGCGACACGTCGGCACGCAGGTTATCGGTGGTCTTGCGCTCCAGCGCCAGCAGGTTGGCCAGTTCGCTGATCTCGCCCTCGAGCTTGCGTAGGGCCTGGTCCCGCCCGGTCAGGGCCTGTCCCAGAAAGACCTGGGCCATGATGAAGATCAGCAACAGGAAGATGATGACCATCAACAAGGTGGCCAGGGCATCGACGAAGCCGGGCCAGATGTTGGTCGATCGTTCGTGGCGTCGGGCAAGGCTAGCCATGGCGGATCACTCCGCGCGAAAGGCCTCCGGGGGCCCGCTCACCGCTCATAGTCGCCTTCGGCGATATTGGCGATGGTCCGGGCCAGCAATTTGATCTCGGAGCGGACCTCTTTGATGATCTCCCCACGGCCATGACTGACGTCGTCGACCATGCGGGCGAGGGACCGGTCCAGATTGCGGATGCTGGCCTTGGTGTCGGCATCGATACCGCCGCCGTCGGCTCCGCTCAACCCTTGGGCCATTTCCTTCATCAAAAGCTGCTGCGTGCGCATGTGCTCGGTCAGGGTGTCGAGCTTGTCGGTCAGGGCCAGGATGCTCTGGTTGGCTTCGATCCGGCTCTCCTCACCACGCGACAGGATGCGTTGCAGGTTTTCGAGGTTCTCCGCCGATTGTTCCAGCAGCGCCTGAACATAGGCGGGCATGGATTGATCGCCATCGCCCGACAGCGCGCCCGAGGACAGGCGGGTCAGGCTGGACAGCCATTCTTCTAGGTCGTTGTAGAACCGGTTCTGGGCCTGACCGGCCTGCAGGTCGAGAAAGCCCAGGATCAATGATCCGGCCAGACCGAACAGGGAGGACGAAAACGCCGTACCCATGCCGGAAAGCGGCGTTTCCAGGCCCTTCTTGAGCTTTTCGAACACGGCGTTGATGTCACCGCCATCGACGGTCAACCCGACGATCACGTCCTTGACCGAGCCCACGGTCTCCAACAGGCCCCAGAAGGTGCCGAGCAGACCGAGGAAGATTAGCAGCCCGATGATATAGCGCGAGATGTCGCGGGATTCGTCCAGGCGCGAAAACAAACCGTCCAGCAAGGTGCGCATGGAGGTGGTCGATAGGGTCAGGCGGCCCGAGCGCTGTCCCAGCATGGTCGCCATCGGCCCCAACAGGCGCGGCGGCTGGGCCTGCGACAACTGCGCCCCGTCGCGGCGGTAGCTATCGACCCATTCGACCTCGGGCTTGAGGCGGACGACTTGCAGGAAGTTGTAGGCGATGCCCAGGGCCAAGACGGCCAGGATGCCGCCGTTCAACGGTGCGTTGGCCATGAAGGCGTCGCGCAGCGGCGAAAACAAAGGGGCGCAGACGGCAATCACGGCGCCGAGGAAGATGACCATCCGGATGAGGTAGCGGTTGGGGCGCGTCATGACTTAGGCCGTTGCTTCGTCCTTTCGGGGAGCAGCCCCGGGCAAGGCCCGAAGCCGCGGGCACTCAGCGGGCGATTATCGTGTGCCCAGCGTAATATCGACCCGGTTCTTGGGTTCGTCGGAAGTCTTGTCGCCCAGGGCGCGGACATCGATCCGTGTCGACCGGATGCCGCTTTCGATCAGGAACGAGCGAACCGACAGGGCGCGCGACAGCGACAGCCGACGGGCGCGGTTCGATTTCAGATCGCCGCCACCGGCATAGGCCAGCAGCTGCAGGCGAACGTCATTCTGGTCCTTCACCTGATCGGCCAGCTTCAGCAGGTTGGCTTTGGCGGCGTCGGGCAATTTGGATTCGCTTTCGTCGAACACCACGCGAATCAGGCGACCGTCTTCACCCGGCGTCAACGATGCGACGCTTTCCGCTTTCGGTGCGGGGGGCGTGGGGACGGGCGTCGCCGTGGCGGGCGGCGGCGGGGGCGGCGGCGGTGCAACTCCAGCCGCCGAGGCAGGCGGCGGCGGGGGCGGCGGGGCCGCATTGGATTTGGGGGCAGGGGCCGGCGGCGCGGGCGGCGCCACTTCGGCAGTCTGCATGTCCAACGGTTTGTCTTCCGGCGCGGCAGGCGGCGGCGGGGCCGCGGTCAACTGCGCGGGGGCGGCGGCGGCCGGTTTCGGCACGGCGACGGGCTTCGGCGGGGCCGAGACCGCCTCCTTGGTCACGGCCGGGCGGGGGGTGACCTCCAGGCGGCTGACGCGCGACGTCGGTATCGGGGTCGACGTATTGCGGGTCACCTTCAGCTTCGGCGCGGCCCCCGATTTCTGCGGCGTGACATATAATTCGGAGCGGGGGCGATTCGGCCCGGGCAGGCGCAGCGCGCCGCTATAGGACGGGGCGGCTGACGGCTCGGGCGAAATGGTTTCGGTATATCCGTATCCGCCGCCGGCCAGCGCGCCCATGTCGATGGTCACGGCGCCGTCGGCGTAATCGTTCACTTGGGCATCGGCGGGAAACGAAGCCAGCATCATCGGCGCCAAGGCGCAGACCAGGAATCCGGTCACAAAACGCGAGGATGTCATTGAACGGCGTCTCCCCAATCTTCCCTAATGGTTCTGTTCCGGTTGCGTCGATTGCCTGTCCGGTCGCCCGGTCAGGCGCCCCTCTACGGCGTCAACCACGGCGCTCACCTTAACCAACGGCGGTGCGCTGGACAACCGTAAAGCCCTTGTAGGGAAACAGGGAATTGTGACGCTTTATGGGCGGGAACAAGATCGATTGGGGCGCGGCGCGAAGGCTCAGCGCGTGGTCGGGCCGCTGCCGGACAAGGTCTTGAGCAACATCGCATGCATGGCGTCGTTACCGGCGACGATGTCGCCGCGTTCCATGATGTCGCGCCCACCGGCCAGATCGCTGACGAAACCGCCGGCTTCGGTCACCAGAAGCATCCCGGCGGCCATGTCCCAGGACTGCAGATTCTGTTCCCAGAACCCTTCGTAGCGTCCGGCGGCGACCCAGGCCAGGTCGAGCGAGGCCGCGCCGAACCGGCGCACTCCGGCGGAAACCGCCATCACCGACTGCAACTGCTTCAGGAATTCGGCGTGATTGCCGCGGCCAAGGAAGGGAATACCCGTGGAAAACAGCGACTGCGACGCATCGCGGCGCGCCGAGACGCGCAGGCGACGACCGTTCAGGAACGCCCCCTGGCCTTTCTCCGCGGCGAACATTTCGTCGGTCACCGGGTTGTAGACGACCCCTGCGAAGATTTGGCCGTCACGCTCCAGGGCAATGGAGATCGCGAACTGGGGGATGCCGTGCAGGAAATTGGTGGTGCCGTCCAGCGGATCGACGATCCAGCGGTTCGAGGTGTCGGAGCCTTCGACCTCACCCCGTTCTTCCATCACGAAGCCGTATTTGGGGCGGGCTTTCTGCAGTTCTTCGAACAGAACGGATTCGGCCTTTTTATCGGCGGTCGAGACGAAGTCCGACGGGCCTTTCTTGGAGACCTGAAGATGTTCGACCTCGCCGAAATCACGGACCAGGCCCCGGGCCGCTTTCTGGGCGGCGGAGGTCATGACGTTTACGAGGGGCGTGCGCAGCATAGCGGGCCTTGTTCTTCAGTGTATCGGGTCGGCGGATGGGCGTCGGCGGGAAGGGGCTTTAAGGATCAGTCCTTGGCCCGCTCCACATAGGTGCCTTCGGCCGGGTTCACGACGATCCGCGTCCCGGTTTCGATATGCGGCGGGACCGATGTCTTCACGCCGTTGTCGAGCAGCGCCGGCTTGTAGCTGGAGGCCGCGGTCTGGCCTTTCACCACGGCTTCGGTTTCGACCACGGTCAGGGTCACGCGGTCCGGAAGCTGAACGCCGATCGGGTCGCCGTCGTGGCTTTCGATGGTCACGCTCATGCCGTCCTGCAGATAGGGCGTTTGATCTTCGCCGATCTGGTCGCCGTTGAGCATGACCTGTTCGTAACTTTCATTGTCCATGAAAGTGTACATGTCGCCGTCGGCGAACAGGAACTGATAGTCTTTCTGCTCCAGGGTCGCGCGTTCAACCTTTTCCGACGAGCGGAAGCGTTCGTTCAGCTTCGTGCCGTCGCGCAGGTCGCGCAGTTCCACCTGAAGATAGGCGCCGCCCTTGCCAGGCTGGGTGTGGGCGATCTTGACCGCGCGCCACAGGCGTCCTTGATGTTCGATGACCATACCGGGTCGAATGGCGTTGCCGTCGATTTTCATATCCGTTCGCCTGTCTGAAAATGGTTGGGGGCTGAAAGCGGCGCGGTTCTAGCAGGTTGTCCGCGGTGTGGCAACGCCGACGAAAGACCTAGTGGGGCGTCAGAGTGGGCGGTCAGTCGGGCGTCGCCTCGGCGATAATCTTGTTGAAGGCCGCAACCGCCGCCGCCGGGCCGTCCGAATATTGCCAAACGCCGGAAACCACGGCCAGGAAATCCGCCCCGGCGGTGACCAGTGGCGCACAATTGGCGACGGTGATCCCGCCGATCGCGACGCAGGGCACCACGAACAGCTGGCTCCACCATTCCAATACCTCGACCTCGGCATGATGGGCGACGTCCTTGGTTCCGGTCGGGAAGAACGCGCCGAAGGCGACATAGTCGGCCCCGGCTTCTCCAGCTTCCATGGCCAAGTGGCGCGAATCATGGCAGGTCACGCCGACGATGCCGTCGGGCCCCAGGGCCTTGCGGGCCTGTTTGTAAGAGGCATCGCTCTGCCCGACATGGACGCCGTCGCAATCGGTCTCGACCGCCAGATCGGGGCGGTCGTTCATGATCAACGGCACGTCGCGGTCATGGCAGATCGGCAGCAGGATTTCGGCGGCCCGGCGGATGACGTCGTCGTCCACGTCCTTGAGGCGCAGTTGAACCGCCCCGACCGGACCGGCGTCCAGCGCCGCCTTCAGGTCTTCGGCGAAGGCCGTCGGCTCGAACGCCGGGGGCGTCACCAGATACAGCAGGCAACGGTCGTTTTCGGCGTCGTCAGCCATCTTGCGTTTCTCCCATCAGCCAATCGGCCAGTTGTCGGTCACTCGCCGGTTGGGCCATGTCCAGCGCCTTGTCAGGGCGCGGCACTAGCCTGGCCCCGCATTGTCGGGCGACATCGGCGATCTTGTCCTGCACGGCCGGGGGGGCTGTCAATGAAATGGCGTCGATGCCGTGGCGCAGGGCGGCCAGGGCCGTGCCCGGCTCGTCCCCGCAATCCAGGCAAGCCGTAGCCTGCGCCGACGGGTGGTCGATGCGGGCTTGTTCGATCATGGAATTGAAAAACGCCGGGCCCAGGTAGGGACCGGCGTCGGGCGGGCTGACCAGCAGAACCGGGCGGCGCGTTCGTTCGGCGGCGGCCAACACGCGGCGGGCCTGCGCCAGATCGTGAATGACGACGGCGGCCGGTTCCGTGGTCGCGGCCGCCGTCGCTGTCATTCCGGGTCTTACTTCGCGTTGAACATGGCCAGAGCGGTGTCCGGCATGCGGTTGGAGAAGCCCCATTCGTTGTCGTACCAGGACAGCACGCGAACGAAGTTGCCGTCGATCACCTGGGTCTGGGAGGCGTCGAAGGTCGAGCTCGCCGGGTTGTGGTTGAAGTCGATCGAGACCAGCGGCTTCGTGTTGTAGCCGAGCACGCCCTTGAGGCGGCCGTTGGCGGCTTCTTCCATGGCGGCGTTGATTTCTTCGGCCGTGGTCGACTTCGACGCCGTGAAGGTCAGGTCGATCAGCGACACGTTCGGGGTCGGCACGCGGATCGCGGTGCCGTCCAGCTTGCCCTGCAGTTCCGGCAGGACCAGGCCGACGGCCTTGGCCGCACCGGTCGAGGTCGGGATCATCGACACGCCGCAGGCGCGCGCCCGGCGCGGGTCGGAGTGCAGGGTGTCGAGCGGACGCTGGTCGCCGGTGTAGGCGTGGATCGTCGTCATGTAGCCTTTTTCGATGCCGACCAGCTTGTGCAGGACGTCGGCCACCGGGGCCAGGCAGTTGGTCGTGCAGGACGCGTTGGAGACGACGGTGTGGCCGGCTTCCAGCTTGTCGTGGTTGACGCCGTAGACGACCGTCAGGTCAACGCCCGAAGCCGGGGCAGAAACCAGAACCTTGGAGGCCCCGGCGTCCAGGTGCTTGCCGGCGCTTTCGCGGTCGGTGAACAAGCCCGTGCATTCCAGGGCGATGTCGACACCCAGTTCCTTCCAGGGAAGGTCGGCGGGATTGCGTTCGGCGGTCACCTTGATCGGGGAGGCGCCGACGTTCATCACGTCGCCGTTGACGGCCACGTCCATGTCCAGCACGCCGTGGGTGGAATCGTACTGCAGCAGATGGGCGTTCATTTCCGGCGAGCCCAGGTCGTTGATCGCGACCACTTCGACGTCGTTACGCCGAGATTCCAAAATACCCCGAAGTACCAAACGCCCAATACGTCCGAAACCGTTGATCGCAACCCGAACCGCCATGAATGCCTCCGTGAATTCTCGATGAAATTTTGTGCGTCGAGGCCCCTGCGAAGGAAGCCTCGGTTCGGCGTGCATATAGGCTACCGGGCGGTTTCTGTAAACCCGCGAACGCCCGGTTGTCCGGGCGGGATTGGCGCTCAATTCATGTAGTGGTTGAACTTCGATTGTTAGACTCCTATTCTGCATCCTGTTTTTGCCATTGGGCGAAACGCAGTATTTGCAAGGGGTGGGGATACGCGTGGCAATCATCAGTAAACCGTCGAGGGTCGACCGAGCCTTCGAGAGGGTCGAAGCCGCGTTGACGCGGCTGGAACAGGCGGCAAAAGCCCGCCCGGCGGCCACGGGCGGCGGCGATAACGCCGATGCCGAGGCCCTGCGGGTCGAAAACCAGCGCCTTCAGGCCGTCAATGACGAGGTCAAAGGTCGGCTGGACGGTGCTATCGAGCGTTTGGAACAGGTTCTGGGCGCGCAGAACAACGGGTAAAACCCGAATAAGAATAAAGAGATAACAATAAAGAAGGGGACGCATGGCATGGCCCATGTGACGGTAACGATCAACGGGCGGCAGTATCAGGTCGCCTGTGACGACGGACAGGAAGCCCACCTGTCGCGCCTGGGAAAGTATGTCGATAATCGTGTTCAGGAACTTGTCGCCGCCGTGGGGCAGGCCGGTGACGCGCGGCTGTTAGTCATGGTCAGCCTGCTGCTGGCCGATGAATTATCCGATGCTTATTCGGAGTTGGAGACCATCAGCCGGAAGAGCGAAGGCGTCGCCCGGATCATCGAATCCGAGGAAAAAGTCAGCGCCAAGCTGGAACAATTCGCCGAACGCATCGAAGGCATTGCCGCGGGGCTCGAACAAGCATAGGTTCTGCCTCAGGCGGAGCGCTGCGGAGCGCGTTAGGCACTATATCCCTGGGGCGATGCGTCCTTTATGGGAACTGTCCCTGCCGGGCTGCACGGGTTTGTCCTGGACACTCGGTATTACGGTGCCCACCTGCTGAGAGCAGGCCACGGAGGATATTTAACGCCGACGGCTGCTGTGGCACCGCCACCTTCTTTCTTCGCCGCCAGCCGGGCAATGGGGCCCGGCGGCGCGAAGAGGAGCCAACCGAACCATGGATCTCATCGAACGTAAAAAGCTTCTGCGGAAAAGCGCCGCCGCTGTCCGTGCCAAGGCCTATGGCAATGCCCCGGACGCCCCGGCAATGCTGGCCCGCAATGTCGCCGAGGTTGCGGCGAAGCTGACGCCCGGCTGGGTTTCCGGCTATCTGGCGTTCGGCGAGGAAATGGATGTTCTGCCCGCGTTCGAAAAGCTGATCGATGCCGGATGGCGCTGTTGCCTGCCGGTCGTGACCGGTAAGGCCCAACCGCTGGAATTCCGGGCCTGGTCGCCGGGCGATCCGCTCGAGGACGGGGTGTTCGGCACCCGCCACCCCGCGACGGGGGCGGCGCCTGTCACCCCTGATCTGCTTCTGGTGCCGATGCTGGCCTTCGACCGGGCGGGGTATCGCCTGGGCTGGGGCGGCGGGTTCTATGACCGGACCCTGGCCGGGCTGCGCGAACGCGGGAACCCCCTGGCCGTGGGCGTAGGCTACGCGGCCCAGGAAGTTGACGGCGTGCCGCGCGCGGGGTACGACGCACGCCTTGATTGGGTCGTCACCGAAGGCGACATTATAAAAATAGCGTCCTGATGGACGCGCAGCGTCCGTTCCTTGCTAAGGTTGCCTTATGAAGATTTTGATCGTCGGAGACGTGGTCGGCCGTAGCGGCCGACAGGCCGTGGCCCAGCACCTACCCGTATTGCGCCAGACACTCGGTCTCGACTTCGTCATCGTCAATGGCGAGAACGCGGCCCATGGCTTCGGCATTACCCAGGCGATCTGCAACGATCTGTATGCGCAGGGCGCGGATGTGATCACCACGGGCAATCATGTCTGGGATCAGCGCGAGATCATGAACTATATCGACGGCGACGACCGCCTGCTGCGCCCGTTGAATTTTCCGGCGGGCACGCCGGGCAAGGGCGCGGGCGTGTTCGAAACCAAGGACGGCCGCCGCGTGATGGTCGTCCATGCCATGTGTCGGTTGTTCATGGATCCGCTGGACGATCCCTTCGCCGGGGTCGAGGACGCCTTGAAGAATCATCGTCTTGGCGCCGGTAGCGGTCAGGGCACGGTCGATGCGATTCTGGTCGACCTGCACGGCGAGGCTTCGTCCGAAAAGATGGCGATGGGGCATTTCCTCGACGGCCGGGTTTCGGCGGTCGTCGGAACGCATACCCATGTGCCGACGGCGGATGCCATGGTCCTGAACGGAGGCACGGCCTATCAGACCGACCTGGGCATGACCGGTGACTACGATTCCGTGATCGGCATGCAAAAGGAAAACGCCACCGCGCGCTTCACGACCAAAATGCCGCAGGGCCGGCTGGAGCCCGCCGAGGGCGAGGCCACGTTCTGCGCCATGTATCTGGAAACCGACGACGAAACGGGCTTGGCGGTCTGCGCCGAGCCGGTCCGTCTGGGCGGTCGCCTGTCTTCGGCCATGCCGGCGTAACGGGGGCCTGCGACAAACCTGATTTTCCCGGGCCCGCGCCTCTTTTCCGAACGGCGAACTTTTGCCATATTGCGGGCCTATCTTCACCGCCGGTGACACTCGCACCGGTCCCTTCATTTGGGTATAATCCCGACGAATCGCCGCGACATATAGGGGGTTCCCGCCGAATGGCTGGTCATTCAAAATTTAAGAACATCATGCACCGCAAAGGGCGCCAGGACGCCAAGCGGGCAAAGGTATTCGCCAAACTGGGCCGCGAACTGGCCGTTGCCGCGCGTGTCGGCCCCGACCCGAACTTCAATTCAGCGCTGCGTCTGGCCATCGCCAACGCCAAGGCGCAGAACATGCCCAACGACGTCATCAACCGCGCCATTCAGCGCGCGCAGGGCGCGGATGCGGATACCTATGAAGAGATCCGCTACGAAGGCTACGGCCCGGGCGGCGTCGCCGTGATCGTCGAGGCCCTGACCGACAACCGCAACCGCACCGCTTCGGAAGTCCGCACCGCGTTCTCCAAGAACGGCGGCAACCTGGGCGAAACCGGTAGCGTCGCCTTCATGTTCGACCGGGTCGGCGAGATTTCTTATCCCGCCGCCGTGGCCGAGGCTGAAGCGATGTTCGAAGGTGCCCTGGAAGCCGGCGCCGAGGATGTCGAATCGGACGACGAAAGCCATACCATCACCTGCCAGCCCGACGATTTCGCTGCTGTCCGTGATGCCTTGGAAGAACGCTTCGGCGAGCCCGAGGAAGCGCGCCTGTCGTGGAAGCCGCAGAACAGCATCGCCATCGACGAAGCCGCGGCGCAGACCTTGTTCAAGCTGATCGACGCCCTGGAAGACAACGACGATGTGCAGCGCGTCGCCGCCAACTTCGACGTCGATGATGAGATCATGGAACGGCTGAGCGCCTGAGGAATCGGGCGGGCCGCCGACTGATACGGATACGGAGTGGATTGGAGCGCGAATGCGGCTGATCGGGTTTGACCCGGGATTGAAGAACACCGGATGGGGCGTCATTGAACACGCCGGCACCCGGCTTCGTTACGTCGCCGACGGCGTCGTCTCTTCCGATCCCAAGGCAGGCCTGGCCGAGCGGCTGGTGCAGCTTCACGACGGTCTGGTCGAGGTCATCCGCGCGATGGCTCCGGCCGAGGCAGCGGTCGAGGAAACCTTCGTCAACACCAACCCGACGACGACCCTGCGTCTGGGGCAGGCCCGCGGCATTTCCATGCTGGTGCCGGCCCTGGCGGGGTTGCCGGTGTTCGAATATACCCCCAATCTGGTCAAGAAGACCGTCGTCGGCACCGGCCACGCGGCCAAGGA
>DJHY01000021.1 GCA_002433335.1 Rhodospirillaceae bacterium UBA6608 | reverse complement strand
AGTAGCAATTGGTAATTCTCGACGCCCTTACGATCAACGCCGAGGATACCGATGTGGCCGGCGTGGTGATGGCCGCAGGCGTTGATGCAGCCCGAGATTTTCAGGCGCAGTTCGCCGATGTCGTACTGACGATCCAAATCGGCGAAGCGCTGGCTGATCCGCTCGGCCACGGGGATCGAGCGGGCATTGGCCAGGGCGCAATAATCCAGCCCCGGGCAGCAGATGATGTCGCCGATATGATCCAGGTTGGCATCGGCCAGGCCTTGTTCGCGCAGTGCCAGCCACAGATCGTACAGCTGATCCTGACGGACATCCGGCAGCACCAGGTTCTGTTCGTGCGTGGCGCGAATACTGCCGCCCGAATACTGCTCGGCCAGATCGGCGATGGCATCCATCTGGTCCGCCGATACGTCGCCCGGCGGCAGGCCCGTCGGCTTCAGCGTGATGTTGGCGATGACATAGCCGGGCACCTTGTGACGGGCCGTGTTGACCCGCACCCAGCTGTTGAAGGCCTTGTCCTCGAACCGGCGCGCGGTCAGCGCGGGCGGATCATCGGACAGGCTTTCGTACTGCGGCGGCGCGAAATAGGCCGCGATGCGCGCGACCTCATCGGCCGGCAGCGTGAAATCCCCGCCCTGGATTTCCGCGAATTCGTGTTCGACCAAACGGGTGAATTCCTCGACGCCCGTCTCGTGGACCAGGATCTTGATCCGCGCCTTGTAGAGGTTGTCGCGACGACCCAGCATGTTGTAGGTCCGCAGCACGGCTTCGAGATAGGCCAACAGGTCGGCCTTGGGCACGAAGTCGCGGATTTTCTTGCCGATCATCGGCGTCCGGCCCAGGCCGCCACCGACCCAAACCTGAAACCCGACTTCGCCCTCGGCGTTACGGACGACGAACAGGCCGACGTCGTGGAAGCGCACGGCGGCGCGGTCCGTATCGACCGCGCCCGAGACCGCGATCTTGAACTTACGCGGCAGGAACGCGAACTCCGGATGGAAGGTCGACCATTGACGGATGATCTCGGCATAGACACGGGGGTCTTCAACCTCGTCCGCCGCTACGCCCGCGTACTGATCCGCCGTGGTATTGCGGATGCAGTTGCCCGAGGTCTGAATAGCATGCATTTCCACGCTCGCCAGATCGTCCAGAATATCCGCAACCTCGCTCAGCTTCGGCCAGTTGTACTGGATGTTCTGGCGGGTCGTGAAATGGCCATAGCCCTTGTCGTACTTGCGGGCGATATGGGCCAGCATGTGCATCTGCTTGGAATTGAACTGCCCATAGGGAATGGCGACCCGCAGCATATAGGCATGCAGTTGCAGGTACAGGCCATTCTGCAGGCGCAGGGGCTTGAACTGATCTTCGGTAATCTCACCGGCCATGCGGCGGGCGATCTGACCTCGGAATTGGTCAATCCTCTCGCGCACCATGGTGTGGTCGAATTCGTCGTAACGGTACATCTCGTCGTTTCTTTTTGCCTGTGTTTGCGGGGGGCGGAACGGGCTTACCCGGCGACGCCGTTCAAATGCACGTGGTTGGCCTCGACGCCCATGCGGAAGTGTCCCGGCACGTCGGGACGGCCGAAATCCGGATGGATCGACGGGCCGTAGGCACGCAGCCGTTCGCGGTAACGCACGGGTTTGATCGCCCGCCCACCGACGGTCACTTCGATCAGATAGGGGCCGACGACCAAGCGTGCGCGCTCGGCGGCGCGGGCCAGGTCTTCCAGCAATTGCGCCTCTTCATCGGTTTCGGCGATGCGGGCCAGCTCGATCTTGCAGGTCCAACCACCGTCTTCGCCCATGAAGATGACGGCGCCGTCGGAAAGGCGGTTTCCGGTGACTACTTTTTGAACCATGGCATTAATCCTTGTTTGGCCAATCGTTATTGCACAGTCTTGGTTTGTTAGACCGCGGCGGCCAGGCGCGCGGCCTGTGCTTCCGCGGGGGAGGAAGCGACACCCGTCCCGCCCATTTGGGCCAGGGACGCAACGTCGCCGATAATAATGAGAGCCGGTCCAGCCACGCCGCCGGCCCGCACGATGGCATCCAGATCGCCGAGGCGTCCGGTCAGAACCCGTTGATCCGGGCGCGATCCGTTTTCGATCACCGCCACCGGGCGATCGGCCAGTCCATGGCTCGACAAATCCGACGCGATGCGCCCGGCCCCGCCGACACCCATGTAGACGGCCAGGGTCGCGCCCGAGCGGGCCAACGCAGACCAGTCAACATCGCGCGCGTCGCCGTCGCCCTTGTGGCCGGTAACGAAGGTCACCGCCGAGGCATGGCCCCGGTGGGTCAGGGGGATGCCCGACGCTGCCGCGCAGGCGGTGGCGGCGGTGATGCCCGGCACCACTTCGGCGCGGATGCCTTCATCGGCCAGGGCCTGCAGTTCTTCGCCGCCGCGCCCGAAGATAAAGGGATCGCCGCCCTTCAGGCGGACAACCCGCTTACCGGCCTGAGCCTGTTCGATCAGGATTTCGTTGATCCGGCCCTGCGGCACGGGATGATTGCCCGGCGTCTTGCCAACATCGATGCGTTCGGCGTCGCGCCGCGCCATGTCGAGCACACCGTCGCCGATCAGGCGATCATGAACGATCACGTCAGCCTGTTGCAGCAGGCGCTGCGCCCGCAGGGTCAACAGGTCGGCCGCACCCGGCCCGGCGCCGACGATATGGACGACCCCTTGTTCTTCGCTCCCCTTGCGGTTGACGTAAGAGAGCATGGCTTCGGTCGCACCCGTCTCGTCCCCGGCCAGAACCTGGGCGGCAATGGGTCCGTCGAAGAACCGGTCCCAAAACCGCAGCCGCGCCCGGCCCGCCGGAACCACGGCCTTGACCGCGCCTCGGAACCGTTCGGCGAACAAGGCCAGACGACCGGTGTTGGGATGCAGCAAGCGCTCGATGGACGCCTTGACGCCCCGCGCCAGGATCGGCGCGGCCCCGCCCGAAGAAACAGCGACAGTGATCGGGTCGCGTTCAATGATCGCGGGGGTGATGAAATCGGACAGTTCGGGACGATCGACCACGTTGACCGGCACGCCC
>DJHY01000256.1 GCA_002433335.1 Rhodospirillaceae bacterium UBA6608 | reverse complement strand
GTGAGCATGTGCGCCGCGTCGTATTCGCCGGAAAGCGATTTGTCGCGGGACACGGCCCAACCGGCCGTCTTGATCACGGAAACGTCCAGGCCGTACTTCTTATAGAAGCCCATGGGGTGAGCCATGATGATCGGCGTGGCGCAGGTGATCGGCACGAAGCCGACGTTCAGCTTGGTCTTTTCAAGCTTGCCCCCGGCCGAGGCCATTTCCACGGCCATGGCCTTGGCTTCCTCGAGCGGGAACATGGAAGCGATGGCGGCATAAGCCGTCCCCGCGCCCACGGCCTTGAGGAATCCACGACGCGCCATGTCGGTGCCGAACAGGCCCTGCATGACGGCCGATTCCACGGCGCGCGCCATGGTGCCTTCCAGGTCCGAAGCCTCGGGCTCAGCTTCCAGGTCGGCGGCTTGCTTCTGATGGGCCTGAACGGCGCGCATCATGTCGCCCTGGCCATTGGCTTCGGCGGCCTGACGCATGGAAACGCAAGCGGCTTCCTGACAGTCCGGATCGAAGCAATTGGCAGCGCTGTGGCCGGAACCGGCCGCCGAGGTGGCTTCCGCCCCATCGACGTCTTCGCACTGGAACCGCGAGGCATCCTTACCCTTCGCGGCGGCCATGGCCATGTTGTGCTCGATGATGGAACGGTGCTGGCCACAGGGACAGCCGTTCCACAAGAGCTTGTCTGCATCAAACGGGTTTGCAAAGGCTCCCATTGATCTACTCCATATAAAAAACGCCCAACGCGGTGGCCGCTCTTCGCGGTCCCGTCGATGGACGTCCTGGTCCTGTCGGGGGCCGTCATCGTCCCCCTTGATGAACCCAGCGGCATCGTCGTCGCCCGGTTCGGTTCTCTAGCGGTCGGGCGTCGTCGTCCGTCCGCTGATTCTTGTTGCCGCCGTCGCACTGCTTCCTTGGTCCAAGGGCGCGCCGGGCGGCGAAACTCACATCACAACTGCATCACCTCGGCCGCCTCGACGACCATTTCGGCGACCGCGACCAGACGCATGCCGCGCTGCATGGCGCGATTGCGCAGCAGGGTGTAGGCGGCGTCTTCGTCCAGGGCGCGTTCGCGCATGATGATGCCCTTGGCCTTTTCGATGATCTTGCGTTCGCGCAAGGCATTGCGCGCTTCGTCCAGTTCTTCGCGCAGGCCGCGGGTGTTGGAGAAATTGGCTTTGGCCAGATCGATGGCCGAACGCACCCGGTTGCCGTTGACGCCGACCACGACGCAGGCGTTGACGCCTACGGCCACGGCCTGATGGATCGCCTCGGTCGAGCCGTCTTCGGTGATCAGCACCGTCGGGCGGCGCTGATCGACCGGCAGATCGCGCAAAGCCGCCAGCAGTTCATCATCGGGTTCGGTTGCGTAAATCATGACCACGTCCGATGTGGTCTGGGCGATGGTTTCGGCGAAACGGCTCATGTCCGTCAGCATCCCGGTCACGCTGTATCCCTGTTCGACCAGCAGGCGCTTCGTCGCCTCGGCGCGCGGACGATCCCGCTCGACCACGAGAACGCTGGTACCGACTGGTGTCATCAATTTGATCTGCATGAACGCGGTTGCCCCGGTTTCCATATCGCGACCGCCGAACGCTTCGGCGGCGTAAAGCTTCAATGTCCGGCCTCGTGCCGGTATTGCAGCCCGTCATGGGGCAGATGGCTTCCGATGCACCGCCCGCCTTTGGGCGCGGAAGACGCCAAGCGCTGACGCGCGAGGCATAACTTGTATTACAAATGCCGTGCCAAACCGGAAACACGGCATAACAAGTTGATATTTATAGATTTTCGAATCAGAGGGGATGGTCAGGCCAAGGACGATCTGCGTATTTTTTAATCGCAGATATCAACACTGATCAAAATTTGATCAGATACCCAACTCCTGAGCGGTCAGGAGGCTTTCCGCCACCTCGACCATGCGCTTGCCTTTGGCCCGGGCCATGTCGCGGATGGCCTCATAGGCCTGAGGTTCGGACATCGACCGCTTGTCCATCAGCACCGATTTGGCACGCTCGATGGTTTTGCGTTCGGCCAGTTGCAGCTCGGCGTCGGTCGCCCGCTGTTCCAGCTCGCGGTAGGATTCGAACCGGGAAATCGCGACCTCGACCACCGGCTGGATGCGTTCGCGGCGCAGGCCGTCGATGATATAGGCGCTGACCCCGGCGCGGATCGCCTGCTTGGTCATTTCCGGATCGCTTTCGTTGACGAACATCGCGATCGGGCGTTTGACCTCGCGCGAGACACGGAACATCTGCTCGACGGTGTCGCGGTTGGGGTTTTCCAGATCAATCAGGATCACATCGGGATCGATGGCCGCGATACGGGGGACAAGATCGGTCATCTCACGCAGGTATTGAACCTGGTGATAACCCGCATCTTCAAGGCCCGCGAGCAGCACTTCAGCACGCTCGGCGCTTTCGTCGATAACCAGAATTTTCAGGCCGACGGCCGACATCTTCCCACTCCAAGCGAAAAGGCGTTGGTCGCAACTCCCTGCTTGGACGTGCCCCCAAATCGTGGACGGTGCATTGTCCGTCCCCTTTTTCATTAGATTGAAACGTTAGAGCCAGATCGGGCGGCTTTCAAGATGGATTCATGCGCGGCCTGTGCATATTCCGCGACACACCCGGTCAATCCGCCTGTTCGCCGCCCATCAGAACCTCGGCCAGGTACTCGGGGCAGACGACAAAGGGAGAATGTCCGCAATCCATGTCCCAGGTCCGCCGCGCCGGCAGGGCATCCAGCATATCGTCCTGTAAACGCGGGGTAATCGTCAGGTCCTGGCGGCAGGACACATAGTCGCGCGGCACCCGCCCGAAGTTCTCCGCCGACAGGCGAAGGGCTTGGCGGAACACGGTCATCGGCTCGGGCCGCAGGTTGGGAAAGACCCAGTCCAAATCCTGTTCCGACGCATCCTGATAAAACGCGTCCCAGACGGTTTCCCGGTCCACGGTCAGGCAGGACACGCCTTCGACATCGATCTTTTGCGCCCGGGCGCGGGTGTCCTCGTCGCGCCGGGCCCAGTCGAGAATACTTTCCCCGTCGGTCGGCATATAGGCCGTCAGATAGACCAAACGGGACAAAGCATCCGGCACGCGCTCGGCGACTTCGGCGATCACCGCACCGGCCATGGAATGGCCGACCAGGGTGACCGGGGCCTCGATCCGGCGCACGGCCTCGGCCACGTGATCGGCATAAAGCGACAGGGACAAGGCGGGCGTCGGCGTCCTATCGGCGCCATGCCCCGGCAGGTCCGGGGCCGCGACACGGGCGCCCCGCGCCGCCAACAGCGGGATCAACCGCTCCCAACACCAGGCCCCATGATAGGCGCCATGGACCAGGACGAAGATGGGCGCGCTCACCCCGCCCGGCCTACAGCGCCACCAGGTCGAAGGCGACGCTGATGCGCGTACCTTCGCCGGTGAACGGAATGGTGCGGTGGAAATAGGCCGAGGGGAACAGGTACATCACCCCTTCCTCCGGCGGGAACAGTTGCAGGCGCGGCTGATGATGCAGCTTGAACTGATCCGGGGCCTGGAAGAATTCGATGAACCCGTTGGTATCGCCCGGGTCCGTGACCTGCTGCGGCAGTTGCGGGTAATAGACGCCGGACAGGAAGCCGGACGGATGGATATGCGGCATCTGATGACCGCCGGCGTTCATCTCGACCGCCCAGACGGTCAGCGAATATTCATCGGACCAGCGCGTGAACAGGGGATGCGGATCGTTGCGATGGCGGCGACGATAGACGCGCGCGGCCTCGCCGATCATATCCTTGAAATGGGTCATCGGCCCCCAGGGCTCGCACACCAAGCTTCCCGTATGGCGGCCCGCGACGGTGGCATGGCTGGGCGGCGACGGCACCAGGGACGGATGGTTCAGGATATGGCGGACCATTTCGCGGTTGAACTCGGCCAACGAATCAAAGCCGTCCGGGGCCATCGGGCGATGCCCCATGATCAGGTTGGGCGGCAAATAGGCCTCGGCCTCGGCGACCTGCCCCATGTCGACCATCGCGATATGGCGATAGGCGAGCATTTCCGGGTCGCCCGGCACCTCGGCCAGACGCGCGTCGCAAACGGTCAGCGCCTCGTCCGGACGGGCGGCCTGCAGCAAGGCGTCGATCAGGTTGACCCGCGCCAAGCGGTGGCCCGGCTGGACGGCCAGGACCGCGCGATAGCCTTCGGCGGCGGCATCCGGCTCGCCCGCGTCCAGCTTCAGGCTTGCCGCCATTTCGTCCAGGTCGGCGGAAGCCGCCCCCTTGGCCCGGGCCTGAAGAATGATGTCGGCGGCTTCGTCCATGCGGCCGTCCTGAATGACCGCCGCGGCCAACCCGGCCCAGACGATGGCTTCGGACGGCAGTCGCTGGGTCAGGGAGCGGAAAGCGGCCTCGGCGGCGGCGCGGTCGCCTTTGTGCATCAGGGCCTGGGCATGGTGCAGGACAAAATCGGCGTTATCGGGAAAGCGCGCCATGCAGTCTTCTAGGAACGGCACCACGACCTCGTAATGCTCGGTCCCCATCATCGCCTGGGCCAGATTCTCCCAGGCCGCTTCCCAACCGGGATTGGCCTCGCAGGCGGCACGCAGATGTTCGATCGCATCGGTCCATTGATGGCGGCGCAGGTACAAACTGCCAAGGTTGTAGTGAACCGCGGGAGACGCCGGATGCAGACCGAGCGACCGGCGATAGGCATGCAGCGCCACCCGCGACACGCCTAGGCGTTCCGCCGCATGGCCCATCATCGCCCATTGCGTGGCGTCCAGGGCCTGGCGCGCATCGAGGCGGGAAAACAATTCCAGCGCCAAACCATCCGCCCCGGCCTGATAGGCCGCCGCCCCGCCCACGGCCAAGACCTGCGGATCGGCGCGGCCCGTGGTCGCGGCCTGATAAGCGGCCTGGGCCGCATCGGCCTGTCGGCCAGCCTTGATCATCGCCTGGATATCGTCGGCGACATTGTTGATCGTCATGCGTTGAAATCCGACCTGCATGTTTCCTGTCTCCGGAACCTAGCAAACTTCGACACCGCGCCCTATAGCCGAGACAGCCGCCCTTGCCCTTGATCAGGATCAACGCCCGGAAATCGGGGCATGGAGGTCGGACAAAAGAAAAGGGCCGCACCCGAAGGTACGGCCCTTTCCGAAAGGCTTGCGGAATAACGCTTGGGCGTTCTTCGCGCAAACATCCGGTGCGCTGCCGGGGACCAGCCCCGGCACCACATGATGTTTGCGACTTAGAAGCCCATGCCGCCCATGCCGCCCAT
>DJHY01000304.1 GCA_002433335.1 Rhodospirillaceae bacterium UBA6608 | reverse complement strand
CAGCCGCCCCCCGCATGGCCGTCGGTCGATTCGCGCCTATTCCGACAAACCGGTGACCGACGAACAAGTCACGGCGATCGTCGAAGCAGCGCGCCGCGCTCCGACCTCGGCCAACCTGCAGGCCTATTCGGTGGTTGTCGTGCGCGATGCCGAAACCAAGGCCAAGCTGGCCAAGCTGGCCGGCGGTCAGAAGCACATCATCGATTGCCCGGTCTATCTTGCCTTCGTCGCCGACCTGACGCGGATCGAAGCCGCGTTCCAGCGCAACGGCAACAATCTGGACGACAACAACCTGGAAATGGGGTTGATGGCCTCGGTCGATGCCACCCTGGTCGGCATGTCCGCCTACTTGGTTGCGGAAAGCCTGGGCATTCAAGGCGTGATGATCGGCGCCATGCGCAACGACCCCGAGGCCGTGGCCGAAATTCTGAACCTGCCGTACCGTGCTTACGTGGTGTTTGGCCTGTGCCTGGGCTATCCGGCGGAAGCGCCGAAGCAAAAGCCGCGCATGCCCGCCGAAGGGATCATCCACTACGAGCGCTACGACGCCGATAAGGCGTTGGGCATCGTCGATACCTATAACGACCAGCTCCGCGAACACTACGAATCCATCGGCAAGACCACGGATAAGGAATCCTGGTCCGCCGATGTCGATAAGAAGTACGCCCAGCGTCCGCGCGATCATCTGCGCGATGCGCTGAAAAAGCGGGGGTTCGACTTCCGCTGATGCCGTGACACCCCGCCGGGGAGGCGCCCGATGCCGTTTACAATTCACGACGAAGGCGATGGCCTGCATGTCGTTCTGACCGGATTCGCGGCTCCGTACGAATTTATGGAGATCGCCCGGGAAACGGCGGCCCACCCCGGCCGGGACCGGCATAAATATGACCTGTTCGATTTCACCGATATCGACAGCGACAGCCTGTTCGCGCTGACCGAAACGATCGGCGCGGGCCATGCGGAAAAATCACGCGAAATATTCGGCGACCGGAACAACCCGATGTTTACCGGTCTGATCTCGCCCCACGCCAAGATGCAGGACGTGTTCGCGGCCTTCATCTCCGGCAAACCGCGCCCGGAAGGCCATGAAATCGAAGCCTTTACGTCCCTCAACGCGGCGCGCGCATGGCTTGCCGGATGTCTGGCGGATGAGGGATGAGAATACGTCTCGTTCCCAACGCAAATGCAAATGACTTTCAAAATTATATAGGAAAATCAATGCTCTTGTGGCCTCTCTAGAATTATGAGAGGGTGTCCCCAATTCCCGACTACCCGTGAATCAATCCAAGGAGCCGGATCATGAAGGGGGACCGTGAGGTCATCAGGAACCTGAACCTGATTCTCAAAAACGAACTTACCGCCATCAACCAGTACTTCCTGCATTCCCGTATCTTCAACGATTGGGGAATGGATGACATTGGCGAGCATGAATACAAAAAGTCGATCAAGGACATGAAGCAGGCGGACAAGCTGATCGCCCGCATTCTGTTTCTCGAAGGCCTGCCCAACCTGCAGGACCTGGGCAAGCTGCGGATCGGCGAGAACACCGAGGAAATCCTGAAGTGCGACACCGCGCTTGAGGAAGAGGGCATTGCCGCCCTGCGCGCCGCCATCGCGCTGTGCGAGAGCAAGGGCGACTACGTGTCGCGTGACCTGCTCGACGACATTCTCGAGGACGAAGAAGAATACCTGGATTGGCTGGAAACGCAGGTCAGCCTGATCGGCAACATCGGCCTGCAGAACTACATCCAGTCCCAAGCGTAAGGAGCGCCGCGTCATGAAAGGCAAGAAGACAGTCATCACCGCTTTGAACAAGCTGCTGACCCACGAAATGTCCGCGGCCGACCAGTACTTCATCCATTCGCGGATGTATCAGGACTTCGGTCTTGAAGAACTGTACGAGCGGATCAACCACGAGCACGAAGAAGAATTGGAGCACGCCGCCAAGATCATTGAGCGTGTCCTGTTCCTGGAAGGGACGCCCGACGTCGCCTCCCGCGACAAGCTGAAGATCGGCAAAGACGTGCCGTCGATGATCAAGAACGATCTGGCCTATGAGGTCTTCGTTCGTAACGAATTGGTCAAGGTCATCGCCCTTTGCGAAAAGGAAGGCGACTACGTCACCCGTCAGATGCTTCTGGGCCTGCTGGAAGACACCGAGGAAGACCACCTGTATTGGTGCGAAAAGCAGCTCGGCTTGATCGAGAAAATGGGCCTGCACAACTACATTCAATCCAAGATGTCCTGATTTCAGGTCATCGGACCGGGGTTGGAAGGGGCGCCGTCGGGCGCCCCTTTTTATTTTTCCAACAAATGCTCGTAGCGCTTGTCGGTCAGCGTTTTCAGGAACGCGACCAGGGCGTTGATCCGCTTGTTGTCCAAGGCGGGGCCATGGGTCAGTTCCTTCATCGACAGGTTCTCCGCCACTTCGGGGGCGCGGAACGGCTTGCCGGTTTCCGGATTGATCAGGCGGTTCGGATCCTTGGTGTTGTATTTGTTGTAGAACAGGATCGTCGTCCGAAGGTCCTTGAAGACGCCGTTGTGCATGTAGGGGCCAGTCACCGCGACGTTGCGCAGGCTCGGGACTTTGAACTTGCCGGACTGCGCCCGGTCTTTCACTGCCGCGTTGTCCAACAAGCCATGATCGACGAAATCCGGTTTGGAGCCGTTGGCCTTGCGGACCGCCTCGTTCACCGGAATGCCGATGTTGTGAAACTGGTAGTTGGTGAAGGTCTCGCCCTTCGCCGGCTGCATGGTATGCAACTGGTGGCATAGATTGCAGTTGGTGAATTGCTGGGAAAAGAACAGCAGCCGGCCCAGGTCTTCCTGATCCGTCAATTTTGCTTCGCCGCGCAGATATCGGTCGTACTTCGAATCAAATGGCGCGAATTCCTGCGTCTGCTCGAATGCCGCAATGGCCTGGGTCATCGCCGCATAGGCGGCATTCGTGTCTTCCCGGACCTTGGGGCCGAACAGCTTGGCGAAGGCCGTGACGTAATCCGCATTTTCCCACAGCCGCGCCACGACCGAGGCCTTGTCCGGCATCCCCATTTCGATGGGGTTGAGCGGCGGGCCCCCGGCCTGTCCGGCAAGATCGGGTTCGCGTCCATCCAGGAACTGGCCCCCGACGTATTGCCCGGTCTTCACTTTGTGGAAGCGGGGAGAGAATTTGGCATAGGCGGCGGTCGGCGCGTTTCGGTCACCCAAGCTGGTGCCGTCGTCGCCCAAGGAGACGGCCTTGCCGACCTCGGTTTCGCGCGGATCGGTAAAGGCGAAATCGGGATTGTGACAGGTGGCGCAGGCTTGGCTGCGGTTCTTCGAGAGGTTGGTATCGAAGAACAAGGCCTTGCCCAGGTCTTCCTTGGTGGCGATGTCTCCGGCGCTGGTTGCGTGAGAGGGCGCCAGTACAGCGGCCGCCAACAACAAGGCGCCCGCGAAAGCGGAATAAGGTCGGGTCACAATGAAGCTCGTGGAATTGAGTTAAATGCTAATGCGTCTTGTTATCACTTTTCGGCGAAAAGATGTTGATCTAAATCACCCCAGCCCGGATTACAGGCCTTTGATCAGGACCCAGGCGACCGCCGCCGGGGCGACGAACCGGCAGATGAACACCCAGACCCGGACCAGGGGAAACGGGTGCGTGCCGTCGGATTGGGCTTCTTCAATGGCGCGGGCAGTGATCGACCAGCCGACGAACAAGGCGATCAATACCCCGCCCAGCGGCAGCATGATGTTCGAGGCCAGATAATCCATGGCATCCAGGAACCCCTTGCCCCCGACCTTGAGGTCGGACCATGGACCCAGTGACAGGGCAGACGGAATGCCGAGCGCCCAAATGACGGCCCCCGCGATAACGACGCCCCAGCGCCGCGAGATGCCGCGTTCGTCGATCAGATAGGCGACGACAGGCTCCAGGATCGACACGGCGGAGGTCAGGGCGGCGATCGCCAACAATGCAAAGAACATAAAGGCGAAGGCCTGACCCAGGGGCATCTGCGCGAACACGGCGGGCAGGGTGATGAAGGTCAGTCCGGGCCCGGACGCCGGGTCGAAGCCGAATGCGAAGACAGCAGGCAGGATCATGAACCCGGCGATCACGGCGAACGCCGTATCCAAAAAGGTCACTTGTGCCGCGGTGCGCGGCAGGTTGACCTGTTTGTCCAGGTAGCTGGCGTAGGTCAGCATCGCGCCCATGCCCAGGGACAGGGAAAAGAAAGCCTGCCCCAGGGCGGCGTTGACCGTGTCCCAGGTGACCTTGGAAAAGTCGGGGGTCAGGAAAAAGGCGATCCCTTTCTCTGCGCCGTCCAAGGTGACCGCGCGCACTGCCAGAACAACAACGAGAACCGCCAGAATGGGCATAAGGATGCGCGACGCCCGCTCGATCCCGCCGCGCACGCCGCCGGCGATGACGCCAGCGGTCAGCACCATGAACAGAGTGTGGAAACCGATCACGCCCCAGGGCTCGGAAATGAACCCGCCGAACGTTGCGCCCAGGGCTTTCGGATCGCTATGCGCCAACGCGCCGGTCGCGGCCTTGACCGCATAGGCGATGGTCCAGCCGCCGACCACGGAATAAAAGGACAGGATCACGAAACCGGCCAGAACGCCCAGGCCCCCGGCGGCGGCCCAGGGCCCGCCCTTCAGGGCGCGGAACGAGCCGACGGGGTTGCGTTGCCCGGCGCGGCCGATGGCGAACTCGGCCAGCATCACCGAAAAGCCGATGGAAAAGACGAAGGCCAGGTAAATCAGCAGGAACGCCCCGCCGCCGCTTTGCCCGGTCATGTAGGGAAATTTCCAGATGTTGCCCAGCCCCACGGCGGAGCCGGCGGCAGCCAGAACGAAGCCCAACCGGGTGGCGAAATGGTCGCGAGACTGCATGGCGTTCCCCTAGTTCCCCAACATTAGACAATGCCGAGACTTAGACCAGGAACAAGGCGGTCTCAAGTTCGATAGGCGATCGTGTCTGGGAGAAGGTCTCCCCGCCCGGCGTTGCGCGGGGAGCCGGAAAGCGTTATGCGGCGCGGACGTTGCTCAGGAAGTCGCGCACCAGACCGTTCAGAACTTCGGCCTGGGTGGACAATTCCCTCGATGCGTTGAGGACCTCATGTGCTGCCCCGCCCGTGGCATCCACGGCGTCCGAGACACCCTGAATGTTGGAAGTCATCTCCCGCGTGCCTTCGGACGTTTGTTCGATGTTACGGGCGATTTCCTGGGTCGCGGCTTGTTGTTCCTCGACGGCGGCGGAAATGCTGCTGCCGACATGATTGATGTCGCGGATCGTATTGGCGATCAGCTCGATGGCCGCCGCGGCTTCCTTCGTCGCGTTTTGCACGCTGCCGATCTGCGAGCTGATTTCCTCGGTCGCGCGGGCGGTCTGGCTGGCCAGATTCTTGACCTCGCTGGCCACGACGGCAAATCCCTTGCCGGCGTCACCGGCACGGGCCGCCTCGATCGTGGCGTTCAACGCAAGCAGATTGGTCTGCTCGGCGATGTCGGTGATCATGTCGACCACCGTGCCGATCCGTTCCGCCGTTTCGACCAGGCTTTGGACCTGTTGCGTGGTCTGCGCGGCCTGGGTTTCGGCATCGCCCGCCATGCGGCTGGACTCGACGACCTGACGGCCGATCTCGTTGATCGAGCTAGACAACTCTTCGGTCGCCGAGGCGACGTTCTGAACGTTCTGCGACGCCTGGTTGGAGGCGGCGGCGACCGCACCGGCGCGATCATTGGCATCGGACGCCGTGCCGGTCAGCGTTTCGGCCGAGGCCTGCATTTCCGTCGCGGCGGATGACACGGTGTTGACCACGCCGCCGACGCTGGCGTCGAAGTCGTCGGCCAGCTTCAACATCGCGGCCTTGCGGTCCGCTGCGGCACGGCGCTCTGCTTCGGCTTGTTCGGCCTCCAGGCGCTTGACCTCAATGACGTTGCTTTTGAACACCTGCACCGCGGCGGCCATCTTGCCGATCTCATCGCCATGGTCCTGGCCGGGAATGTCGGTTTCGAGATCGCCGTCGGCAAGGCGCCCCATGGCGCCGGTGATGGCTTTGACCGGGCCGGATAGGCCGGTGCCGATCAGCCAAGCCGCCAGAATGCCGAAGATCAAAGCCGCACCCGACACAATACCGGCAACCTGCACGGATTTGTCGATCGCGGCGGTTGCGGCGGGGCCAAGGGTGTCCTGCTCTTTCTTGACGGCCAGCTTCAGCTCTTCCATGTGCTTGGCGACGTTCGGTCCGATCACGGAAAGCGTTCCGTTGAAGATCGCGTTCTGGGCGTTGATCGTCTCGTTGACGGCCATGAAGTCCATTTCGTATTTGGCGTGAAGCATCTTCGCTTCGCTGGCGTACTTTCGCAGGGGATTGTCTTCCAACGCGTCCATCAACTCGCTCATGGTCTCCTTCACGGCGGCGGAATCCGCCATCGCCTGTTCGAAGGATTTCTTGTCGTTGTTGACCAGGAACATGGCCACGGACAACCGCATCAGCAGCAGAGAACGCAGGGTCGCGCCAGCGCGGAAGGCGGCGGCGGCATCGTTGCTTTCATAGGCGTTACGCATGACCAGGGTCAGGTCGCGTTCCGCTTTGGGGCCGGTCATGCTGAGCGAATTCTTGACCAGATCGTCGCGCTTCACCTGAAGCTTGGTGATCTCTTCGAAGCCGTTCAGGTATTCCTGCATCTGGGCGCTGGTTTGCGTCGCGATTTCCTTCAGATCGGGGCGGTGCACCATCTTTGCCAAATCGGTCGAAAACGCCAATGCGGCGTTCGCGCGTGTTTCAGCAGCCTTTTTGTAATCGTCCGACGGTTGGCGCATGTAGTTGAAGACAGCGAGACGCGCCTCCAAAAGGTTTGCCTGTACGCGACCGGCTTCGTTGGTTTGACGAGCGATGTCTCGGTAGTTGTGGAAATTGTCCTTGGCGGAAAACAGCCCCTTTCCACTGAACCCGGCGACGGCGATCAGCAGCACCAGGACGATGCCGAACCCGCCGAAGACCTTGGCGGAAATGTTGATATTTTTAAGCGCTCCCATGACGCGTGGCCCCTTGTCGTATTCCAGTCGTTTAGTTTTCTGGTTGCGGCAAGCAATGCCCACGCCAACGCCGCGTGGGCGTAGGTTGAAACTGCTTAGCCGTTCGGATTTTTATCGGCGGGTATATCCGCCTATGCGAATCTCATCCGTATGCCCCCTGAATTCACCTGTCCAAGAATCCCCCCCACAGGATTCAGCATTGTGCGATCAGTCTTAAAAATGGGTACATGCATATTCGGTGATGCGCAATACACCTTAAGTATTGGGTAATTCAGGGATTTCTCAATACAGAGAAGGGGCGCGGATATGCTCGGTCAGCGATCTTCGTTTGTACCTACGCGGTCAAAAAAGGCTGCGTGCGATTACAAGTGTTATCGGAACGGTGATCAAGCTGAGCAGCGTCTGCAGCGTAATCATGCCGGCGACGAGGGGGGCGTCACCACCCATTTCCCGAGCGATGGTGAACGAGGACGATGCCGTCGGCATGGCCGCGAAGATGGCGATGATGTAGGCAGGCACGCCGGTGATGCCGAGGGTCCAGCACATGGCAAGGGCCGCCGAGGGAAAGACCAGGAATTTGACCGTCGTGGCGATGGCGATGGGGCCGACGGCGGCGCGCATTTCCCGCACGCGGATGTTCGCGCCGACCGCCAGCAGAACGATGGGCAGTGCGGCCCGGCCCAGCATCTCGGCGGTTTCGTGAACCACGGGGATGACACCAATGTTCAGGATGTTGACCCCGACCCCCAAGATGACCGACAGGATCAACGGATTGCGCGCCAGATCCTTGGCCACCGGCCGCCACAATCCGCCGGGACCGCCATGGCGGAGCATGACGTTCATCAGGCTGATGACCAAAATGTTGGTCGGCGGGATCAAAGTCGCCGTCATCGCCGCAGCCAGGGCCAGGCCTTCCAGGCCGAACAGGCGTTCGGCGATGGCCAGCGCGATGAAGGTATTGTGGCGCGCCGCGCCCTGCAGAATGCTGGTGCCTTGCGCCCCTTTGAAGCCGAATAGCCGCCCGACGATCAACGAGGTCGCGACCGCCGCCACCAACCCGGTCAGGATCGAGGCCGCGAAGGGCCCCAACAGGTCTCCCGACAGGTCCGAGGTCGAGGTCTTGTAGAAAAGCAAACTCGGGAACAGCACCCAGTAAACCAGCTTGTCGTTCAGGTTCCAGAACTTGACCGAGGGAATGCCGTTGCGGCGCAGCAGGTTGCCCAGCACGATCAGGACGAAAATGGGCAGGATCGACCACAGAATGTGAAGCATGGTGGCGCTCGCTTTTTTCTACCTGTTCAGGGCGCGGTTCCGACGCCGACGGTTTTGCGCCGCCGGGTCCAAAACTTCCACCAAAATCGAAAAGGCGAAGGCGAACGATCAGGTCAGGGCGCGTCTGATCAGATTGAGTCCGACCAGAAACAACAATACCAGCATCGCCTTGCGAAAGGCTTCTTCATTGATCCATTTGCGGATCTGTTCACCGACCAGGATACCGATCATCCCGGGCAGGCAGGCCGCCGCCGACAGCCAGACGTTGGATGGATTGAGCACGCCGTTCGACCAGTAGAACATGGTCAGGGGAATGGCCCCGGCGGTCCAGATCAAGGCGACGGTGCGGACCCATTCGTCCTTGGGCAGTTTCAACAGCACCAGATAGATCATCAAGGGCGGGCCCCAGATGGTGGTCAGGCCGCCCAATAGGCCGCCCATGGTGCCGGCGACCGGCCCGGCCCAACGTTCGGTTCCTGGCTTCAACGGTTCGGGCCGGGGCTTCCACAGGCTGGTTCCGGCGAAGATCGCGACGCAGGTGCCCAGGACGATGAACAGAACCTTGGTGTCGAAGGCCGCCAGCATCAGCGACCCCAGCCAAAGGAACAACAGGAACGGGATCAGTAGGGGGGCGTGGCGCTTAATAGGGGCGAACAAGCTGCCTGCACGGGAGACTTGCCACAAGTTGGTGATCAGGATGGGGACGACCAACAGGGCGATGGCTTCGCGTGGTTCCAGCAGGTTGGCGGTAACGACGATCGAGACGGTGACGATCGGCAGGCCGACGCCCGAAATACCCTTGGTCATGCCACCGCCGAATACGGCCAAGGCGATCAGCGCGAGCAATTCAGGCGGGTGGCCCAGCAGATCGGTCAGAAAGGCCATGGGTTTATGCCGCGATCCGTTGGGTTTCTTGGGCCAGCGCGTCCAGCGCCGCGTCGTCGATCAACTGGGGCGCGCCCGGGGTCAGGATCATGGCCCCGCCATCGACCCCGATCGGATCGACGAACAGTCCTTGGTGCGGCTTAAGGAATCCGTTCATTTCACCCGCGTTGTCGATATGCGTGCGGGCGATACAGGCCTCCATCCAGCAACCCGGGTCGGCGGCGACGCCGTTGCCCAGCACCGGCTCCATCCCCAATTCGCGGATGTGCGTCAGCTGCGCGGCCAGATTGGCGAGCGATCCCGCCTTCATCAGTTTCAGTTTCACGAACCGCGCCGCGCCGCTTTCCGCCGCCCGTTCGATCTCCGCCGGGCCGTAGATGCTTTCGTCCAACATCATCGCCACGGGTGAGATGTCGGACACGGCCTTTGCCGCGTCCCAGTCGTCCATGTGGCAGGGTTGTTCGAACAGTTCGATATGGTCCGGAGCCAGGCGCCGGGTAAACGCCAGGGCGTCGGCCTGGCTGTACCCCTGGTTGCCGTCGATGCGCAGTTTCAAGGGGGCGCCCGCCATCCGTTCGACCCGATCCTGGATGAACTTCAGGCGCGTGGCGTCGGCTTCCCAATCGAAGCCGACCTTGACCTTGATCGTGCCGTATCCGGCCTGGCGGTGGCGCTCCAACTCCTCGGCGATGCCTGCGTCATCCATGGCGTTGAGGATCGCCAGCAACGGCACGCGGGTTTCCTCGGTGATGGTCAGGAAGGAACTGCCCTCGGCCATCTCGATGGCGGTGACCATGGCCGATACGGTGAAAGGCGCCGCTTTGTGGCGGGTCAGGGCGTGGTTCTTGGCGCTCTCGCTATCCAGGCCGCGCAGCGTATCGGCCAGGGATTGCGCTTCGGCCCAGGCCCCATCGACCGTTTCCGGGGTGTAACCGGTGAGGATCGTCGCTTCGCCGAAACCTTGCTCGCCCCCGTCGCCCGATACGGACACCAGGATCGTGTCGAATGCCGTAACCGGGCCAAACGACAGCTTGTAGGGAACCTTCAAGGGAAGGGACAGGCGGCGCAGGGTGATCTGGGAAAGTTTCATGATTTTGGGCGGGTCCCGGCATTGGGTTGGTATATTCGCTTTATATCATAACGTGTTCGGCCCAGGTCGCCAGTTATCTTGCGGGTGATCGGGGCGGTATTCTGGTCGGCAATTTAGACCTGGGGATGCTTGGCCCTGGTTCTCCGGCGGGCCTGGTTTATAATGCCCTGGGGCTGGGTCGGAGAGGCCTTCACATCCACTGCGAGGACCGAAATCGATGAGTGAACAGAACGACAAGAACACGACGGCGAAACCGGCCGCAGCCAAGGCGGCAGATAAGCCGGCCGATAAGCCTGCGGCGAAACCGGCCGATAAGGCGACCGACAAGCCCGCAGCCGAGGCAAAGGCCGCGCCGAAGGAAGCCAACAGCGCCGCGACCCTGTGGAAGCGCGTTGCCTTGGCCCTGTTCGTTGTTGCCGGTCTGGCTGCCGTCGCGGCGGTCGATTTCGCATCGGACGCTTCGAAATTGCGCGGTGACATGACGGCCCTGCGCGCCGAAGTCGCTGGCGAACGCGCGGCCTTGAAGGCCGAACAGGACAAGTTCATGAAGGAGTCGGCGGACATCGCCGATGCCGTGGCCAAGGCCAAGGAAGAACTGGCGGCGACCCAGTCGGAGATCGACAAGCGCCGGGCCGAGGTGCAGGAACTGGAAACCAAGCTGTCCGGCTTGTACACCGAGACCAAGGCGGCCTTGGAAGCGGCCTCTGAAGCGGCGCAGAAACAGGCCGATACCCAGGCGGCGCTGGATAAGCTGGTGGCGGAACGGGACAAGCTGACCGCCAAGATCAAGGCCGGTCAGGAAAACCTGGCGGCGTTGGAAAAAGACGCCGATTCCATGATGCAGGGCCTGAAGGAAACGATTTCTCGGATCAAGGGCGCGCTCGACAAGCTCTAGGAACCGGATACCTCCTGCCTATATGCTGGGAATGTGAATAAAAGAACGGCCGTCGGCATCTGTCGGCGGCCGTGAAGCTTGGGGTTAGGAAATGCCGCTTTCGACTTATCTGCCGGAGGAAATGGGTTCCGTTTCCGTTGCCCCCTTGGGCCCGGTCGAAGCCGGCAGCCTGCAGTCGTTCTTCATCATCTATACGGCGGGCAAGTTCGGGATCGACGATTCCGGCAGCCTGAAGATCGTGCATCGTTTCGCCTCGGACCTGGGGCGGTTGCAGATGGACGACCCGGAAGGCCCCAATTACGTCTCGGCCCAGGCCTCGAACGGTGCCGTCCTGCACCTGGAATACGATATCAAGCGGAACTTCCGCCCCTGGGACAAGACGCTCTATATCAAGGTCGTGCGCGGCTTCCTGTCCGAAGGCGACCGCATCGTCATCCGCATCGGCGACCGCCGGTTCGGCGGGCCCGGTGTGCGGATGCAGACGTTCCAGGAAAAGGAATTTCAATTCCGCGTCCTGGTCGATGCCTTCGCCACCTATGACTACATTGAATTGCCGCGCCAGCCGTCGATCGAGATCGAACCCGGCCCGCCGACTTTGTACAAAGCCGTCCTGCCGACCCTGAAGCGTGTTGGCGAGACCTTTCGCCTGGGCCTCAAGGGCGAGGATATCTGGGGCAACCCGTCGACCAAATGCGAGGATACCTTCCGCGTGGTGGCGACCCGCCCGGTCGAAAACCTGCCTGATGAAATCTCGTTCTATCCCGGTCAGGCCTCGGTTCAGATCGACGGCCTGCGCGCCGAGGCCGAGGGCGATTTGCGGATCGACCTGATCGACTTGCATGGCAACGTCGCGGCCCGCTCGAACCCGTTGCGCATCGTGCCCCAGGGGGCGGGCGTGTCGTTCTGGGCGGACCTGCATGGCCAGTCCCAGGAAACCATCGGCACCAACAACGCGCGATCCTATTTCGCCTTTGCCCGCGACCGGGCGTTCCTGGACGCGACCGTTCATCAAGGCAACGATTTCCAGATCACGTCCGAATTCTGGGCCGAGCTGAACATGCTGTCGCGCGAGTTTACCCAGGACAACCGCTTCATCGTCATTCCCGGCTACGAATGGTCGGGCAATACCTGCCTGGGCGGCGACCGCAACGTGCTCTATTCCGAGGAAGGGCGACCGATCTATCGCTCGTCCCACGCCCTGGTCGAAGATCAATCGGACATGGTGCAGGACGCCAATAGCGTCGAGGAACTGTTCGACAAGCTGTCAGACGAGGACTGTGTCGTGTTCGCCCATGTCGGCGGGCGTTATGCGGATATCCGACGGGGGCATGACCGCGCGATCGAACGCTCGGTCGAGGTCCATTCCGCCTGGGGCACCTT
>DJHY01000281.1 GCA_002433335.1 Rhodospirillaceae bacterium UBA6608 | reverse complement strand
ACCGCCGCGTGGCTGGTCATGCCGCCACGGGTGGTCAGGATGCCTTCGGACACGTGCATGCCGGTGATGTCCTCGGGCGAGGTTTCAGTCCGGCACAGGATCACCTTCTCACCGTTTTCGACCCAGGCTTCCGCGTCCTCGGCCGAGAACACGATCTTGCCCGTGGCCGCACCCGGCGACGCGGGCAGGCCGCGACCGATGACGGTCTTTTCGGCCTTGGCGTCCAGGGTCGGGTGCAGAAGCTGGTCGAGCTGCGCCGGATCGACGCGGCCCACGGCTTCTTCCGTGGTGATCAGTTTTTCGGCGACCATATCGACGGCGATCTTCAGCGCGGCCTTGGCCGTGCGCTTGCCGGAACGGGTCTGCAGCATCCACAACTTGGAGCGCTCGATGGTGAACTCCATGTCCTGCATGTCCTTGTAGTGGCGTTCCAGCTTGTCGCGGACGGCCACCAGCTCGCCGAACACCTTCGGCATCACCGTTTCCAGGGACGGCAGGTTCGATTCCTGGCTTTCACGCTCGTACTCGGTCAGCGGCTGCGGCGTGCGGATGCCCGCGACCACGTCTTCGCCCTGAGCATTGACCAGGAATTCGCCATAGAAGTGATTGTCACCGGTCGACGGGTTACGGGTGAAGCACACGCCGGTGGCGCAGTCGTCACCCATGTTGCCGAACACCATGGCCTGGACGTTGACCGCCGTACCCCAAGCCGCCGGAATGTCGTTGAGGCGGCGATAGGTGATGGCGCGGGCGTTCATCCAGCTGCCGAACACCGCGCCGATGGCACCCCAAAGTTGGGCCTGCGGGTCCTGCGGGAATTCTTCGCCCAGTTCGTCCTTCACCAGTGCTTTGAAATCGGCAACCACCGCTTTCCAATCGTCGCCGGTCAGGTCCGTATCCAGGGACTTGCCCAGGCGGTTCTTGTGGTCTTCCAGGACGTCTTCGAAATTGTGATGCTCGACGCCCAGAACGACGTCCGAGAACATCTGGATAAAGCGGCGATAGCTGTCATAGGCGAAACGGGCGTCGCCGCTTTCCTTGGCCAGGGCTTCGACCGTCTCGTCGTTCAGACCCAGGTTCAGGATCGTGTCCATCATCCCCGGCATGGATGCCCGCGCGCCGGAGCGCACGGAAACCAGCAGCGGCTTGTCGGTCGAGCCGAACTTGCGGCCCAGGGTCGTTTCGACCTGGCCCAGCGCCTTGGCGACGGAATCCTTCAGGTCGGCCGGATAGGACTTTTCATGGTCGTAATAATAGGTGCAGACCTCGGTCGTGATGGTAAACCCAGGCGGCACCGGCAGGCCCAAACCGGCCATCTCGGCCAGGTTCGCCCCTTTACCGCCCAGAAGTTCCTTCATCCCGGCATCGCCCTCGGCGGCGCCGTTGCCGAAGCTGTAGACCCATTTCGTCATGATCAGTCGATCCCTTTTGCGGTGTTATCCCTCGATCCTCGAGAAGTCGGCGACGCCTTCCAGCGCCGTCCGGATCATGGAGAGCAGTTTCAAACGATTTTCGCGAAGCTTGGCGTCGTCCGCGTTGACGGTGACCTTGTCGAAGAACGCATCGACGGGTGCGCGCAGCCCCGCCAGCGCGGTCATGGCGGCGGTGAAGTCCTCGGCCGCGACCTTTCCGGCGATCACCGGCATGGCCTCTTCCAGCGCGCTGAACAGGTCCCGTTCGGCGTCGTCGACCAGCATGGTGTCGTCCGGCTGCGCGGCATAGGAAACGCCGTCTTTCTTTTCTTCGATCTTCAGAATGTTGGCGGCGCGGCGATAAGCGGTCAGCAGGTTGCCGCCGTCGTCCGTGCCCAGGAATGCGGCCAGGGCCTCGACCCGCGCCAACAGACGGACCAGGTCGTCTTCGTTGCCCAGGGCGAACACGGCATCGATATGGTCGTGCTTCACGCCCTGTTCGCGCAGGTGCACCTTCAGCCGGTCGGCGAAAAACGACAGCAGGTCCGGCCCCACGGCCTCGCCCTTGCCGTACAGCCCTTGCGACTGGGCGAAGGCTTCGAGCAGCGGCAGGCGCAACTTGTTTTCGATGACCAGGCGGATCACACCCAGGGCGGCACGGCGCAAGGCATAGGGATCCTTGGACCCGGTCGGCTTTTCGTCAATCGACCAGAACCCGACCAGGCTGTCGATCTTGTCGGCCAGGGAGACGCAGACGCTTTCCGGCTTCGACGGGCAGGCGTCGGACGGGCCCAGTGGCGAATAGTGCTCGGCGATGGCCGTGGCGACGGCGTCGCTTTCACCGTCGTGGCGGGCGTAATAGGCCCCCATGATGCCCTGCAGGTCCGGGAACTCGCCGACCATGCCGGTCGACAGGTCCGCCTTGGCCAGACGCGCGGCGGAACGCACCTTGTCCCGGTCGGCACCCGGCACCTTTTCCGACAGTTCGGCGGCCAGGGCCTGCATGCGGTCGACCTTTTCGTCCAGGGTGCCGAGCTTGGCATGGAACACCCGTTCCTTGAGCTGCGGCGCCTTGGAAGACAGCGGCGTCTTGCGATCCAGGTCCCAGAAGAATTTGGCGTCGGCCAGACGGGCCCGCAGAACACGTTCGTTCCCGGCAACCACCTGGCGCCCACCGTCGGTCGTCTCGCGGTTGGCGACGACGATGAACTTGGGCGCCAAATTTCCCTTGGCGTCTTCGGTCGCGAAATATTTCTGATGCTTCCGCATCGAGGTGATCAGAACTTCCGGCGGCACATCCATGAATTCGGCATCGATCTCGCCTATCAGCACGACCGGCCATTCGACCAGGCCCGCGACCTCGTCCAACAGGGCCGGATCGTCCTTCATTACCACGCCGGCACCCTTGCACATTTTGGCGGCGTCGGCGGCGATGATTTCCTTACGGACGGCGGGATCGATAATGACCTTGGCGGCCTTCATCGACTTTTCGTAGTCGGCGAAATCGGCGACCTCAATGGTGCCCGGGGCCATGAAGGCATGGCCGCGCGTGGTCACCCCGGCTTCGACCCCGGCGAACTGCACCGGCAGACCTTCCTGATCGAACACGGCCAGGATCGAATGCAGCGGCCGAACCCAGCGCGCCTTGCCCGTGCCCCAGCGCATGGACTTAGGCCAGGGCAGGTTCTGCATCGCGGTCTGGATGATCTTGGGAAGGATCAGGCGCGATTTCTCGCCGGCCTGTTCGACCTTGGCGAACAGGAAGGTGCCCTTCTCCGTGTCGCGCTGTTCGATCTCGGTATCCTTGGGCAGGGACTTCATGAAGCCCTGTTTGGCCTGTTCCGGCGCGTCGGCGCGGGGGCCGCGGCGTTCCTCGGAAATATCGGCCTGCTTGGCGGGCAGGCCATAGACCACAAGCGTCAGCCGCCGGGGCGTGACGAAGGTCTGGGCATTGGTGAAGGTCAGGCCCGCGGCCTTGAGCCCCTCGCCGACCAGGCGTTTCAGATCATCTGCCGCACGCGCCTGCATGCGGGCGGGAATTTCCTCGGACAGCAATTCAAGAAGAAGCTCGGGCATTATTCGACCTCAACCCCTTGCGACTTCATCCAAGCCGTCGCCGACCCTTTGGCCAAATCGCGGACCCGCAGGATGAAAGCCTGCCGTTCGGTCACGCTGATGACGCCGCGCGCGTCCAACAGGTTGAACAGGTGCGACGCCTTCAGACAGTAGTCATAGGCCGGCAGCGCCAGGCCCTTGTCCAGCAATTGCGCGCATTCCTTTTCGGCGTCTTCGAAATGGCGGCGCAGCATGTCGGTCGAGGCATATTCAAAGTTATGGGCGGAAAATTCCCGCTCGGCCTGCAGGAACACGTCGCCGTAGGTCTTGCCGCCTTTGTCCTTGGGGATGCCGTCCCAATCCAGGTCGTAGACGTTTTCGACGCCCTGGACGTACATCGCCAGACGCTCCAGGCCATAAGTAATTTCCACCGGGACCGGATCGCATTCGTAGCCGCCGACCTGTTGGAAATAGGTGAACTGCGTCACCTCCATGCCGTCGCACCAGACTTCCCAGCCCAGGCCCCAGGCGCCCAGGGTCGGACTTTCCCAATCGTCCTCGACGAAACGGATGTCGTGGGTGTCGGGGTCGATGCCGATGGCGTACAGGCTTTCCAGGTACATTTCCTGGACGTTGGCCGGGCTCGGCTTCATCAGGACCTGGAACTGATAATAGTGCTGCAGCCGGTTCGGGTTCTCGCCATAGCGACCGTCGGTCGGGCGGCGCGACGGCTGTACATAGGCGCATTTCCACACGTCGTCGGCACGGCCCAGCGACCGCAGGGTCGTCGCGGGATGGAACGTTCCGGCCCCGACTTCCATGTCGTAGGGCTGAAGGATCACGCATCCCCGGTCGGCCCAGAATTTCTGAAGCGTCAGGATCAGCGACTGGAAGCAGGTGCTCTTATCGCTAGCGGTGTTCGCCATGGTGGCGGGTTCCAAAGGTCGAGGTTGAGGAAACGGGCTGTCTTGCGGGGCCAGAAAATAGGGTCCCGCTTCCGGAGGGTCAAGGAATCAACACCCCTTACGGAGTAACGATTTTCATTCGGGATACGGGCAGTCTCGCTTACCGCAATTATGGGTATCGCCGACGGCGACGTATGTTCCGCACTGCGGACAGGCGACCATGTCTTCGACTTGGGCCGCTCGGGCCGTTCCAGCCGCGGAATCCCGCGTCTTTCGGGCCTGTTCCCGATCAACGTGGCGCTTCTGCTCCTGCATGCGGCCCAGCCATTTGAACGCGTACCAGATCGCCGCGATGACGATGGCCGTGAACAACAGCTTCTGAATGGAAAAACCGAACATGCCGCTTTGTAGGGGTTGAGCCGGGCCACGGTCAAGCTGCGCCTTAGAATCGATCCCCCTTTGAAAGCTACATTATATTGGGGGCATAATTCCCCAATTCGCAGCTGCCCCGTCGGCAAAGGAGCCGTTATGGCCAACCGTGACGCCATTATCAGGCACCTGAAAACCGAGATCGCCGCGCTTGAGGCGCGCCTCGGCAGCCAAAACACCCTGCTGGGTTCATTGCGGGAGCAACTGCTCGCCCATGAGACCGCGACCGGAGACGAACGCCGGACGCAGGTTTTCCGCCGCGCCGCGATCGACATGGCCCCGGACCATGCCCATCTGCGCGAATTTTCCCTGGACGACGCCATCGCCAAGACCGACGACATCAGCGATGCCCTGATCGCCCTGGGATCGCGCCTCGACCACAAGTTCGCAGAGATCAAGGCGCTGAGCGAGATCACGACCCAGGTCAATTCCGGGATGTTCTTCGACGAAGTCCTGGACCATGTGTTCGACTCGTTCCACAGCTTGATCCCTTACGACCGGATCGGCGTCGCCCTGATCGAGAGGCCCGAATCCGGCGCCCCCCTGGTCCGTGCCCGGTGGAGCCGCGCCGCCTATCCCGAAACCCAGCTGAACAAGGATTTCGCCGCCCCCCTGAAGGGCAGCAGCCTGGAACGCATCGCGACCAGCCACGAACCCCGCATCATCAACGATCTGGCCGCCCATATGGACGACCATCCGACATCGACCGCGACCCGCCTGATCCTGGAAGAAGGCATCCGCGCCAGCCTGACCTGCCCCTTGGTCGCCGGGGACCGCGTGATCGGCTTCATCTTCTTTTCCAGTCGCACGCCCGACACCTATCGGGACCAACACGTCGAACTGTTTTCCCAGATCGCCGGGGAACTGGCGCTGACCCTGGAAAAAAGCCGCGCCTATGAGGACCTGTTCCTGCGCAACGAATTCATTCGCAAGGTATTCGGCCAATACGTCACCAACGAAGTGGCCGAGGCGGCCCTGCGCAACGACGGCCCCCTGGCGCTCGGCGGCGAACGGCGCAAGATCACCGTGTTGATGGCCGATCTACGCGGGTTTACCCCGATGTCGGAAGTCCTCTCGCCGGAAGAAGTCGTCGACGCGCTGAACCTGTTCCTCGGCACCATGACCGACATCATCATGCGCCATGGCGGCAGCGTGGACAATTTCATCGGCGATGCCCTGATGGCCGTTTTCGGCGTTCCCATGGAAAAGGACGACGACCCGCACCGCGCCGTCGCCTGCGCGGTCGAGATGCAGAACGCCATGGCCATCGTCAACGCCATGGTCCGCGACCGAGGCCTGCCGCCCCTGGCAATGGGGATCGGCCTCAGCACCGGCGAAGCGGTGGCAGGGAACATCGGCTCGGACCGGCGCCTGAAATACAGCGTTATCGGCGCGACCGTGAATTTGGCCGCCCGGATCGAGGGCTTGGCCGCCGGGGGGCAGATTTTCGCCTCGGACGCGACCCATTCCGCCGTGCATGAATCGGTAAAGTCGGCGGGCCACCTAAGCGTTCAGTTAAAGGGCGTCGCCGAACCGGTGCCGGTCCACGAAATCATCGGGATCGGCGATTTGGCCAAAGCGATGGACGGATAAAGGGCCTAAAGCCCGAAGCGGTTCCAGGTCAGGCGATCTTCCAGGGCGGCGACGAGTTGCCCGGCCCAATCCGCCTCGGGCCCCGTGCCGCCGAACCGCAGGCGGCGCAACAGCCCCCGGCGTTCGCCGACGACCCGCAACCGCACCTTTTCCCCGTAACGGGCCCGCAGGACCGAGCGAATATCGCCCAGGCCGTCGATCAGGCCCAGATCGAGCGCCCGCGCCCCGGTCCAGAACGCACCCGAGAACAGGTCTTTCTCCGCGCCCTTCAATCGGTCGCCCCGTCGGGTGCGGACCATGTCCTTGAAGGCGTCATGGATGTCGCCCTGAATATCCTTCAGATGTTTTACCTCGGCGGGTTTTTCCGGCTGGAACGGGTCGAGCATGGCTTTCTTGTCGCCTGAGGTATGCAGGCGGCGCTCGATCCCCAATTTTTCGATCAATCCCTGCAGGCCGAAACCACCGGACACGACCCCGATGGAGCCAATAATCGACGAGGCGTCGGCGAAGATTTCATCGGCGGCGCA
>DJHY01000177.1 GCA_002433335.1 Rhodospirillaceae bacterium UBA6608 | reverse complement strand
CGTCGATCCGGGCACGATGAGCCCCTACCAGCATGGCGAAGTCTATGTGACCGACGACGGGGCCGAGACCGATCTTGACCTGGGTCATTATGAGCGCTTCACCGGCGTGTCGGCGCGCCAGTCGGACAATGTGACGCAGGGACGCGTCTATCAGACGATCATCCAGCGCGAACGGCGCGGCGATTATCTGGGCGCGACGGTGCAGGTGATCCCGCACGTCACGGATGAGATCAAGGCGTTCGCGACGGCCGACACCGATGACCTGGACTTTGTGCTGTGTGAGATTGGCGGCACCGTTGGCGACATCGAATCGCTGCCCTTCATGGAAGCGATTCGCCAGCTGCATAATGATCTGGATCGCGGCCAGTCGATCTTCGTCCACGTAACGCTGGTGCCCTATATCGCCGCCGCAGGCGAATTGAAGACCAAGCCGACGCAGCGCAGCGTGCGCGATCTCACCTCGCTTGGCATCCAGCCCGATATATTGCTGTGCCGCTGCGAGCATCCGCTGCCCGATAGCGAGCGCAAGAAGATCGCGCTCTTCTGCAACGTCCGCCCCGAGGCGGTGATCCCCGCGCGCGACGCCAAGAGCATCTATGCGGTGCCTGAACAATATCATGCCGAAGGGCTGGACCGCGAAGTCCTGCGCGCCTTTGGGATGGGCGACGCGTCACCGCCAAAGCTCGACCGCTGGGTCGACATCATGGATCGTCAGCTCAATCCCGAAGGGGAAGTGACGATCGGCGTCGTCGGCAAATATGTCGGCCTGCTCGACGCCTACAAATCGCTCTATGAGGCGCTCAACCATGGCGGCCTCGCCAACCGGGTGAAGGTCAACGTCAAGTGGATCGACGCGGAGTTGTTCGAGAAGGGCGACGACCTTGCGGCCAGTCTTGAGCCTATGCACGGTATCCTGGTACCCGGCGGCTTTGGCGTACGCGGATCGGAAGGCAAGATCGCCTCGGTCAGGTTCGCGCGTGAACGCAATGTGCCTTTCTTCGGCATTTGCCTTGGCATGCAGATGGCCTGCATCGAAGGGGCGCGGAACACGGCCGGCATTCCCGACGCATCCACCACCGAATTTGGCGAGACGTCTGAACCGGTCGTCGGCCTGATCACCGAATGGATGAGCGCGGAAGGCTTGCAGAAGCGCACCGCCGAGACCGATCTGGGTGGCACGATGCGGCTGGGGGCCTATCCCGCCAAGCTGACCGGCAACAGCGTCGTCGCGGGCATTTACGGCGTCGATGACATCAGCGAACGGCATCGCCATCGCTATGAAGTCAATGCTGGCTATCGTGAGCGGCTGGAAAAGGGCGGCCTCATCTTCTCGGGCATGTCACCCGATGGAACTTTGCCCGAAATCGTCGAGCGACCGGATCATCCCTGGTTCGTCGGCGTACAGTTCCACCCGGAACTCAAGTCCAAGCCCTTCGACCCGCATCCTCTGTTCGCCAGCTTCATTGAAGCAGCGGTGAAGCAGAGCCGATTGGTATGACGCACCGCTAATTCCGTTCGCGCTGGTCGAAGCATTTGTTACGGCCAGCGCGAACGAGCAGGTTTATCCCGCCGGCGTCAGTTTCAGCATCCGTCCCTGCGATCCCTGGCCGCCATCCTCCAGCAGCCACAATGCGCCGTCCGGTCCCTGTTCGACTTCGCGAATGCGTGCGCCCATGTCCCACTGGTCGGCCTTTGAGGCCTTCTCGCCGTCCAGTTTGACCCGGACCAGGCTCTGGCTGGACAGGCCGCCTATGAACAGGCTGTTTTTCCATTGTGGGAAGAGATCGCCCGAATAATAGAGTAATCCGGCCGGTGAAATGACAGGGTTCCAGCTGACCTTTGGCGCTTCGAAACCATCGCCGGGGGCGTGGTCGGGGATTGGCCTTCCGTCATAATGGTCGCCGTTCGACACCTTGGGATAGCCATAGTTGAGGCTGGGTTTGATCAGGTTCACCTCGTCACCGCCCTTTGGTCCCATTTCCTGCTCCCACAGCCGCCCGTCCTTATCGAACGCGATTCCCAGGAGATTGCGGTGGCCATAGGACCAGATGGCGGGATCAAAGCCCTTGGCGGCGAGGGGGTTGCCGGCCGCTGGTGTGCCGTCCGGATTGAGGCGCAGCACCTTGCCAAGTGTCGCCTTGGGGTCCTGGGCGGGATCGAATTTTTGTCGCTCGCCATTGGTGAAGAACAGATATTTGCCGTCGGGTGAAAAGGCGATCCGCCCCGAATAATGGCCATTGCCTTCGACATAAGGGCTGGCGCGGAAAATGACCGCCACATCATCGAGCGCGGTCGTCCCATCGCTAGCCTGATTAAATTTCCCCTTGGCCAATGCCACGCCCTTGCCGCCGTCACGGGCTTCTGAAAAGCTGAAATAGACGATTTTGTCCTGCCCAAAGCCGGGCGACAGGACGACATCCATCAGTCCGCCTTGCCCGGCGCTGTCGACCGCGGGAATGCCGGACACGGGAATTTTCGTTCCGTTTTTCGGATCGAACAGGATCATTTCCCCCGCCTTTTCCGTGACCAGCGCGCGTCCGTCCGGCAAGAAGGTCATCGCCCAGGGCGAATCGAAATCGGCGATGATCGATGTCTTGAATGGTTTGTCGGCCGAACTGGCCGTATTCTGGCCCGTGGCGTTGTCCGCCGAACAGGCGATCAGGATGAAGGGCAGGGCGGCAAGCGGAAGGCGGCGCATCATCGTCTCCATTGTCGACGGGGCAATCAATATGGCTGATAGAATGAGCCATCACGAATAATGTTGCAGATATTCGACGCTCCGCCTATATCAGCAATGCTTCCTTACATCGTCAAAAATGTCGGGGTCGCGGGCAGATGCTCGCGGCGACGCGGAAGCGCGCATGATAGTTTCTGGAGATTGCATGGCGGACATCGCCGCACTGACCGCTTTGATAGAACCCGAGGTCCAAGCCTTGGGCTTTGATCTTGTGCGCATCAAGCTGTTCGGATCGGGTGACGACTACACGCTTCAGATCATGGCGGAAAATCCCAGGACGAAGCAACTCGTCATCGAGGATTGCGCAACCATTTCGCGCCGCCTGTCGGACGTGCTGGATGAAGCCGACCCGATCGAGGAGGCCTATCGTCTGGAAGTCAGTTCGCCTGGCATCGACCGCCCGCTGACACGCCTGCATGATTTCCAGGAATGGGCCGGCCATGAAGCGAAGATTGGCGCGAGCGAGATCGTATCGGGCCGCAAGAGCTTTCGCGGTGTCGTCAACGGCGTGGACGGCGAGGAGATACTTTTCACCGACGCCAAGTCCGGTGACGTCCGAATTCCTTTTGCGCTGGTCGACGAGGCCAAGCTGCTGCTGACTGACGCACTGATTGCTGCTAGTATGCCGCTCTCCTCTGATGGGGCGGACGAATTTGAAACCGAAGAATAAGGGTTCATAAAGTCATGGCCAACGCCATTTCCGCCAACAAGGCCGAACTGATTGCCATCGCCAATTCGGTGGCGAGCGAAAAGATGATCGACAAGGCCATCGTCATCGAGGCGATGGAAGACGCGATTCAGCGCGCCGCGCGCGCTCGTTATGGTGCCGAAAACGACATTCGCGCCAAGCTGGACCCGGATAGCGGTGACCTGCGCCTGTGGCGCGTCGTC
>DJHY01000015.1:5044-12135 GCA_002433335.1 Rhodospirillaceae bacterium UBA6608 | reverse complement strand
ACCTTGCAGGCATGAAGGACAGCAAGGTCATCGTCGCCATCAACAAGGATGAAGAGGCCCAGATCTTCCAGGTCGCCGACTACGGCCTGGTGGCGGACCTCTTCACCGCCGTGCCTGAGCTGAAGGCGGCTCTGTCCTAACGGCATAAAATGGCATTGCCCCCGTGCGGCGTGGGAACCGCGCGGGGGCGATTGCTTTAAAAAAAAGAACGTTGGGGGCCTAGGGTGAGCACGAACCAACTTGAGCACAGATAACCCAGAGCCTTCTTCTTCGAAGACCGCCTCCGCTATCGACCTTTCCCGCCGGTCCATGATCCTCGGCATCGTTTGCATGCTCGGCTCCATCGGGTGCCTGACGTCCATGCAGATGTTCGTCAAGCTGACCGGCCCCGAATATTCCCCTTTCCAGGCCGTGTTCTTCCGCAACGCCGTTGCGGTCGCCCTGATCGTGCCGTTCATGCTGTTCACGACCGGCGCGTCATCGTTTCGAACGCATCGCCCCATGGGGCATTTCTTTCGCTCGTTATCGGGTGTTCTGGGCAACGCCAGTTTCTATTTCGCCTATTCGCAGATCGCGCTCAGCGACGGCATGTCGATTTCCATGTCGATGCCGATCTTCGCGACCATCCTGGCCATCCCCTTTCTGGGTGAACGCGTCGGCATCCGGCGCTGGATCGCGATCTTCATCGGCTTTGCCGGGGTCGTCATCGCCCTGGACCCGACCGGCGACTTCCAGGTCGGCAGTCTGTTTTCCCTGGCCGGGACGCTGCTTTGGGCGATCTCGCTGATCCAGATCAAGAAACTGGCCGAAACGGAAACGCCGTTCCTGATCGTGTTCTATTACATGCTCACCGGCTTCGCCGTGTCGGTCTTTATCCTGCCGTTCATCTGGATCACCCCAACGACCGAACACTTGATCTTCTATATCTGCGCGGGCGTGCTCGGCGGTCTGGGCCAATTGCTCATGACCTTCGCCATGAAATTCGCCCCCGCCGCCGTGGTCACTCCGTTCGAATATACGGCGATCCTATGGGCGGTCTCCTTCGACCTGGTAATCTGGGGCGTGCTGCCGGATGCCTCGACAATCGTCGGCTCGACGATCGTCATCGCCACGGGCCTGTACATCTGGCACCGGGAAACCCGCGCGCTGGCGAACAAATGATCGCCACAAAAATGACATTCATGAAAATGAATGTGTTTGCAGCCTGACTGCTGTATAGGGTTTTCCCATGTCTTCCTTCGATCCCATTTCGGCGCTTGTCGGTGGCGGCATGATCGGCCTTGCCGCTGTCGTCCTGGTCCTGTTCAACGGGCGGGTCGCCGGCATCAGTTCCATTTTCGGCGGGGCCGTCGATTGCGAGCGGAGCAATTTTGCCTGGCGCGGCGCGTTTCTCGTCGGCCTGATCGGCGCCGGCGCGATCGCTTGGTGGCTGAATGCCCCTCACCTGACGATCGAGATCGCGGCGGACTGGCCGTTGTTGATCGCCGCCGGGCTTCTGGTCGGCTTCGGTTCGCGCTTGGGCAGCGGCTGCACCAGCGGCCACGGCGTCTGCGGCATGGCGCGTGGCTCCAAACGCTCGATCGTGGCGACGCTCGTGTATCTTTCCATTGCCGCGCTGACGGTCTTCGTCACGCGCCACCTGATGGGGGGCTGAGGCGATGCCGCGCATCCTCGTCAGCTTGGTATCCGGCCTGTTGTTCGGCGCGGGTTTGATCTTGTCCGGCATGGTCGACCCGGCCCGCGTACTGGGCTTTCTGGACTTTGCAGCAATAGGCAGCGGCACCTGGGACCCGACCCTGGCCTTCGTCCTGGGCGGGGCCCTGGCCGTATCGATTCCCGGCTACTGGCTGGCCCGTCGCCGGGCCCAACCGGTCCTTGATCGGACCAGCCACGTCCCCGCCCCGGGGCCACTGACGCCGCGTCTGATCCTGGGCTCTGTCCTGTTCGGCATCGGCTGGGGATTGGTCGGCTTCTGCCCCGGTCCGGCCCTGACGGCCCTGGGCGCCGGCGAGGCCAAGGCCGCGATCTTCGTCGCTGCGATGGCGGCGGGAATGTGGGTTTTCGGCAAGACCGCCGGAAAGTAGCGCCCCCTCCGGCAAGGGTTACCCTTCGCGCCGGACTTCTGCTAACGTCCAACATCGATTGTTTTTCCCGAAGGCTAGGATGCCCGCATGGCCCTGGAGCATTCATTCCGGAACCTGACCGCCAGCGAACGCGAAACCCTGATGCAATCCGCCGAACATCTGTCGTTCGAAGGCGGCGATGTCGTGATCAACCAGGGCGATAAGGTCGCGAACCTGATGGTCGTGGCCAAGGGCATGCTACGCGTGACGCATGTGTTCGCCGGCGGACAGTTGAGCGAATTCGTCGGCCCATTGGGCCCCGGTGACGTGGTCGGCGAGATGTCCTTTGTCGATGGCCAGGGCGCCAGCGCCACGCTGATCGCCGACGGCGACGTCGCGGTTCTGGTCATCCCGCGCCAAGCTGTCGAAGCCCAATTGACCGCCGACGATTCCTTCTCCGCCCGATTTTACAAAGACCTGTTCCTGCATCTGGCCCGGCGGCTTCGGGCGACCAACCTTCGGGCCGACCCAGGCCCGATCGCAAACGGCTGACCACCGCCGCACGTCCAGAACCCAGACACATTTAATCGCCTCATGACGGATTCCCCCATTCCCCGTGCCCAGGACGCTTGGTCGTTCAACCGCCGCGTCTGGACCCTGACGCTGCCGATCATCGCGACCAACGTCACGGTGCCGTTGCTGGGCTTGGTCGATACCGCGGTGGTCGGTCGCCTGCCGGGCCCGGAATACCTGGGCGCGGTCGCCATCGGCGCGGTGATCATGAACGTGATCTATTCGTCCCTGAACTTCCTGCGTATGGGAACGACCGGCCTAACGGCGCAGTCCTATGGTGCCGGGGACGCGGATCAGATCCGATCCTGGCTGGCGCGGGCCTGCATCCTATCGGTCGGGTTGGGCTTGATCCTGGTCGCCCTTCAGGTGCCGATCCTGTCTCTGTCCCAATGGGTGATGGGCGCGAGCGAGGCCGTCTGGCCGCTGACCGAAAGCTATTTCCAAATCCGCATCTGGGGCGCGCCTGCCGCCCTGTTGAACTTTGCCTTGTTGGGATGGTTCTTCGGGTTGCAGAACGTCCGCGCGGCCCTGATCACGCAAATCTTCCTGAACGGCCTGAACACCGTGCTCGATATCTGGTTCGTGCTGGGCCTGGATTGGGGGGTCGATGGCGTCGCCTATGCGACCATCATTTCCGAATATGCCGCGGCGCTGCTGGGCTTCAAGCTGGCCGGGGCGCGCCTGGCCAAGCTGGGCGGGCAATGGCGGTGGGACCGCATCCGCGACACCTCGCGCCTGCGCCGCATGCTGAGCGTGAATGGCGACATCTTCTTCCGCTCGCTGATGCTGCAGACGGCCTTCGTCATCTTCACCTCCGCCGGGACGCGGATGGGCGACGAAATCCTGGCCGCCAATGCCCTGCTGCTGCAGTTCACCGCCTTCGCCGCCTATGCCCTGGACGGCTTCGCCAATGCCGCCGAGGCGCTGGCCGGGCAAGCCGTCGGGGCCGGCGACCGCAACCTGTTCCGCCGCGCGGTCAAGGCGACGACGATCTGGAGCCTGATCTTCGCGCTTATGTTCGTGTTCGCCTATTGGCTGGCCGGGGTCGCGATCATCGACACCCTGAGCACCGTGCCGGAAGTCCGCCAAACGGCTTATGAATACCTGCCCTGGTTGATGGTCATGCCGATGATCGCGGTCTGGAGTTATCAGTTCGACGGCGTTTACATCGGTGCCACCTGGACCCGCGAAATGCGCAACGGCATGGCCATTTCCCTGGCGATCTATGCCGTGGCCCTGCCCTTCGCCGTCGAGACCTGGGGTAACCATGGGCTATGGGCGACGTTCACCCTGTTCCTGGGCCTGCGCGGCCTGACCATGGGGACGATGCTGCCCAAAATGACCCGCAGCGTCGGCGCCGAGCAATCGCCGGACGCCCGTCCCCCCACGCATCCCTAGCCCGCACCTTTGGGCGCTTGACCTTGTGCGCGGAAGCGCCGATTTTGACAGTCGAAAATCAGACAAAAGATACAGGTTCAGATGACCGAACTCCGCAGCCGACAGCTTATCGAAAAACTCATCAGCTTCGACACCACCAGCCACTATTCCAACCTGGAACTCATGGCTTTCGTTCAGGACTACTTGAACGGCCATGGCGTCGAAAGCCGCCTGGTTCACGATTCCACGGGCACTAAGGCGAACCTGTACGCCACCCTGGGCCCGACGGACCGGGGCGGGATCATGCTGTCCGGCCATACCGACGTCGTGCCGGTCGACGGTCAGGATTGGGCGACCGATCCGTTCACGGTGACGGAAAAAGACGGCAAGCTGTATGGCCGCGGCACCTCGGACATGAAAAGCTTCATCGCCATCGCGCTGGCCTTCGTGCCCGAATTCCTGAAGCGCGGCCTGTCGACCCCGATCCATCTGGCGTTCTCCCATGACGAGGAAGTCGGCTGCATCGGCGTGCGCTCGCTGATCAAGATGATGAACGAACAGCCGATCCGCCCGATCATGGGCATCATCGGGGAGCCGACCAGCATGCAGGTCTGCGTCGGGCACAAGGGCAAGCGCAGCTTCCGCGCCCAGTTCAAGGGCAAGGAAGCGCATTCGTCGCTAACGCCGCTGGGTGTGAATGCCGTCGACTATGCGGCCAAGCTGGCGGTGTTCCTGCGCGGCATGGCCGAACGCATCGCCAAGGAAGGCCCGTTCGACGAGTTGTACGACGTCGCCTACACCACCGTGCATACCGGCGTGATGAAGGGCGGCGAGCAGTTGAACATCGTGCCCGGCCATTGCCGTATGGATTTCGAATTCCGCCACCTGCCGACCCACGACGCGGAAGTGCTGGAGGCCGAAATCATGGCTTACGTGCGCGAGCTGGAAGCAGAGATGCAGGCCGCATCGCCGGAAACCGGCATCTCGGTCGAAACCCTGTCGGGCATCCCGGCGTTGAACACCGATCCGACGGACGAAGTCGTAACCCTGGCCAAGCAATTGGCCGGTCGCAACGACCATGCCGCCGTGGCCTTCGGCACCGAGGCGGGCCTGTTCCAGCAGACGGCGGGCGTGCCCAGCGTGATCGTCGGCCCCGGCTCGATCAACGAAGCGCACAAGCCCAACGAATTCATCACCCTGGACCAAGTCGCCAAGGGCGAGGAATTTATGGCCCGCCTGGCCGATAAGGTCTGCGCGTCCTAATCCTGACCCATCTTATCGCTCGTCCCGCTGCGACGGCGGACGGCGCAAGGCCCTGACCTGCATCCGCGCCGGATGCAGGGCGCGGGCGACGTCGCTGTCCACCGGCAGCGGCGCGCCGGATAGGGTCGCGGCCAGCAATTCCGCCGCCAGGAACGCCGTCTGATATCCGCGCGATCCTAACCCGGCCAGAATGAAGGCATTGTTCAAGTAGGGGGCCGACGGCAAGGCGCCGCGCCGCCCATGGTGCAGATCCCGATAAGCCGTATCATACGCCGCCCGATCAGCGAGGGGCCCGACCATCGGGACGTGATCCGCCGTCGTCGCCCGCAATCCGGCCCAGCCTTGTAGCGGCGCGCCCCGCCAGGCCTCGGCCCAATCCGGCAGCACCGCCGCCACCCCGTCCAGGGCGTAATCCAAATCACCTTGGCGCAGGCCCCGCCAGTCCGCATCTTGGGCGGTCATGTCCCAGCGTTCATAGGACGAGCCCAAGACATGGCCGACACCGTCGCCGATCCCCGTCAGCGGCGTCACATGACCGCCGAAGCTGACCGGCAGGCGCAGCCGCGCCGACCCGGCCACCGGCGGCATATGACATAACTGTCCCCGATTGCCACGCAATCCGATCAACCCGCCCGGGACCAACCCCGCCGACCATGGGCCCGCCGCCAATACCACCGCGTCATAAGCCTCCGGGCCTGCCGCCGTCCGCACGGCCCACCCCGCCCCGTCGGGCGTCAAACCCGTAACCTGCTCTCGCCGCATCTCGACCACTGCGACATCCGACGGGGCCGCGAACCGGCCCATCGGATACCAGACCCCGCCCCGCGTCACAGGCAATCCGGCCAGCGACGATGCCGCCGCTGCATCGACAGGACGGACAAGGTCGTCGCCCCAGCCCAGGCGATCCGCGAAATCACACAGGCGCGCGCTCTCCCGTTCCGACGGTAGGTGCAAGGCCCCCGTAGCCGGGGGCAGTCCGCCGCAGCGGTCGGCATGCAGAAACGCCTGCGCCATGAAGCGGCCATAGGGATCGTTCGGATCGGCCAAACGCGGCGAGACCAACACGCGGTTCGGCTGGACGTCCCCCGCCCCCGCGTCGAACAGCACCGGCCGGAAGCCTTCATCAGCGAGGCAGCGCGCCGCCGCCCGCCCGGCGATCCCGCCGCCGATCACCGCGACCCGAGCGCCCGGCATCACCGGTGGTGGCGTTGCGAACCAGGGTTCGGCCTGAGGCGGTGCCTCCCCGCCCTCATATCGCCCGGCCAGACATTCCCGCTTCCCGCCGAAACCCGGGCGCTTTTCCATGGCGAATCCGGCGGCGGCAAGGCCACGACGCACCGCCCCGGCGGCGGAAAAGGTCGCCAGCCGCGCCCCCGGCGCACAGAGGCGGGCAATCTCGCGGAACACGGCGTCGGACCACATCTCCGGATTGCGCGACGGCGCGAACCCGTCCAGGAACCAGGCGTCGACCGATGCCTCCAGGCTCGCAAGCATCGACAGGACCGGCCCGAACAAAAGGGTCAGCGTGACCCGCCCGCCATCCAGACGCAGACGGTGAAAGCCCGGCACCCGGCGCGGATAGGCCCGGCGCAACTCCGCCGACAAGGCCGCGAACTCGGGAAAGGCCGCATGGGCTTCGGCAAGGTCCTCGACCGACAGGGGAAAGCCCTCGACCGAGACGATATGCAGACGGGCCCCCGCCGGAGCGGTGCGCCGCCAACTGTCCCATGCCGCCAGGACGTTCAGGCCTGTGCCGAATCCCAATTCGCCCAGGGTGAATCGATCCCGGCCCCGCCAAGCGTCGGGCCCGCCGAT
>DJHY01000015.1:0-4738 GCA_002433335.1 Rhodospirillaceae bacterium UBA6608 | reverse complement strand
GCCAAGCGTCGGGCCCGCCGATGCCGTCCAGGAACACATACCGCGTCTCGCCCAGGCCATCGGCGACGGAAAAATAGACGTCGCCAAACGCATCCGAGCGCGGCGCGCCGTCCCGCCATTCCAGGCGGGCCGCGCCCAAAGGCGCATTAGGCTGGAGGGCAACGTCATCGGTCATGGCTCTTTCTATATCAGGCGCGGGGGCGATAACAGGCCAGGGGGCGAGAACAGACAAGGGCGCGAGCGGCGTTGATTTCCATCGTCGCGCCGGAGATAAGTAGACATTCCCCCGATCCATCTAGGAGACGACAATGATTCGGAATTTCCATCTGATGCGCCGCCTGTCCCTCGCCGCCGCCGTGGCGTTGATGTCGGTTGCCGCGCTGAGCGCCTGTAGCCCCGAAGTGGGCAGCAAGGAATGGTGCGACCAATTGAAGGAAAAGCCCAAAGGCGACTGGTCGGCCAACGAAGCCGCCGATTTCGCCAAACACTGCGTGCTCTGATTTCTTTTGTCCGGCGGGCCCGCGGGCGTTTCGTCCGCGGGCTTTCCGTTCCCCCGATAAATCTTAAGACTTTTTAACCAGTTGGTAATTCCTGGAACTTTATCCTTCCCCCGGTGGTCCCAAGAGGGCGCCCTTCCCGGGCAGGAGAAAGATATCCATGGGAATTATGTCGAACACGCGCTTCCGCACCGGAAGTCAGCCGACTGAGCGTTTCTCGCGGTTGTCCGTCGTCGTCGGCGACGGTCAGGACTTTTTCCTGCACCAGACGCGCCGCACCCTGACGCAGCTTGGCGTCAGCGACATTCACCTCGCCCATGACGGGGCCGAGGCGCTGGGCCTGATCCGCACCCAGGAACCGAACATCGCCATCGTCGATTGGGACCTGAAAGCCATTCCCGGCCTGGAATTCACCATGTTCCTGCGCCGCGCCGAGGGCAGCCCCGCACCGAACCTGCCGATCATCATGACCATGGCCTCGGTCGACCGCATGAAGATCACCCGCGCCATGAATGCGGGCGTGAACGAAATCCTGATCAAGCCGGTCACCGCCGAGGGCCTGTTGCGCCGCATGATTTCGGCCATCGCCGCCCAGCGCCGCCCGCAGGTCGCAAAACCGACCTATATCGGACCGGAACGCCGCCGCGCCGATCAGCCGATCCCCGGCGAGGAACGCCGCGCGGGCACCTGACCCGCCCCCTTCCGACGCACCCAAATGCAAAAGGCGCTCCCGTCACCGGAAGCGCCTTTCGTTTTGGCTGGGGTACCTGGATTTGAACCAAGACTGACGGAGTCAGAGTCCGGCGTGCTACCGTTACACCATACCCCATTGAGATTAAGGGCCGCCGTCCCCAGATAATGGCCAGGGCGAAGCGAACCAGGGCGGTTATATAACGAACGCCCCGTCGGAACGCAACCGATCAGAAGCGGTTTCGTCCATCCGATGAATAACCTTATTAACAGCATTGATTTGTTGGACCCGCGACCGTGCTCCATTAAAATGCACGGTCAAGCGGGAACAACCCGTAGCAAACCGTTGGAAGTCTTCATGGCCAAAGGGCCCCAAGCAAATCCGCCTTATCGGCACCGCCGCCGCCCCAAGGGCAGCGGCCCCTGCTACGCGGCCATCGATCTGGGCACTCATAACTGCCGGATGCTGATCGCCAAGCCGTCGCCGAACGGGCCGTTGGTGATCGACGGGTTCTCGCGAATCGTCCGCCTGGGCGAAGGGCTGACCTATTCCGGCAACCTGTGCGAAGACGCCATTCAGCGGACCATCTCGGCGCTGCGCGTCTGCGCAGGAAAGATCAAGCGCCACAACGTGGTCCGCGCCCGCTACGTGGCGACCGAGGCCTGCCGCCAGGCGATCAACTGCAAGGACTTCTTCAGCAAGGTTCAGACCGAGACGGGCATCACCCTGGAAGCGATCCCGGCGGAAGAAGAAGCGACTTTGACCCTGGCCGGTTGCCTGCCGTTGCTTCAGGGCGGGCATTCCCGGGCCCTGATGTTCGACATCGGCGGCGGGTCAACCGAGCTGAGCTGGATCGACCTGGAATCCTGCGTGCCCCGGCCCATCGGCATCCTGTCGCTGCCGATCGGGGTGGTCAATTTGATGGAAAAGAACGCCTCGCCCGACTGCACGCGGGCGCGGTTTCAATTGCTGGTGTCCGAGATCGATTCGCTGCTGGCCCCGTTCGATATGGAATTCGGCGTTTCCGAAACCTTCGCCCGCGAGGGGGCGTTGATGCTCGGCACCTCCGGCACGGTCACGACGCTGGGTGCCCTGCACCTGGGCCTGCCGCGTTATGACCGGTCGCAGGTCGATGGCCTGACCATCGATTTCGCCGATATGGAAGCCCTGGCCGACCGCGTTTCAGCCATGCCCTGCGAGGCCCGCAAGAGCCTGCCCTGCATCGGCCCTGAACGGGCCGACCTCATGGTCATGGGATGTGCTATCCTGAAGGCGATCACGAAACGCTGGCCCGCCGGGCAGTTGCGCATCGCCGACCGTGGCGTGCGCGAAGGCCTGTTGGTCCGCATGATGCAGGAATCCGCCAAACAATGACCGCACGTTCAGGTTCCGGACGGGGTGGCGCGAGCCGTCCCGGCGCGCCCAAATCGCGTAAATCCAAATCCGGCTCGAAAACCGGCGCGACCCGCTTTTCCGGGCGCAACCTGCATACCCGGGTAAAAACGGCCAAAGGGCGTAAGACGTCGTCCAAGCTATGGCTGGAACGGCAATTGAACGACCCCTATGTGGCCGAGGCCCGTGCCCGGGGCTACCGGTCCCGCGCCGCGTTCAAGCTGTTGGAACTGGACGACATGTTCGGCCTGCTCAAAAAGGGCGGCCGGGTCGTCGACCTGGGGGCCGCGCCCGGCGGCTGGACCCAGGTCGCGGTCGCCGCCGTCGGCCCCACGGGCCAAGTCGTCGGCATCGACCTTCAGGAAATGGATTCCATTCCGGGCGCAACGCTGATCATCAAGGACTTCATGGACGAAGACGCCCCCGACGCCATCAAGGACGTGATGAACGGCCCGGCGGACCTGGTCATGAGCGACATGGCGGCGGCGTCCACCGGGCACCGGCAGACCGACCACCTGCGCATCATGGCGCTGTGCGAGGCCGCGCTCGACTTCGCCCTGGAGGTTCTCGCCCCCGGCGGCGCATTCGTCGCCAAGGTCCTGAAAGGCGGCACCGAGAACGACCTTTTGAACCTGATGAAGCGGCGCTTCGCCACGGTCAAACACGCCAAACCCCCGGCCAGCCGCGCCGATTCCGCCGAAAGCTATGTCGTCGCGACCGGCTTTCGCCCGGAAACAGAGGCCTAAAAGCCCCAGTTTCCATAGGTTTTTGCAACTGCGTGAAGGAGCTTGGCAAGGGGCCGCGCATGTGTATGATGGGCCGCCAACTCACACCCAGATATTGAGGATGGCATGGCCGAAATCAAAGAAGCGCTCACGTTTGACGATGTCCTTCTGGTGCCGGCCGCGTCCAACGTCCTTCCCGCCACCGCAGATACCAGCACCCGGTTGACCCGGGATATCAGCCTGCGCATCCCGCTCGTCTCCGCCGCCATGGATACGGTCACGGAAAGCGCCCTGGCCATCGCCATGGCCCAGGCCGGCGGGATCGGCGTCCTGCATAAAAACATGACGCCCGAGGAACAGGCCGCGGAGGTCCGCAAGGTCAAGAAATTCGAAAGCGGCATGGTCATCAATCCGGTCACCATGTTCCCGGATCAGACCCTGGCCGATGCCCTGCGGATCAAGGAAAGCGCCGGCTTTTCCGGCATGCCGGTGGTCGAACGCGACAACGGGCGGCTGGTCGGCATCCTGACCAACCGCGACATCCGCTTCGCCGAGAACGTCAATCAGCCGGTGTCCGAGCTGATGACGCAGAACCGCCCGGACCTGCCCCTGATCACGGTCAAGGAAGGCACGTCCCGCGAAGAAGCCAAGAAGCTGCTTCACAAATACCGGATCGAACGCCTGATCGTGGTCGATGACGAATACCGTTGCGTCGGCCTGATCACGGTCAAGGATATCGAGAAGGCGGTCGCCTATCCTGCCGCGACCAAGGATGGCAGCGGTCGGCTGCGCGTGGCCGCCGCCACCACGGTCGGCGACAAGGGCTTCGAGCGCACCGAAGCGCTGATCGATGCCGAAGTGGACGTGGTCGTCATCGACACCGCTCACGGCCATAACCGCGATGTCGCTCGTTCGGTCGAGCGTGTGAAGAAGCTCTCCAACAGCGTTCAGGTCATTGCCGGCAATATTGCCACGGGCGAAGCGGCCAAGGTGCTGGCCGGTGCAGGTGCCGATGCCGTGAAGGTGGGCATCGGCCCCGGCTCCATCTGCACCACCCGNNAAGGACATCGAAAAGGAACAGGCCTACCCCAACGCCTGCAAGGATACGCAAGGCCGCCTGCGGGTTGCCGCCGCGACCGGCGTCGGCGCGGACGGCCGCGCCCGGGCGGAAGCCCTGATCGACGCGGGTGTCGATGTGATCGTCGTCGATACCGCGCACGGCCATTCCAAGGGCGTTCTGGACGCCATCACCGAGATCAAAAAGCTGTCCAACAGCACGCAGATCATCGGCGGCAACGTCGCCACGCCGGACGGGGCCAAGGCCCTGATCGACGCCGGGGCCGACGGGGTCAAGATCGGCATCGGGCCGGGCACCATCTGCACCACCCGCATGGTCGCGGGCGTGGGTATGCCGCAGCTGACGGCGATCATGG
>DJHY01000280.1 GCA_002433335.1 Rhodospirillaceae bacterium UBA6608 | reverse complement strand
GGGCTTCGCCGCCGTTTTGGCCGCCGGTTTAGCTGCTACGGTTTTTTTCGCAGCGGGCTTCTTGGCGGCAGGCTTCTTGGCAGCAGGCTTCGCCGCAGGCTTTTTCGCAATGGGTTTCGCCGCGGGCGCCTTTGCAGCGCGCTTGGCCGCTGCGATCACCGCCTTGGCCCTGGCGGGGCCGAAGCCGCTCAACGCACCGATCGCCGTCGGCGCTGCCGCCGCAACGGCGTCAACTGTCTTAAAACCACCTTTGGTTAGAACCGCAGCAGCGGCAGGACCGATTCCAGTGATATCGGTCAATTGTGGCCCAGCCATAAGTAAGCCCCCTTTGTTGGTTGAACTCGACAAAGAGTACTCGTCTGCATACGTATTTGAATATGACTTTTTTATAAGTTACCGCATAAATAGATATTTTCCGGATGCGGCCCTGAATCCGGTTTTCATTTGCACGGTCAATAGCCTGCGACTCGGCGAACCGGGAACACCGATGATCATGCAGCAAAAGGGAAAATCAGCGGCCTGTGAGGTCAGGCCTGTGACGTCAGGCCCGGCTGAGGATCAGGATCAGAATGGCGGCGATGATCAGGCCGATGCCGATCACTTCCAGACGGGTGACCTTTTCCTTGAAGAAGAAAATCGACGCCGCGAAAGTGAAGACCAATTCGATCTGACCGAGCGCCCGCACATAGGCCGCGTTCTGCATGGTGAAGGCCAGGAACCAAGCGACGGACCCGGCCATCCCGACAGCGCCGACAGCCGCCGACCATTTCCAATGGACGAACACGGCCTTCAGCGTCGGAGCTTCCTTCCACGCAATGTAGCTGCCCATGGCGACGGTTTGGATCGCCAACGACACCGCCAGGGTGAAGGCGACCGTCATCGCCAGGTCATCCCATTTCAACGACAGCGCCGCCCCCCGGAAGAACACCACCGACGCCCCCAGGAACGCGCCGCAGACCAATCCGATCAGCGTCGGCTTTTCCGTCACCCCCGCAACAAGGGCGGACAACGAAACCTTTGACTGTCCCGCCGACAACACGACGACGCCGACACCCGCCAGGGCGATTGCCGCGGCGGCCATGGCCGTGACCGTATCGCCAAGGATCAAGAAGCCCAAGATCGCGACCTGGAAGACCTCGGTCTTGGAGAACGTGGTGCCGACGGCGAAATTGCGAAACTGAAAGAGGTGCAGCAGCAAGACCGTGAAGATGATCTGACTGGCCCCACCCAGAACGCAATACATCAGGAAGGTGTTGTTGAACTCGGGAAACGCCTTTTCACCGAAGGTATGCAGCGCCCATAGGTAAACGACCGAGAACGGCAGAGCGTAAAGGAACCTGACATATGCCGCCCCAAGGGTCGAAAGCCGCCCCTTCAAATGTTTCTGCAATGCGGAGCGGGCATTCTGAAGGAATGCCGCCAGAACGGTAATCGGGATCCAGAGTTCCATGGAAAGTAGGCCTAGCTGCGGTTGGGGAAACCATCTTTACCCCCTTTAACAAGGATGGAAAGTACTCTTTCCATTTTGACGGACTCACAACTCCCGAACTTTTCTCGACTGAAAGTAAGGCCAAATAAGATATGTCTAATTATGACACTTATATGATTTTACATATAATTTTATTGCTAGTTTGCATAAAATAGTGATAATCAATCGCATGTTGCGCCTGCGAAATCATAAAGAGTAATGCAGGAGTACATGAGCCCCCAGACAAAGGGGGCAACCGTTTCAAAGGGTACTGACACCGTTCCGAAGGCGCGACCCTATGGGGGGGAGTTGCCGCCGGATCCTTGCGAAGTGGAATGGAGCATGGCCGCTTTAAGCGTTTTCAAAAGTCTTCCGACGTCCGTCATCCGCGCACCCGCAGCCCAGTACAGTGCGAGGACAGATCATGCCAACGCCTGATCTCGTCGTCTTACGGTCGAAAAACGACCCGGATCTGTACATCATCACGGAACGAAGCCGATATCGCGCGGCGGTCGATACATTTCATGACAGCGACCCCGACGATAGCCTGCTTCATGTCCAACCTGATCGGGCGGAAGGCATTCTTCGCGGCATCGTCAATCTGACCGCTGTCGTCGATACCATCGCGGTGAAAGGCTTGTACCGACACCGCACAGGATAAGACGCAGACCAAGGAGGACGTCGATCCAGCCGGAGTACCTTTGAGGGAAGGGGGGGCACGATCGAGGATGTCTTTTCGTGAAGTTCTACAAGAGCCTTGCCATCGCCGGAGGAATGACCGGCGCTGTGCTAGGCGCGGTCGTGTTGACGGGCTTGATGACGAATGATCAGGTCTCCATCGACAGCATCGGCGCCGGGCAACCACAAAACCTTCGCATTCAAACGATCCCCATACGCCTGGGCGGATACGGCCTGAAGCGTAAAGGAGAGGCCGCGAGCGAGATCGTCCTTCTGTCGATTGCGCTCCGCGTCAACAGCCCGCAAGACAAGCAAATCGTCTGCCGGTTGGCGCCGCGGCTGATCGCAACGGTCACCCAGGATGTCGGCCTGCGCTACGAAGATTCCGAAACACTGCAGGCCGACCTGCAAGCCGCCCTGCCCCGCCACCTTCGGACCCGCTTCAATCACGCCCTCAAGGGGAACCTGATCCAGGGCGTCATCATCAAACGCGTGCCTCCCGGATCGCCGCCGCCACGCAGTTCGTGCTGATCTTTCCGTGCGCCGTCCGTGCCGCGCGTTTGCGGACCGATGCGCCGGGTGATATCTGTTGATGCAATAAAACAAATCAACAGAGGGAGCATCCAACCCATGAACGGGTCGGAAGACATCTTTGACCGCGACCTGGGCCCCACGCCCGCCAATCATCAACCGCAGACCCCCTTGTCATTCTTGTCTTGGGCGGCATCGGTCTATCCGGAGCGCACCGCGGCCATTCATGGCCAGCGCCGAATTTCCTATGGCGAGATGATGGCCCGCTGCCGCCGGCTGGCCGGGGCCCTGGCGGCGCGCGGCATCGGGCGGGGAGACGCCGTCTCGGTCATGGGCGCGAATACGCCCGAATTGCTGGAATGCCACTTTGGCGTGCCGCTGTCCGGGGCGGTGCTGAACGCGCTGAACACGCGCCTCGACGCAGCGAACATTGCGTTCATATTGGAACATGCGGAAAGCAAGCTGCTGTTGACCGACCGGGAACACGCCCCGGTGATCAAGGAAGCGCTGGCCAAGCTCGGCCGCAAAATCCCGGTGGTCGACATCGACGATCCGGAAACCGAAGCCCAGGGCGGCACCCGGGGCGAGCACCTGGGCGAGATGGATTATGAAGCCTTGTTGGCGACGGGCGATCCGGACTTCCCCTATCTTCCGCCCGACGACGAGTGGCAGGCCATCAGCCTGAACTATACTTCGGGCACCACCGGCAACCCGAAAGGCGTGGTCTACCACCACCGCGGGGCCTTTATCACCGCCATGGGCGGGGCCCTGGTGTCGAAGCTCGACCGCCATTCGCGCTATCTCTGGACCCTGCCGATGTTCCATTGCAACGGCTGGAGCTACCCCTGGTCGGTTACCGCGGCGGCGGGCGCGCATGTTTGCCTGCGCCGGGTCGACCCGGCCCTGATCTTCCCGATGATCGCCGAGCATGGCGTGACCCATATGTGTGGTGCTCCGATCGTCCTGAACATGCTGATCCATGCCCCGGACGAGGTAAAAACCGAATTCGCGCAACAGGTGCAGGTCTTCACCGGTGGTGCCGCGCCGCCAAGCGCCGTGATCGAAGGCATGGAGAAGATGGGCTTCAACGTGACCCATCTGTACGGCCTGACGGAATCCTACGGCCCCTCGACCTATTGCGCCTCGCAGGACGACTGGGACGGTCTGAGCCGCGACCAGCAGGCGGCCAAGATCGGGCGCGCCGGGGTGCGTTATCCCTCGGTGTTCGATCAGACCGTGATGAACCCGGATACCATGCAGCCCGTTCCCGCCGACGGAGAAACGATGGGCGAGATCATGCTGCGCGGCAATACCATCATGAAGGGCTACCTAAAAAATCCTGAAGCGACCGAGGCCGCGTTCAAGGGCGGCTGGTTCCATACCGGCGACCTGGCGGTGCTGCACCCGGACGGTTATGTCGAGATCAAGGACCGGTCCAAGGACATCATCATTTCCGGCGGCGAAAACATC
>DJHY01000196.1:7336-8855 GCA_002433335.1 Rhodospirillaceae bacterium UBA6608 | reverse complement strand
GCCATTTCGCGGCGGACCTCGGTCTCGACGTCGCGGCGGCTCAAATCCTGTCCGGCGACCTCGGCCACGGGGCGGTCATCGCCACGGAACTGGACCATGTCACCGATCCCCCAGGCACCGAAGCTGATGACCAGAAGAAACAGGATGATCTTGACGACGAGCGAGCCGGTCTTTTCGCGAATTTGGCGGAGCATGAAAAATCCTTTTAGGTTGCGCCCTAAACCCTTGGGCGGCGCGCATAATAGGGCGGGGGGCATGGCCCCGCAACACCACATGGTGCGGGATAACGGCGATTTTCGGGCGCGGCGGATTGGCAGGGCCGGGACGCTGTGTTAGAGGGGGCCTCCAGGGGGCGGGTTTCACACCCTGTGCCGCTGTGGAGCCCACCGAACGAACAGACTTAATAGAGGACGGGTGCGAGATGAGCCAAGGGCGGACGCCGCTGATTGCGGGCAACTGGAAAATGAACGGCGGATTGGACGAGGTCGATGGCCTGGCGGGCGATCTGGCCGACCGTTTGGCGGCATTGGGTGCTGCTCCGGCGTTCGACATGGCGGTCTGCCCGCCGTTTCCGCTGCTGCCGATCGTCGCCGCGCGGATCGAGGAAAGCGGCCTGGGCCTGGGTGCGCAGGATTGCCATGGTAACCAAAGCGGGGCCCATACCGGCGACGTCAGCGCGCAATTGCTGGCGCAGGTCGGCTGCGGCTATGCCATCGTCGGCCATTCCGAGCGACGCACCGATCATAAGGAAACCGACGCCCAGGTGATGGAAAAGGCCACGGCTGCGCAGGCCGCGGGCATGATCGCCATCGTCTGCGTCGGCGAAACCGAGGCCGAGCGCGACGCAGGTCGCGCCGTCGAGGTGGTCGTCGGACAGGTCGCGGGCTCCGTTCCCCAGGGGGCGACGGCGGAGAACCTCGTCGTTGCCTATGAGCCCGTTTGGGCCATCGGAACCGGCCGCACGCCGACCACCGACGACGTGCAGGAAATTCACGCCGCCATCCGTGCTGCGTTGACCGATCGTTTCGGCGCGGCGACGGCGGGCGGTGTGCGTATTCTTTATGGCGGCTCGGTCAAGCCGGGCAACGCGGCCGAGCTGCTGGCGCTGCCTGATGTCGACGGTGGCTTGATCGGCGGTGCCTCGTTGAAAGCCGAAGACTTCTGGGCAATCGCCGAGGCCGTGGCCTAAGGGCGCAAAAGCCCCTGGTAATCGGGCTTGCAACGCAGTAAAACCCGGCCCAACTGATTGGGACCGCCGCGAACGGGCGTTTGCGGCGTCCAGATGGAAGGAAGTTCGATGCAAAACGTGATTCTGGTCATTCACCTGCTGCTGGCCATCGGCCTTGTCGGCGTGGTGCTATTGCAGCGCTCGGAAGGCGGCGGCCTGGGTATCGGCGGCGGCGGCGGCGGCGGCGGAATGAGCGGCTTCATGACCGGACGCGCGGCGGCTGACCTTCTGACCCGGACCACGGCGATCCTGGCGACCCTGTTCATGATCACCTCGCTGGTGCTGGCGATC
>DJHY01000196.1:447-7029 GCA_002433335.1 Rhodospirillaceae bacterium UBA6608 | reverse complement strand
ATCACCTCGCTGGTGCTGGCGATCCTCGCCGCCCATGACCGCAAGGCCGCGACGGGGTCGATTCTCGACCAGCCGGTGCAGACCGCGCCCGCGCCCGCGGAACCGGCGGCCCCGGCCGCGCCGATCGCCAAGTAGCGAAATGGCGGGAATCCGGGACTCTCGGAACACCAATTTGAGGCGGGAAAATTCCCGCCTCTTTTCTTTTTGCCCAACCACCACACGGACGTATTGTGTAGGCCCATGACGCGGTTCATCTTCATCACCGGCGGCGTGGTCTCTTCCCTTGGTAAAGGACTGGCATCGGCGGCTCTAGGGGCCTTGCTGCAGGCCAACGGATTTAAAGTCCGTTTGCGCAAGCTCGACCCCTATCTGAACGTTGATCCAGGGACCATGAGCCCCTATCAGCACGGCGAGGTTTACGTCACCGACGATGGCGCGGAGACGGATCTGGACCTTGGCCATTACGAACGTTTTACGGGCGTGCCTTCGCGCCAGACCGACAACGTGACCACCGGGCGCATCTATTCGGATGTGATCGCCAAGGAACGGCGCGGCGACTACCTGGGGGCGACCATTCAGGTCATTCCGCATGTCACCGACGCCATCAAGGCGTTCGTGACTTCGGACCTGACCGACGAGGATTTCGTGTTGTGCGAAATCGGCGGCACGGTCGGCGATATCGAAGGTCTGCCTTTCCTGGAGGCCATTCGTCAGCTTCGCAACGACCTGGGCCGCGAGCGCACGATGTATCTGCATCTGACGCTGCTGCCCTATATCCCCACGGCTGGCGAGCTCAAGACCAAGCCGACGCAGCACTCGGTCAAGGAACTGTTAAGCGTCGGGATTCAGCCGGACGTCCTGCTGTGCCGGGCTGACCGGCCGCTGCCCGAAGGCGAGCGCAAGAAAATCGCGCTGTTCTGCAACGTGGACGAACGCAACGTGGTGCCGGCCCTGGACGTGGACACCATCTATCGGGTGCCGTTGGCCTATCATGCCGAGGGGCTGGATTCCTCGGTTTACCGTCATTTCAACATTTCGGCGGGCGAGCCGGATTTGTCCCGCTGGGAAGGTATTTCGGAAATCGTGACCCGGCCCGAAGGCGAAGTTTCCATCGCCGTGGTCGGCAAGTACACGGTTTTGCCCGATGCCTATAAGTCCCTGATCGAGGCTTTGACCCACGGCGGCATCGCCAACAACGTCAAGGTCAACATCAAGTGGATCGAATCCGAAAGCTTCGAAACCGAGGAAGAGGCCCTGCTGAATCTCGAGGATGTGCACGGCGTTCTGGTTCCCGGCGGTTTCGGAGAGCGGGGCGCCGAAGGTAAGATCAGCGCAGTGACCTTCGCGCGTGAGCGCGGCGTGCCGTACTTCGGCATTTGCTTCGGCATGCAGATGGCGGTGGTCGAGGCCGCGCGCAATCTGGCCGGGGTCAAGGGCGCCAGTTCGACCGAATTCGGCGTCGCCAAGGAGCCGGTCGTCGGTCTGCTGACCGAATGGATGAACGGCAATCAGCTGGAACAGCGCAAGATCGACGGCGATATGGGCGGGACCATGCGCCTGGGCGCGTTCCCTTGTCGGCTGAAGGATGGGTCGCGGGTCCGCGAAATCTACGGCGAGCAGGATATTTCCGAACGTCACCGCCACCGCTACGAGGTCAATACCGAGTATCGTCCCCGGCTGGAGGCTGCGGGCCTGATGTTCACCGGCATGTCGCCGGACGGGCTGCTGCCGGAAATCGTTGAAATTCCGGACCATCCGTGGTTCATCGGGGTTCAGTTCCACCCGGAACTGAAGTCGAAGCCGTTTGAGCCGCATCCGCTGTTCACGTCATTCGTCGAAGCGGCGGTCAAACAGGCCCGGTTGGTCTAAGGTTTAGGCCGCAACCAGTTAAGGAAGCGAGTTTCCGTGTCTTCTGCGATCAGCGTCGGTGATCTGAAAATCGGCAACGATCAGCCCTTGGTGCTGATCGCCGGACCTTGCGCCATGGAAAGCGAAAACCATGCGTTGGACATGGCCGGGACGCTTAAGGAAATGGCCGACCGCTTAGGCATCGGCCTGATCTACAAGTCTTCGTTCGACAAGGCCAACCGGACCAGCGCCAACAGCCCGCGCGGCCTTGGCCTGGAAAAGGCCTTGCCCGTGTTCGAGGCCGTGAAGAAACAGATCGGCTGCCCCGTTTTGACGGACATCCATGACGCCGGGCAATGCGCCGAGACGGCGACCGTGGTCGATGTCCTGCAAATTCCGGCCTTCCTGTGCCGCCAAACGGATCTGTTGCTTGCCGCCGGCGAGACCGGGGCCGCGATCAACGTCAAAAAGGGCCAATTCCTGGCCCCTTGGGACATGAAGAACGTGGTCGACAAGATCAAATCGACCGGCAATGAGCGGGTCATGGTCTGCGAGCGGGGAGCAAGCTTCGGCTACAACACCCTGGTGACCGATATGCGGTCGCTGCCGATCATGGCGCAGACGGGTTGCCCGGTGGTGTTCGACGCCACCCATTCCGTGCAACAGCCTGGCGGGCAAGGCACTTCGTCGGGCGGTCAGCGCGAATTCGCGCCGATCCTGGCCCGCGCCGCCGTGGCTATCGGTGTCGCCGCCGTGTTCATCGAGACCCACCAGGACCCGGACAGCGCGCCCAGCGACGGTCCGAACATGATTCATCTGACTGACATGCCCGGGGTGGTAGAAACCCTGGTGGCATTCGACCGGTTGGCCAAGGCCAATCCGGTTTCCCTGTAACTTCCCAAACCTGCAAGAACGGCCCACCGGCCGCACCCGACCGGAGAGAAACATGACCGCCATCATCGACGTGTTCGCCCGCGAAATCCTCGACTCCCGTGGCAATCCCACCGTGGAAGTGGACGTGACCCTGGAAACCGGCGCGCTTGGCCGCGCTGCCGTGCCCTCGGGCGCATCGACCGGCGCCCACGAGGCCGTTGAACTGCGCGATGGCGACGATGTCCGCTACCTGGGCAAGGGCGTGCTGGCCGCGGTCGAGGCCGTGAACGGCGAAATCGCCGATACCCTGGCCGGGATCGACGTCGAAGATCAGCTGTTCATCGATAACGTGATGATCGAACTGGACGGCACGCCGAACAAGGCCCGCCTGGGCGCCAACGCGATCCTGGGCGTCAGCCTGGCCGCCGCCAAGGCCGCGGCGGAGGAAGCGGGCCTGCCGCTGTACCGCTACATCGGTGGCGCGTTCGCCCGCGATCTGCCGGTCCCGATGATGAATATCGTCAACGGCGGGGCTCATGCCGACAACCCCATCGACTTCCAGGAATTCATGATCATGCCGGTCGGCGCGGACAACTTCCCCGATGCCCTGCGCATGGGCGCCGAAGTGTTCCACACCCTTAAGAAGGGCCTGGCCAAAGCCGGTCATTCGACCAACGTCGGTGACGAAGGCGGCTTCGCGCCGAATCTGAATTCGTCTGAAGAAGCGCTTGATTTCATTATGAAGGCGATCTCCGACGCCGGGTACACCCCGGGCGAAGACGTGGTTCTGGCCCTCGATAGCGCTTCGACCGAATTCTACCGCGATGGCAAGTACGTGATGGAAGGCGTCGGCAAGACCCTGAGCGCCGACGAGATGGTCAAGGTTTACGAGACCCTTTGCGCCAACTACCCGATCAAATCCATCGAAGACGGCATGGCCGAAGACGATTGGGCCGGTTGGAAAGCTCTGACCGACGCCATCGGCGACAAGGTTCAGTTGGTCGGCGACGACCTGTTCGTCACCAACCCCGTGCGCCTGGCCGACGGTATTCAGCAGGGCGTGGGTAACTCGATCCTGATCAAGGTCAACCAGATCGGCACCTTGTCGGAAACCTTGCAGACCATCGAAATGGCGCATAAGGCGGGCTACACCTCGGTCGTGTCGCACCGTTCGGGCGAAACCGAAGACACCACCATCGCCGATATCGCCGTCGCCACCAACGCCGGACAGATCAAGACCGGCTCGCTGTCGCGTTCGGATCGGCTGGCCAAGTACAACCAGCTCCTGCGCATCAACGAAGACCTGGGTCCGACGGCCCGGTACAACGGATCCGCACTGTTCAGCTAAATCCCGTTAACAATTAGCGGTAGGCTAAGGTGTTGGGAAATCAGGTGGTTTCCCGACTCCTAACCGAAAATTAACCATCATTCCTTAGTTTCGTATCTACCGATTCGCGAATCGGGCTGCGGAAACTGGGGAATAAAACGATGGCTACGCGCTTTGCATCTCTGAAAAAGAAACTGGTGAAGGCCTTGGGGCCTTCGGTAGGCATCTTGGCTTGCGCTTATTTTGCCTATCACACGGTGCACGGCGATCGCGGCGTTACTTCGCTGCTGATGCTTCAGGAAAAAGTCGCCGAGGCCCAGGCCATGGCCGACGACCTGAAAGCCGAACGTGAAGAGTGGGAACACCGCGTCGCGCTCCTCGGTTCGCAGTCCCTCGATCTCGACATGTTGGAAGAACGGGCCCGCGTCATGCTGAACGTCGGGTTCGACCGCGATTATGTGATCTTCCTGGACAAGCACCAGAAGGGGAGCTGAACCGATGACCTCTTTGTCCGAGAACCTGCGCCCGCCGTATTACGCCGCCGTTATCGCCCCGCATGGGGACACGCCTGATTCCTCTGCTCGGCTGGCGATCGACGAATTGATCTCCATCGCGCCCAAACAGGACGGCTTCCTGGGGCTCGAGACCGGCCGGACCATCGATGGCCGCGGTGCGACTGTCTGTTATTGGACCTCGCCGTCGGCGATCCAAGGTTGGAAATCCAAGGTGTTGCGCCAGCTGATCCAGGAATTGAACCTTAAGCACCGCCGTCTCGAAGATGCCTGCGATATCGAGGTGACGCGGATCGTCAAACGTTTGTTCGGTCGTAAAACACCGCTGACCGTGACATTCATGCAGGAGCAAATGGATCAACGGTTCTTGCCGGTTCAGGGGCGGGCGGCGTAATGGCCGCCCCGGCGCAGGAATTCGTTCCGGCGCTGAACGAGGCGACAGCGCCTCCGATTGCCGCGCCACTGGCCGTAGGGCCCGCTGGAACTGCGGGTTCCCAAACCAGCTATTACGTCGTCTTGCACACTGACCCAGGGCATGGTGGCGCACCGTCTACACTTTGGACGACGGCGCTCAGCATGCTGGCCGCCTTGGCCGAGGAAAATCCCGGCTACTTGGGCTATGATGTCCAGGAAATGGACGGCGGTCGGGAATATGCAGTGACCTATTGGCGGTCGCCCGCGCATATCCAACGATGGAAGAAGTCGGTCGCCATCGTGGTCGGCGACAACGGCCTTTTGGACCGGATTTATGGCCAGGAAGGCTGTTTGTGGCCCTGGTTGGATCGTGCAAAACTGGCCTAATCCGGCCAATTCATCCATCAATAAACTATAATCGAGTTAATAATATAGCAGCGTTGCTGACCTATATTGTTTTTCGGCCTGAATTTGAGATATCATCCCCTGAATTCGGCGGTGAACCGCCGTCCCTGGGAGGTTTCTGAAAGGCTGCGCCTTTGGCGGCCCCTGGGGTTGGAAACAGGCACCCAAGGGAGGTCTCCAATGGCCCGCGCACCCAAGACGGCGTCGAAATCGCCGGCTAAATCTTCCTCCGCGAAATCGTCCAAATCCGGCCCAACGCCGGACGAGCTGAAGCAGTACTATCGCGAGATGCTGCTGATCCGCCGGTTCGAGGAAAAGGCCGGCCAACTGTACGGCATGGGGCTGATCGGTGGGTTCTGTCACCTCTATATCGGCCAGGAAGCGGTCGTCGTCGGCATGCAAGCCGCGTCGGAGCCGCAGGACACGGTCATTACCTCGTACCGCGATCACGGCCACATGCTGGCCTGCGGCATGGATCCCAAGGGCGTGATGGCCGAACTGACCGGTCGTCGCGGCGGCTATTCCAAGGGTAAGGGCGGGTCCATGCACATGTTCTCGCGCGAAAAGAATTTCTTCGGCGGTCACGGCATCGTCGGCGCCCAGGTACCGCTCGGTACGGGCTTGGCCTTCGCTCACAAGTACAAGGGCGACGGCGGCGTCTGCATGGCCTATTTCGGCGACGGCGCGATCAACCAGGGCCAGGTCTACGAAAGCTTCAACATGGCGGCGATCTGGAACCTGCCGGTGATCTACGTGATCGAAAACAACAAGTACGGCATGGGCACCTCGATCGAGCGTACGTCCAAGACCCCTGATCTGCACACCCGCGGTCTCGCCCACGGGATCGAGGGCATTTCGGTCGACGGCATGGACGTGATCGCGGTCAAGGAAGCCGCCGAAAAGGCGCTGGCTCATTGCCGCAGCGGCAAGGGCCCGCTGATCCTGGAAATGAAGACCTATCGCTATCGCGGCCATTCCATGTCGGACCCGGCAAAATACCGCACCCGCGAAGAAGTCGATGCGATGCGTAAACAGCATGACCCGATCGACCAGATGCGGGATTTGCTGAAAAACCAGAACATCACCGATGAACAGCTCAAATTGATTGATTCTGACGTCAAGGTCACAGTGACCAACGCCACTGAATTTGCACAGACAAGTCCAGAACCTGATGTGTCTGAATTATTTACCGATATTTTATTG
>DJHY01000196.1:0-343 GCA_002433335.1 Rhodospirillaceae bacterium UBA6608 | reverse complement strand
CGGCCATTCCATGTCGGACCCGGCCAAATACCGGACAAAGGAAGAGGTCCAGAAGGTGCGCCGCGAACACGATCCCATCGATACCCTGGCGCATAAGCTGCTGGACGCCAAGATCGTCACGGAAGACGACCTCAAGGCGATTGATAAGGAAGTGAAGGCCCTGGCCAATGAGGCCGCCGAGTTCGCCCAACAGAGCCCGGAACCGGACCTGTCCGAATTGTGGACAGACGTCCTGGTCGAAGCCTGATCGAAAACGTCCGTTGGAAGGGAACACCTAAACATGGCTACGCAAGTACTTCTGCCGGCGCTTTCGCCCACGATGACCGAAGGCAAGATCGCCAAA
>DJHY01000126.1:49632-51372 GCA_002433335.1 Rhodospirillaceae bacterium UBA6608 | reverse complement strand
GACCCGGGCCGAGCGGGTCGACGGCGCGCCCAGCGTGCCCGCGCGCTGGCTGTTGCGCCTGGGCAACCTGATCGCAGGAACCGGGGCGGAACGAACATTGACCGCCGAACGCGGCCTGCGCGATTGGGTCAGGGCGCTGGACGATCCGGGCGACCTGATCCCGCCCAAACGCCCGCTGCCGCGCCCACCGGTCGAGATGCGGCCCATGCGCATGTCGGTCACCCAGGTCGAAAAATGGGTGCGCGACCCCTATGCTGTGTTCGCCCGCCATGTCCTGAAGCTGAACCCGCTGGACCCGATCGACGCCGACCCGGGTGCGGGCGATCGCGGCGACCTGATCCATACCGCCCTTGAAAAATTCATCGACGCCCATCCGGTCGAGATGCCGCCCGACGCAAAGCGGCAGTTGATCGCCATGGGCGAGGACGTATTCGCCGATTACGCCGACAGGCCCGCGGTGCGCGCCTTCTGGTGGCCCCGGTTCCTGCGCGTCGCCGATTGGTTCATCGAGACCGAGACAGCCCGCCGGGCGCGGGGGTGCCGTCCGCTCGCCTGGGAAGCCGAGGGCGTGTACGAACTGCCGACGGCGGCGGGGGATTTCCGCCTGCGCTGTTTCGCCGACCGGATCGACCGCGACCCCGCCGAGGGGCTGGAGATCATCGACTACAAGACCGGACGCACGCCCAGCCAGAAACAGGTCGAAAGCGGGTTTTCACCGCAGCTCCCCCTGGAGGCCCTGATCCTGGAGCGCGGCGGCTTCGCCAAGGTCGCGGCGGGCGAGGTCACGACCCTGTCCTATTGGAAGATGTCGGGCGGGCGCGAGGCCGGCAAGGAAACGCCGCTCAAGGATGCCCGAACCCTGACCGACGAAGCCGCCCAGGGCTTGGCCAAGCGGGTTGTCCGCTTTTCCGACCGGGCCATGCCCTATGCCCCCCGGGTGCGCCCGATGTTCGAAACCGATATCGGCGATTACGACCACTTGGCCCGCGTCCGCGCCTGGAGCAGCGTCGGCGGCGATGGGGACGGAAATGGTGGCGGGGACGGCGCATGACCGAGCGGATGAGCGAAACCCGCCGCAAGGCGACGGAAACCCAACAGACCGCCGGGCGGCCCCATGAATCCTATTGGGTCTCGGCCAATGCCGGGACCGGCAAGACCCATGTTCTGACCAACCGCATCGTCCGCCTGCTGATGAGCGGCGTGCGCCCGCGCAACATCCTGTGCCTGACCTATACCAAGGCGGCGGCCACGGAAATGGCCAACCGCCTGGGCGCCCTGTTGGGCAAATGGGCGGTGATGGACGACGACGCGCTGATGGAAAGCTACCGCGACCAGACGGGTGTTCCCTTGGCGCAGACGGAGCGCGAACGCGATGACCTGTCCCGCGTGCGCCGCCTGTTCGCCGAGGTCGCGGACACCACCGACGGCCCCAACATCCGGACCATTCATTCGTTCTGCGAAAGCCTGTTGGGCCGCTTCCCGTTGGAAGCCGGGGTCGCCCCGCATTTCAAGATCATGGACGAACGCACGGCGGCGGAACTGCGCATGGAAGCCCGCGACCGTGTCTTGAACGACGCCGCGGCAGAGCCCGACGGCCCCGCCGCCCGGGCCATGGATCATCTGGCCGGGCTGGTCGGGGAAAGCGATTTCGATGCCCTGATGGCGGAACTGGATTTCGCGCGCGGCAAGCTGGCCGCCCTGTTTGCCCGCCACGGCGGGGCGGCGGGGTTGGCCGCGGCG
>DJHY01000126.1:34986-49330 GCA_002433335.1 Rhodospirillaceae bacterium UBA6608 | reverse complement strand
CGGGGCGGCGGGATTGGCCGCGGCGACCCGCCAGCGCCTGGATCTCGCCCCCGACGACGACGGGGCCTCGGTCATTCGCAATGCGCCGCCGCCGGACGAAGTGAACTTGCGCCGCGCCACCGACGCCCTGGCGGGCGGCAAGAAGACCGACAAGGACCGCGCCCAGTTGATCGCATCCTGGCTGGCCGACAACGACGATGCCCGGATCAGCGGCTTCGATACCTATGCCCAAGCGTTCCTGACCAAAACCCGCACGCCCCTGGCGCGGCTGGTGACCAAAGACGTGGAACAGCAACAGCCCGGCACCCTGAGCACGCTGGAAAACGAACAGGCCCGCGTCCTGGCCATCGACGAGAAACTGCGCGCTCTGGCCATCGCCCGCAACACGGCGGCGCTTATGGATTTGGCCGAGGCCCTGGCCGTTGCCTATGCGAGCCTGAAAGAAACGCGGGCGCTGATGGATTACGACGACCTGATCCTGAAGACCCGCGCCCTGTTGCGGCGCTCGCCGGGAGCGGTCGATTGGGTCCATTACAAACTGGACGGCGGGGTCGCCCATGTTCTGGTCGACGAGGCCCAGGATACGGCCCCGGCGCAATGGGACATCCTGGAAGCCCTGACCGTCGATTTCTTTTCCGGCGAAGGGGCCTGGGATACGGAGGCGCGCGGCCCCCGCACCATGTTCGCCGTGGGCGACGAAAAGCAATCGATCTACAGCTTCCAGGGGGCGGAGCCGACCCGGTTCGAACAGACCCGCGCGGCCTTTGCCGAACGCGCCCGCGAAGCGGGGATGGAAACCACACTGAAACGCTCGCTGGAAATGGCGGTGTCGTTCCGGTCCACCTGGCCGGTGCTGGACGCGGTCGACCGCACGTTCGAGCCGGAGGACCTGCGCGCTTCGCTGACCACCACGGACCGGGCGATCCGCCATCTGGTCGACCGCGACGGCGACGCCGGCCTGGTCGAAATCTGGCCGACCGTGACGCCCGAGGAAGAGGACGAACCCGACGCCTGGGATGCGCCGGTCGATCGCCCCGGCCCCCGTGCCCCTCAGGTTCAGGTCGCCGAGACCATCGCCCAGACCATTCGCGGCTGGCTCGACCGGGGCGAGATGCTGCCGTCGTTGGGCCGGCCCATGGCGGCGGGGGATATCCTGATCCTGGTCCGGCGGCGCGGCCGTTTCATGGAGGAAATGGTCCGCCAGCTGAAGCTATTGAACATCGAGGTCGCGGGCACCGACCGCATGGTCCTGACCGAACAGATGGCGGTCATGGATTTGATCGCCCTGGGCCGCTTCGTGCTGTTGCCCGATGACGATTTGACCCTGGCCACGGTCCTGAAGGGGCCGCTGTTCAATTTCGACGACGACGACGACCTGACGCCGTTGTGCCATGCGCGTCCCGGAACCCTGTGGGCGGAGCTGCGCCGCCGCGCCGACGACAACGCCAAATGGCGGGACGCGGCGGATCGGCTTTCGGCCTTGCTGGCGGCGGCGGACCAGGCCCCGCCGTTCGAATTCTACGCCAACCTGCTCGGCCCCGGCGGCGGACGACGGGCCTTTCACCGCCACCTGGGGCAGGATGCCCTGGACCCGATCGAGGAGTTCCTCGCCCTGGCATTGCAGTTCGAACGGGAGCATCCGCCGTCGCTCGAGGGCTTTCTGCATTGGGTCGGGGCCAGCGAGACCGTGGTCAAACGCGATCTGGAACAGGCGGCGGGCAACGTGCGGGTGATGACCGTGCATGGGGCCAAGGGCCTGGAAGCGCCCGTGGTGTTCCTGCCCGATACCTGTCAGGCGACGGGTCGGGGCAAGCCCATCGGCTTGTTGTGGGACGATACGGCTGTCTATTGGCCGGGGCGCAAGGCTGACGATTGCGACCTGACCGGCGACCTGCGCGCCCAGGTCGAGGCCGCGCGCGAGAACGAGGAACGGCGGCTGCTTTACGTCGCCATGACCCGGGCCCGCGACCGGCTGTACGTGACCGGGTGGGAATCGAAAAGCGGGCGGGCCGACAACAGTTGGTACGACATGATGCAAGCGGGCCTGGAGCGGGCCGGAGCCAAGGAGATTGCCGCGCCCGGCGGGAACGGCCTGCGCCTGGAAACGCCGCAGACCGCCGAGGTCACGCCACGCCCCCTGGCCGCCGAATCCGAACGGGTGCTGGCCCCGTCCTGGCTGTTCGCGCCCCCGGCGGACGAACCGGACCCGCCCCGCCCCCTGGCCCCGTCCCAGCCCGAGGAACAGCCCCCGGCCGCATCGCCCCTGGGCACCGACGACGGCAAGCGGTTCAAACGCGGCCTGATCGTCCACCGCCTGTTGGAAAACCTGCCGGATGTCGCCCCCGAAGCGCGCGAAGCGGCGGCACGGCGCTATCTGGCCCGCCCGACGCTGGAACTGAGCGAGGGCGAGCAGGCCGAAATCGCGGCGGAAACCCTGGCCGTGTTGAACGATCCCGAGCTTTCGGGCCTGTTCGGCCCCGGCAGCCGGGCCGAGGTGCCCCTGGTGGCGTTGGCCGGTGGACGGGTAATCTCGGCCCGAATCGACCGGCTGTTGGTTACCGGGGACGAGGTCGTGATCGCCGATTTCAAGACCAACCGCCCGCCGCCGACCCGCGTCGAGGACGTGCCCCCGGCCTATGTCTCGCAGATGGCCGGATACCGCCGGGCGCTGATGGACCTGTATCCCGGGCGGGCCGTGCGCTGTGTCCTGATCTGGACCCTGGGGGCCCGTCCGATGGCCATCCCGGAATCGCTTTTGCAGGCGGCCGAGCTCTAACCAACGGGAATTGCAAGAGGAAATTCGCAACCGGTCCGGGCTGCTTGACGGGGCGGGGACGCGAACCTAGATTCAACCTCTGAGCGGGAGGAACCGCTCCAAACATCCGCCGTTCAGCCGCCGCCTTTGGCGCGGCACGGCCTCAGCACAGATAGATTCGTTACAAAAAACTGTCCCAGTCACAGAGACCCCAAGGTGAGCGATATGCCGAAGCAAATTACCGACGATTCCTTTGAAAACGACGTGCTCAGTTCGAGCCAGCCCGTCCTGGTCGATTTTTGGGCCGAATGGTGCGGCCCCTGCAAGCAGATCGCCCCGGCGCTGGAAGAACTGGCCGCCGAACTGGGCGACAAAGTGACCGTCGCCAAACTGAACATCGACGACAACCCCTCCACGCCCGGCAAATACGGCGTGCGCGGCATCCCGACGCTGATGCTGTTCAAGAACGGCGAAGTCGCGGCGACCAAGATCGGCGCCCTGCCGAAAAGCAAGCTGCAGGAGTGGCTGGAGCAGAACATCTAAGCCATCGCGGTTTTCGGGGGCGTCTTCCAAAGGGCGCCCCCTTTTTCGTTCCAAGCGAACGTGGGGAGATTGCCATGAGCCGGCTGGAAATCCACCAGATCCCGGTCCTCAACGACAATTACGTCTATCTGGCCCATTGCCCGGAAACGGGCGCGACCGGCGTGGTCGATCCCGCCGTGGCCGGACCGGCCATGGACGCTGCCAAGGCCAAGGGCTGGACGATCACCCATATCCTGAACACCCACCACCACGGCGACCACACCGGCGGCAACCTTGAGATCAAGGACGCGACCGGCTGCACCATCGTCGGCCCCCGCGCCGACGCGGCGCGAATTCCCGGCATCGATGTCGAGGTTGGTGACGGCGACACCTACATGCTGGGCAATGCCGAGGCCGTGGTGTTCGACGTGCCGGGCCATACCCGCGGCCATATCGCCTATTGGTTCGAAGGCTCGGACGCCTTGTTCAGCGGCGATACCTTGTTCGCCTTGGGCTGCGGCCGCCTGTTCGAGGGCACGCCCGCCCAGATGGTGGTGTCACTCGACAAATTTAAAAAGCTGCCGCCGGAAACCCGTGTGTTCTGCGCCCATGAATATACGCAGTCGAACGGGCGCTTCGCGCTGTCGGTCGAACCTGACAACGCCGACCTGGTCCAGCGCATGGCCGATGTGGACGCGGCGCGGGCGCGCAATGTGCCGACCGTGCCCTCGACCATCGGCATCGAATTGAAGACCAATCCCTTCCTGCGCGCCGATTCTCCGGCCCTGCAGCAAACGATTGGCCTGACCGGGGGCGATTACGTCTCAGTCTTCGCCGAAACCCGGCGTCTCAAGGATAATTTCTAAGAATTCAGCAGGGCATCAGTCCGCAGCCGCGGGCATTCCCTCTGCCGCTTTATCCTCGCGCACCTGCCGCAGTTCGCCGGTCGCGCGGCGCAGCACGTCGACCGAGGCGAACAACGCCAGCGATGCGATGATCCCGCCGACCAAGACGTCGGGCCAGAACGTTCCCGACAGCCAGACCCCGCCGCCCGCCGCGATGACGGCGATATTGGCGATGGCGTCGTTACGCGAACACAGCCAGACAGAGCGCATGTTGGCGTCACCTTCGCGAAACTTATAAAGCGCGACAGCCACCGCGACGTTGGCCACCAAGGCCAAGGTGCCGACGGCGGAGATCGTCTGCGCATGGGGCACCCCGCCCTCGAAGATACGCCAGCCGGTGGTGCCGATGACCCAGATGCCGAACAGCCCCATGGACAGGCCCTTGACCATCGCGGCCCGCGCCCGCCAGCGCAGGTGCATCCCGACCACGGCCAGGGAAATCCCGTAGTTCGCGGCATCACCCAGGAAATCCAGGGCATCGGCCTGAAGAGCCACGGATCTAGACATCATGGCACCGACCATTTCGGCAGCGAACATCGCGGCGTTGACGATCAACGCGAACCACAAGACGCGGCGGTAGGCGCGCGAGGTTTCGCCATCGTGAAAGGCCCCGTGGCCTCCATTCCCGTGGTCGTCGTGACAGTGGTCGTGACAGAAGGCGGACATTTCAGGCCTCCTCTTCTTCCGCGCCGTGGTGGGGTTCGCTGACGTGCTCGATCATGTCCAACAGGACCGAGGTGATGTGATGATCGTGCACGGAATAATGGACGAATTTGCCCTGACGCCGGGCGCGCAACAGGCGCGCCGCCCGCATCAGGCGCAAATGGTGGCTGGTCAATGACGGCGACATCCCGGTCAGCGCGGCCAGGTCGTTGACCGAGCGCGGCCCGGTCATGCAGGCGGCCAGGATCGACAGGCGGTTCGGCTCGCCCAGCAAATGGAAGATCGATGAGATTTCCTCGGCCCGGTCGCGGTCCAGGCCGTTTTCCAGGCCGTCCGGCATTCCGGGCACGGGGGCGTGTTCATGGGTTTGTTTCATCCCACAAACATATGAACAGCTGTTCAGGTGTTCAAGTGTTTTCCCGAAGCACCGTTCCGGCTAGGTAAAGGGAGCCGCAGATCAGGATGCGGAGCGGGCCGCGTTCCCGTTCCAGCAAGCTCCACAAGGCCGACTGCACCGACGATGCCGTGCGCGACGGCAGGCCCGCGGCCTCGCCCGCGCGGACGATATCCTCGGCGGATAGGGTATTCGGCTCGCCCGGAATGGCGACGCCGGTCAAGGACGCGGCAACCTCGCCCAAGGGGGCCAGGAACGTCGCCGGTTCCTTGGAATTGATCATCCCGCAAATCAGGTGCAGGGGCTTTTCATCCCAGGCTTCCCGCGCATGGGCGGCGATCGCGGCCCCGGCGGCGGCGTTATGCCCGCCGTCCAGCCACAGGGAGCATCCCGGCGACAAATGGCGGACCAGCGGCCCCTTGCTCAGCCGTTGTAGGCGCGCGGGCCAGGACGCCGTCGCCAGGCCGCGCCGGATATCATCCTCGGTGGCGCTGAACCCAGCCATGGCCCGCAAGCAGACGATCGCCTGGGCCGCATTCAACAGCTGATGCCGCCCGGCCAGGGCCGGGGCGGGATAATCATGCGTTTCGCCATTCAGGGTCAGGCGGAAGCTTTTGCCGTCGGCGGCTTCCTCAACCGTCCATTCCCGGCCATGGGCCAGGACGGGCGCACCCAGGGCGCGGGTACGGTCATCCAGCACTGCCAGGACCGAAGCCTCCTGCGGGCCGATCACGCAGGGAACGCCCGGCTTGATGATCCCTGCCTTCTCGGCGGCGATCTGTTCGATGGTATCGCCCAGGAACTGTTGATGGTCGAGCGAGATCGGCGTGATCGCCGTGACCAGCGGCTTGTCGATCACGTTGGTCGCGTCGAGCCGCCCGCCCAGGCCCGTTTCCAAAATCAGCGCATCCGCCGGATCGCGGGCGAAGGCCAGCAATGCCGCGCCCGTGGTGATTTCGAAAAAGGTGATCGGCTCGCCCCCGTTGGCGGTTTCGCATTCTTCCAACAGGGCCTGCAGGTCGGTGTCGGAAATCAACTGCCCGGCCAAGCGGATGCGTTCGTTGAAATGCACCAGATGGGGAGAGATATGGACATGCACCCGCTTGCCTATGGCTTCCAGCATCGCCCGCAAAATCGCGATGACCGAACCCTTGGCGTTGGTTCCGGCGACATGAACCACCGGCGGCAGGCTTCGCTCGGGATGATCCAGAAGCGCCAACAGGCGATGGACCCGGTCGAGCGACAAGTCGATGACTTTGGGGTGCAGGGTCAGCAGACGTTCGAGGATCGCATCGCAGGGATGGGGCTCGGGCTTGCTGTCGGGCGCGGGTGTCGCCCCGGAAAACTGATCGGCCATGGACGGCGTCGTCCGTTGTGATCGGGATGAAAGGGGGAAGGATCAGGCGTCGTCGGGGACCGCCGCACCGGCGCGATGGCTGCGGGCGGGCGGCAGGATTTCGCCTTCCAACAGTTCCAGCGCTTGATCGGAGCCCTCGACCTGACGACCCGGCTCCGGGTTGAGCAGCATGTCGACCACGCGGGCCAGGGTATCGCGCAACTCGCCGCGCGGCACGACCATGTCGACCATGCCATGTTCCAACAGGTATTCGGCGCGTTGGAAACCATCGGGCAAGGTTTCGCGGATGGTCTGTTCGATCACCCGCGCCCCGGCAAATCCGATGACCGAGCCGGGCTCGGCAATGTGGATATCGCCCAGCATGGCGTAGGACGCCGAAACACCGCCCGTGGTCGGATCGGTCAGGACGACGATATAGGGCAGGCCCGCTTCCTTGACCTCTTCGACCGCGATGGTCGTACGCGCCATCTGCATCAGGGACAAAATCCCTTCCTGCATGCGCGCCCCGCCCGAAGACGGAACGACGACGAAGGCGGCGCGTTCGTCCACGGCCTTGCGCGCGGCGGCCAGAAGGCCGGCACCCATGGCCTGACCCATCGAGCCGCCCATGAAAGCGAAATTCAGCGCCGCGACGACCACCGGCAGGCCGTTGATCCGCCCGACCCCGGCGATCAGCGCATCCTGATCCCCGGTCTTGGAGCGCGCAGCCTTGAGCCGCGACGCATAGGTGTCGGTATCGCGGAATTTCAGGGGATCCTGAACCGGCGCCTTCCAGGTGATTTTTTCGTAAGCCCCGCCGTCGAACAGCATTTCCAGGCGCTGATGCGCGCCGATCCGCAGGTGATGGCCGCAATGCTGACAAACGTGCAGGTTCTTTTCCAGATCGCGGTGAAAGATCATTTGGCTGCAACCGGGGCATTTGTGCCACAGGTTGTCCGGCATTTCCTTGCCCGCACCGACCAGACGCTTGAGCTTGGGACGGACGAAATCGCGAAGCCAGTTCATATGATCATTTCCCCCCGAGGAGATGGATAAAGACGGATTGCGGCGAAGAAGCTCAGCCGCGCGCGGCGCGGACACCGCCCGCCAGCGCACCGACCAATTCTAGCACCTTGTCCTTGGTACCGGGTAGAGGCACGCCATTTTCATCGCGGTTGTCCGCGATAATCCCGACCAGCGCCGATCCCACGACCGCCGCATCGGCGACCCGCGCGATGGCCGCGGCCTGATCCGGTGTTTTAATGCCGAATCCGACGCCGACCGGCAGGTCCGTATGGCGCTTGATGCGTTCGACGCTTTTCGCGACTTCGGCCGCATCGGCGGACTTGGTCCCGGTGATGCCGGTGATCGAAACGTAGTAGACGAAGCCCGAGGCATGACGCACCACCTTGGGCAGGCGATTGTCGTCGGTCGTCGGCGCGGTCAGATAGATGAAGTTGATCCCGGCCTCGATCGCGGGCAGGCAAAGCTCGCCCTCTTCCTCGGGCGGCAGGTCGACGACGATCAGGCCGTCGACGCCCGCTTCCTTGGCATCGGCCAGGAACCGATCGACCCCGTAGATATAGATCGGGTTGTAATAGCCCATCAGGACGATCGGCGTTTCGTCGTCCTTTTTGCGGAAGGCGCGGATCATATCCAACGTCTTGGGCAGGGTCATCCCGGCCTTCAGCGCGCGTTGCGAGCTGGCCTGAATCGCCGGGCCGTCGGCCATGGGGTCGGAAAACGGCATGCCGATTTCGATCAGGTCCGCCCCGGCTTCGGCGATGTCCAGGATGATGTCCTGGGACAGCTCGGGCGTGGGGTCGCCGGCGGTCAGAAAGGTGACCAGCCCGGCGCGACCTTCGGCCTTGAGGGCGGCGAATTTACGGGTGATGCGGGTTTCGGGCCCGTTGTTCTGCGTGCTCACGGGTTACTCCATCCCCAGATAACCGGCGACGGCTTCGACATCCTTGTCGCCGCGACCGCACAAATTCATGACGATCAAATGATCCTTCGGCAGCTTCGGCGCGATCTTCGCGACATGGGCCAGGGCATGGCTCGGCTCCAGCGCCGGGATGATCCCTTCTTTGCGGGTGCAAAGCTGGAACGCCGCCAGGGCTTCCTTATCGGTGATCGACACGTAGTCGACCCGCCCGCTGTCGCGCAGCCACGAATGCTCCGGCCCGATGCCAGGATAATCCAGGCCCGCCGAAATGGAGTGGCCGTCGATGATCTGGCCGTCCTCGGTCTGTAGCAGATAGGTGCGATTGCCGTGCAGCACGCCAGGGCGGCCGCCGGTCAGGGACGCGCAATGCTCGCCCGTGTCCAGGCCGTGGCCCGCGGCCTCGACCCCGATCAGGTTGACGCTTTCGTCGTCCAGGAACGGATGGAACAGGCCGATGGCGTTGGACCCGCCGCCGATCGCCGCGATGCAGGTATCGGGCAGGCGGCCCTCCATCTCCATCATCTGTTCCTTGGCTTCGTTACCGATGACGCATTGGAAATCACGCACCATGGCCGGATAGGGATGCGGCCCGGCGGCGGTGCCGATGATGTAGAACGTATCGTCCACGTTGGAGACCCAATCGCGGAGCGCTTCGTTCATGGCGTCCTTCAGGGTGCCGGTCCCAGCGGTCACGGGCACGATCTCGGCGCCCAGCATTTTCATGCGGACCACGTTGGGGCGCTGACGCTGCACGTCGGTGGCGCCCATGTAGACCACGCAGGGCAGCCCGAACAGGGCGCAGACCGTGGCCGTGGCCACGCCGTGCTGGCCCGCGCCGGTTTCGGCGATGATCCGCCCCTTGCCCATGCGCCGCGCCAACAGGATCTGGCCGATGGTGTTGTTGATCTTATGCGCACCCGTGTGGTTCAGCTCGTCCCGCTTGAAGTAGACCTTGGCCCCGCCGAACTCTTCGGTCAGGCGCTCGGCCAGGTACAGCGGGCTGGGACGGCCCACGTAATGCTTCATGTAACGGTTGAACTCATCCCAATAAGCCGCGTCGTTCTTTGCCGTTTCCCAGGCCTTTTCGACCTCGAGAATAAGGGGCATCAGGGTTTCGGCGACATAGCGTCCGCCATAGATTCCGAAATGTCCCTGTTCGTCCGGACCTTCGCGGTAGGTGTTGAGCTTAGACATGAACCATTCCTCTTATTCCCCTGGGATAACGCCGTTTTGTGGTTAACGCCACGGACCCAGCAGGGCGGCGCAAATAAAGCACAAGCCCCCCCGGAACCCAAGGACTAAAGGCAGGAAATCGCGGGTTTTCAGCGTTTTTGGTCAGGCCCCGTGGGCGGCGTCCAGAAACGCACGGATCAAGGCCGTATCCTTGACGCCGGGTGCGGCTTCCACCCCCGACGACACATCGACGCCGGGCGCGCCCGCGATGCGGATCGCCTCGGCCACGTTGTCGGGCGTCAGCCCCCCGGCCAGCAGCCAGGGCACGGCCCATTCGGTCCCCGCCAGCAGCCCCCAGTCGAAGGCCACGGCATTGCCGCCGGGACGGTCGGCGTTCTTGGGCGGCTTGGCGTCGAACAACAAACGATCCGCGACCGCCTCATAGGCCCGGGCCGCCGCCACGTCGTCAGGCCCGGCGATGGGCAGGGCCTTCATCACCGGCAGACCGAATTGGGAGCGGACCTCGGCCGCCCGCGCGGGCGTCTCGTGGCCATGAAGCTGCAACATATCGATGGCGCCCGAGGCAACGACCGCCGCCAGCCCGGCATCGTCCATATCGACCGTCAGGCCGACCTTGACCACGCCCGCCGGAACCGACGCCGCCAGCGCCGCCGCATCGGCGGGGTCGATATGGCGCGGCGATTTCGGAAAGAACACGAAGCCGACCATATCCGCGCCATGAGACACGGCAGCCGCCACGGCCTCCGCCGTTTTCAGTCCGCAGATTTTAACGACAGTCATTTCAGGCGCTCAGTTCGCCCGCGATCCGGCCGGCGGCGGCGATGGGGTCGTCGGATTGGGTGATCGGGCGGCCGATCACCAGGTAGTCGGCGCCGAGGGAGACCGCGTCGCGCGGGGTGACCACGCGCTTCTGGTCGCCCTTGACCGACCATTCGGGGCGGATGCCGGGCACGACCAATTTGAAATCGGGCCCGCAGACCGAGCGGATGACCTTGATCTCATGGGCCGAGCAGACCACCCCGTCCATGCCGGAATCCTGGGCCAGCTTCGCCAGCTTGGCGACCTGGGCCTTGGTTTCGTTGTTGATGCCGACCTCGACCAAATCCTCGTCGGACAGGCTGGTCAGCACGGTCACGGCCAGCATCATCGGGCGCGGGCCACCGGCGGCGGCTTCGTCGGCGGCCTTGACTGCCGCTTCCATCATTGCCCGCCCGCCCGAGGCATGGACGTTCAACATGAACGGGCGCAGCGGCACGGCGGCGCGCACCGCGCCGGCGACGGTATTCGGAATGTCGTGGAATTTCAGATCGAGGAACACCGGCAGGCCCGCCGCCGAGACCTTGCGCACACCCTCGGGCCCCTGGGCGGTGAAGAATTCCTTGCCCAGTTTGACGCCGCCGACGGCCCCCTTGACCCCTTCGGCCAGGGCGAGCGCCTTGCCCGCGTCCGTGGTGTCGAGCGCGACCAGGATACGGTCGGCGGGGCGCAGGTCGCCCGTCGGGGTGGTTGAAGGCGTCATCTCAAGCGGTCCCAGTCATCAGGCCATCCAAGGCCCGGTCGGTGGTGGTCAGGCGGAAATTCAATCAGCAGGCCATTTATAAAACCGCCCGCGCCGCGCCGTCACCCTTAAATCCGGCAACCGGCATGCACCCGACGCCGGAACGGCCCTAGATGATGCGGGGCACGCCGCCAGCCTGGCTTTCCGCCGGAACAGGCAAGGCCGCGCCCGAGGCCGCCTTGGCCTTGTTTTCAGCCAGGCGCAGTTTTTCTTCGAGCATTTCGACGTCGGTGGCGAGGCGCTGATTTTCCCGCTCGGCCAGATCGGCGCGATGGGCTTCGCGCCGGGCCCGGCCACGCGCCGCCCCGCCGGAAACCCAGACCATCACAGCGCCCCACAGGAAGCCGAGGAACAACCCCCCGACCCCGACCAGGGCGACCGGCGTCGTCAGTTCGTAATCGACAAGCCAAAGGCGCAGGACCACATCGTCGCGGTTGGAGGCCGCGAACCAAATCAACGCCAGAACAAGGGGCGTCAGAACGATCCAGGAGAACAGTCTACCCACGCGCGCACCTGTTTGAATTCAAAGGGTCGCCGCCAACGGCGGCGCGGACCGGCGATTATTCGCCGTTCAGCTTTTCACGCAGCTGCTTGCCCGTCTTGAAATAGGGAATGTGCTTGGACGAGACATCGACCGTCGCCCCCGTGCGCGGGTTGCGGCCGGTGCGGGCCCCCCGCTGCTTGACGGAGAATGCGCCGAAGCCGCGAAGTTCGACCCGGTCGCCCTGAGCCAGGGCCGTGGTGATCTCGTCAAAGATCGTGGAGACGATACGTTCCACGTCGCGCTGATATAGGTGCGGATTGTCCGCCGCCAGACGAGCGATGAGTTCGGATTTGGTCATGCTTCCCATCCCAGGCGGCACCGCGTCGGCGCGGCCGGCCGGGGACCTTTCCCTGACAGGTGACTTACTGCATTGAAGGGTGCCAAAGGGAGAACACGCCGTCAAGTCTAAGCCCTTCGGAAAACAATGCTTTTTGCAGATGCGAAGAAAGGGCCTCTCGCCAGGGCAGAGGCTCGTCGCTGAGCGGCAGGTCGCGCACGGGCAGGTCGCGCGGCAATCCTTGGGCCGTATGCAGCCAGTCGCGCGCCGTTTCCTCGTCGCCCAGGCCGTCGATCAAACCGTTGTCCTTGGCCGCCATGCCCGAGAACACGCGCCCGTCGGCCAAGGCCAAAACCTTGTCCCGCGCCATGCCTCGGCGCTCGACAACCATGTCGACGAACTGACCATACAGATTCATCAACATGTCCTGGGTCGCCTTGCGGGCGACGTCGCTCAACGGTTCAAACGGATTGGGCTGGGCCTTCAGGGGCCCGCTTTTGAACACTTCCGGCTTGATGCCGAGCTTACCCAACAGCTCGGTCACGTCGGCGGTCTGCAGGATCACGCCGATCGATCCGGTCATCGTGCCGCGCCGGGCGAGCACATGATCGGCGGCGATCGCCACCATGTATCCGGCCGAGGTCGCCATCCCGCCCATGACCGCCACGGTCGGTTTGACCTTGGCCAGATCGCGCAGCACGTCGAACAGGGCCTCGCCGCCGACGAAGGTGCCGCCCGGCGAATTGACCCGCAGGATCACGCCTTTGACGTCGTCTTTCTTGGCCAGGGCCTTGAGCCGGCGGATGCGGTCGTCTTCGTCCAGGATGATGCCGTCGATGGTCAGGCGCGCGACATACTCGCCACCCAACAGGTCCCGGCCGCCCAGGCGCCCGGCCCCGATGACCACGACCACGGCCAGGGCCGCGAGGGCGATCAAACGCCAAACGGTCAGATGCCGTTTCAGGCGGCGGCGGTCGAAAATGATGTCGGCGTCTAGGCTCATGGCAAGGCGGATATCCGTCGGTTGAAGATGGAGTTCAGACAAAAGAAAACCGGGAGCCTCCATTACGGAAGCTCCCGGTGACTTTATATGCGTGGCCCGCAGGGGGGCAACGGCAAAGCCGAACCCACCCTTATGGGGACAGGCTTACTTGTCGTCGTCGGCCTCGGCCGCTTCGACCTGCGCCTGCTTTTCCTTCAGGGCAGCACCCAGGATGTCGCCCAGGGACGCGCCGGAATCGGACGAACCGTATTCCGCCATGGCCTTCTTCTCTTCCTCGACCTCAAGGGCCTTGATGGACAGAGACAGCTTGCGGCCGGACTTGTCGATCTGGGTGATCTTGGCGTCGACCTTTTCGCCGGCGGCGAAGCGGTCGGGGCGCTGTTCCGAACGGTCACGCGACAGATCGGACTTGCGGATGAAGCCCAGAACCGCGTCGTTGACCATGACTTCGACGCCACCGTCGTTGGTCTGGGTGACCGTGCAGGTCACGACCGAGCCCTTCTTCAGGCCGTCCAGAGCGCCTTCGGCCGGATCGTCGTCAAGCTGCTTGATACCCAGCGAGACGCGTTCCTTGTCGACGTCGACGTCCAGGACCTTCGCCTTGACGATGTCTCCCTTGTTGTATTCGGCCAGGGCTTCTTCACCCGACTTGTCCCAGGACAGGTCGGACAGGTGAGCCATGCCGTCGATTTCGCCGTCGAGGCCGATGAACAGACCGAATTCGGTGATGTTCTTGACCTCGCCTTCGACTTCGGCGCCGACCGGGTATTTGACAACGAAATCTTCCCACGGATTGGCGTTGCACTGCTTCAGGCCCAGCGAGATGCGGCGCTTGTCCGGATCGACGTCCAGGATCATGACTTCCACTTCCTGGCTGGTCGAAACGATCTTGCCCGGGTGGACGTTCTTCTTGGTCCAGGACATTTCGGACACGTGGACCAGACCTTCGACGCCCGGCTCCAGCTCGACGAAGGCGCCGTAGTCGGTGATGTTCGTCACGCGGCCCGTGAACTTGGTGCCCACCGGGTACTTGGCGGCGACGCCTTCCCACGGATCGGCTTCAAGCTGCTTCATGCCGAGCGAGATACGCTGCGTTTCCGGGTTGAAGCGGATGACCTGCACCTTGACGGTTTCGCCGATCGACAGCGCTTCGGACGGGTGGTTGATGCGCTTCCAGGCGATGTCGGTAACGTGCAGCAGGCCGTCCACACCACCCAGATCGACGAACGCGCCGTAATCGGTGATGTT
>DJHY01000126.1:0-34658 GCA_002433335.1 Rhodospirillaceae bacterium UBA6608 | reverse complement strand
GGTGATGTTCTTGACCACGCCGTCCAGGACCTGACCTTCCTGCAGCGAGGAGATGAGTTCCGAACGGGCTTCCGTGCGGGTTTCCTCGAGCACGGCGCGGCGCGACACAACGATGTTGTTGCGCTGCGGGTCCATTTTCAGGATCTGGAACGGTTGCGGCACGCCCATCAGCGGCTGAACGTCGCGGACCGGGCGGATATCGACTTGGCTGCCGGGCAGGAAGGCGACGGCGCCGTCCAGGTCGACGATGAAGCCGCCCTTGACGCGGCCGAAGATCACGCCGTTGACGCGCTCGCCCTTCTCGAAGGCCTGTTCCAGGCCGACCCAGGCTTCTTCGCGGCGGGCTTTTTCGCGGCTCAGGCGAACCAGGCCGTCGCGGTCTTCATAACGTTCGACATAGACGTCGACTTCGTCGCCGGGTTTCAGGGTGGCGTCGGAGCCGGGGCTGATGAATTCCTTAACCGGCACGCGGCCTTCGGACTTGAGGCCCACGTCGACGATGGCGAAGTCGTTGTCGACGGTAATGACAACGCCGCGCAGCACGCGGCCTTCAAAGCCTTCGTCGTCGCCGAGGGATTCACTCAGCAGTGCTTCAAAATCTTCGGTGGGAGCCGCCATAGCGGCATCGGTATTGGCCATGAGTTTCGAACCTTTCGCTACATTTCTGGCCTGCCGGTTGGTTCCGGCGGTCTTAGGTTAAACACAAAATCCCGCGGCGCCCCGCCTTATAACGACGGTGACGGGCGGGCATTTCGTTCCAAAAGTGATCGAGGGAAGCGGCTTAGAAGTCCCCAGGCGACCTAAATTTCTCCAACGATTTCAAGGGCCTTGGCAAACACCTCATCGGCGTTCATGGCACTTGTATCAAGGAGGGTCGCGTCTTCGGCCGGCTCCAGCGGCGCGACGGCCCTGGATCTATCCCGGGCGTCCCGCTCGCGCATCTCTTCGAGAACGCGCGCATATATAACGTCGGGGTCCTTTTCCCGCAACTCTTTGTATCGCCGCTCGGCCCGTACTTCGTCGGACGCTGTGACGAACAATTTCACGGTTGCATCGGGGCAGACCACGGTGCCGATGTCGCGCCCGTCCAAAACGGCGCCCTTGGCGCCCCCCGGCGGGGTGGCGGCGAAGTTGCGTTGGAACTCCAACAGGGCGGCGCGGACGCCCGGTACGGCGGACACTTTCGACGCCGCCTGAGCCACGGAATCGACCCGCAGGTCGGGGCGGTCCAGATCCGCGGGCGTCAGGGCCCGGGCCTGGGCCTCGGCGGCGGCGGGGTCTTCCGGGTCGGCCCCGGCTTCCAGCACACGCTTGCCGGTGGCGCGGTACAGCAGCCCGGTATCCAGATAGGCCAGGTCCAATTGCTCGGCCAGACGCCGGGCCAAGGTGCCCTTACCGGCGGCGGCGGGTCCGTCTATGGCGATGATCATGGCGATCCCCCTACTTACTTAATGTCGGCGCCCAGGCCGTTCATCATATCGACGAAGCCCGGGAAGCTGGTGGCCATGGCCGCACCGTCGTCGATGCTGACCGGGTTTTCCGAAACCAGCCCCAAAACCAGAAAGGCCATGGCGATGCGGTGATCCAGATCGACCGTGACCGTGCAGCCCCCCTTGGGACGGCGGCCCGCCAAGCCTTGGACGACCAGATAATCGGTGCCTTCCTCGACCTCGACCCCGGCATCGGCCAAGCCACGGGCCACGGCGGCCAGACGGTCGCTTTCCTTGACCCGCAGTTCCTCCAACCCGACCATCCGGGTTTCGCCCTCGGCCAGGGCCGCGGCGACGGCCAGGATCGGATATTCGTCGATCATCGAGGGCGCGCGTTCGGCGGGCACGGTAATTCCCTTCAGCCCACCGGCCCGGACCCTCAGGTCGGCGACCGGCTCGCCCGCTTCCTCGCGGGCATCGACGGTTTCGATCGAGGCCCCCATCTCGCGCAGGCAGGTCAGCAGACCGGCGCGCAGCGGGTTCAGGCCCACGGCCTTCAACGTCACGTCCGAGCCCGGCACCAACAAAGCGGCGACCAGCGGGAAAGCGGCGGACGAGATATCGGCCGGAACCGCGACGTCGCGGGCGGTCAATTCGGGCTGACCGGTCAGGGTCACGCGGCGACCAGACGGACCGTCCTCGACCGAGACCTCGGCGCCGAACCAGCGCAGCATGTTTTCGGTATGGTCGCGGGTCGGCTGCGGCTCGATCACCGTGGTCGCGCCGGGGGCGTTCAGACCGGCCAGCAGAATGGCCGATTTGACCTGGGCCGAGGCGACCGGCAATTCGTATTCGACCGGCCGCGGATCGGCGGCGCCGGTCACGGTCATCGGCAGCAAGCCACCCTCGCGTCCCGAGAATCGGGCGCCCATCAGCTCCAACGGCTTGGTCACGCGACCCATCGGACGGCGGCACAGCGAGGCATCGCCGGTGAAGGTGACCGTCATGTCGTGGCCAGCGACCACGCCCATCATCAGGCGCACGCCAGTCCCGGCGTTACCCATGTCGATCACGCCTTCGGGTTCGCTCAGGCCGCCGACGCCGACGCCGATCACCCGCCAGCTGCCGTCGGGAAGTTTTTCAGCCCGCGCCCCCATGGCGTTGACCGCGGCAGCGGTCGCCAGGACGTCCTCGCCCTCCAACAGGCCGGTTACATGGGTTTCGCCCACGGCCAGGGCGCCCAGCATCAACGAGCGGTGGGAAATGGACTTGTCTCCGGGCACGCGGACGGTGCCGGAAAGAGGCCCGGAAGCCCCTGCCTGAAGCGGCGTTTTAGCGGCGGTGGAAGCGTTCACGGAAACGGGCTCTCCCCAAGAAAAATCGATCGGTCGGCGGTGCTGCGCCGCCGCGGCTCTCTAGCATATCGGGCCGCCCGCCGCCAATCATCCGTGGAATGTGAAATTAGGGGCATTTTGCTTTTGACAGGGGGCGGTGTTCATGGCATTGGGCACGACGAAGACGCGATAAGGAAATCACGCCCCTTGGGGGGATTCAGGCACAACTTCAAACAGCGGGAGGCAGCCCGTGGCGAAACCCGAATGGGGCCGCAAGATCACCTGCACCGGTTGCGGCAATAAATTTTACGACATGCAACGCTCGCCGGCGGTTTGTCCGTCATGCGGCGCGGAGAACGATCCGATGCAGGCGTTCCGACCGAAGCGCAGTGCGCCGAAGCCGGCCGCCCAGTCCGAGACCAAGCCGAAGCAGGCGAAAGCCGCAGCCGAGGATGACGAGGACGATCTGGACGACGTTCTGCCCGAGATCGATGACGACGATCTGGGTGATGACGTGGACGACGACGTGGACGATTCGCTCGACGACGACGAGGACGACGACCTCATGGAGGATACGGCGGATCTCGGCGAAGACGACGACGACCTGGACGAAGTTCGCGAACACATCGAGTCGGAAGACGACGTCAAGGAATAGGCCGTCCGGCGCGGGAAAATCACGTTTCGAACAAATAGCGTGATTTTTCCCCTTGCCATCGGAACCCTTCCGTCATTATGTTCCGCCTCCCGGTTGACCGGGGACCCCGGCAGTCCTATTTTCCGGGTCCCGGTTCGCCGGAACATCCCAAGTTTTCCTGCAATGGCAAACGCCTACGTGGGACCAAGTGGGGCCGTAGCTCAGTTGGGAGAGCGCTACAATGGCATTGTAGAGGTCGTCGGTTCGATTCCGTCCGGCTCCACCATTCTAACCCCCTGTATTTGCAGGGGGTTTTTGTTTGTCCGCTTTCCGCGCGTCTTCGATTTTTCGCCGACTGTGCCCAAAACGTGCCAGTAGGTCGAAGCGCCCTCATCGGACCCATCGACCACATCATTCAATGCCCCGATGGCACGCTCTTGGAACTCCGGGGCGAGGTGGGCGTAGCGTTGCACCATCACGAACGACTTATGCCCGGTCAGTTGCATCACCACGTGGAGCGGCACGCCTTGCTGCACGAGACGTGACGCGAAGGTATGCCGCAGATCGTGAAAGCGAACGTCTTCCAGGCCCGCGACCTTGCGGGCCCGTTCAAACGACGTCGTGACGTCCGACATGGGCTTGCCCTGATAGGTGAACACCGGGCCCGTGTCATGCGGCCCCAGGTGTTCGAGGATCGCCCTTGCCCGGTTGGTCAACCGAACGGACCGATCTTCCCCGTTCTTCGTTTTGACGAACAGGACGCGGTTGTTGGCGAGGTCCACGTTCCGCCAGTTAAGCTTAAGGGGTATGCACGAGGTTCCGTCGAGCGAGATGCGGATGCGATGGAGCGTTACATTACGTAGGGGAGAGCGTTACGTACACGTCGGCCGCCCCGCCTGAATCCGGCGCGATTGTTTTGCGCCGGGTTGCTGAATTCAGGGGCCTACAGAAGGGTTGTGATCCATCCACGGGCATTCTGCGTACAATTAATTGAGCCGAACAAACCACTAATGGATCGGACCCAGGTGACACGTGCGTATAATTTTTTCCGTTGGTCTTGCCGCCTTATTCATCGTCGCGGTTACGGAGCCCGGGGCTTCGAACGATACGGCGCGTCATGCCCGCAACACCGATCAAGCGATCCATAACGGAGACGAGATTCACTTCGACGTTTATCGCAATGGAACCCGTGTCGGCTTTCACCGGGTGCGGTTTCAGGAGGACGATAAGGGGCTCGCCGTCGAGGCTCAGTTCCAGATCCAGGTCACGTTTCTAGGCGTCACCGTCTATCGTTATCGTTACGATTCCAGAGCATTGTGGACGGATGGCGGCCTGTCCGCGATCCGGACGACTGTCGATGACGATGGCGCCGTTCTGGAAGTGCAGGCTCGGCGGATCGGCAAGCGCATCTACGTTGCGGCCGGTGACATCGCCTATGAAACATCGTCCCCTCTTTTCCCTACAAATCACTGGAACGCTGGGGTGCTTGGCCAGAATCGAGTCCTCAACACATTGACCGGACAGATCAACAAAGTTCGTATTGAGGCGAGCGGTCCCGACCGCGTGGAAACGGAACGTGGGCCCGTCGCCGCGACCCATTATGCCTATACGGGCGATCTGCAGACCGACGTCTGGTACGACGCGGCGGGACGTTGGGTGAAAATGCGGTTCCAAGGCCGGGATGGCTCGTTGATCGACTATGTATGCCGCCAATGCCAGGGCGGCCCCAGCAAGAGGACATCGGGATGATCGAGACCGACCGCCCCAAGGCGGCCTGGGTCACCGGCGCGGGAAAGGGCATCGGGCGCGCCCTGGCCCTGCGCCTGGCGCGCCAGGGCTATATCGTCGCCGCCAGCGCCCGGTCGGAGCAGGACCTGATCTCCCTGGAGCAGGTTGCGGACGGCGGGCGCATCACCGGATTCCCCCTGGACATCACAGATGCCGGGCGCGCGGACGTCATGGTCGAGGTGATTGAAAACCGGCTGGGTCCACTGGACCTCGCGGTCCTCAACGCGGGGACCCACCGGCCGACCCCGGCGGTGGAATTTTCAGCGGCCGAGGCGCGAGGCGTCATCGACACCAACCTGTCGGGAACACTGAACTGCCTGGCGCCCATCATGGCGCGTTTCATGGCGCGCGGTGCGGGCCAGATCGCCGTGGTCGCGTCCCTGGCTGGGTATCGAGGCCTCCCAGGGGCGGCCGCCTACGGCGCGTCGAAAGCCGGGCTTATCAATCTGTGCGAGTCGCTGCGCCCGGAACTGGCGGCGGCGGGTGTGGATATGCGTCTCATCAATCCGGGTTTCGTGAAAACGCCGCTAACGGACAAGAACGACTTTCCCATGCCCTTTCTCATTGACGTCGAGGAGGCGGTGGACGGCATCATCGACGGACTGCAGGGTGACAGCTTCGAAATCGCTTTTCCCCTGCGGTTTGCTCTGCTGATGAAGCTGATGAAGCTGCTGCCCGATCGCTTGTTCTTCGCCGTCACGCGGCGCATGCTGCGCAAATGACATCGCGACCGACCGACGCCGCCGACCGCTATCGGCACTATCTTGAAACACTGACCCCGCAAACGCTTGACGCCTTGGGGGACCATGTCGCCGTTGATGTCCGCTTCAAGGATCCATTCAACGACGTGCGCGGGCTGAACGCCATGCGCCGCGTCTTCGAGCATATGTTCAAAAACGTATCCGGCATCCGCTTCACGGTGCACGGCATGGCGCAGGACGGCGCGACCTGTTTCATGAACTGGCGGTTCGCGGGCCGGCTGGGCAAACGGGAATGGGTTTTCGACGGGGCCAGCGTCATCACCTTGGGGGCAGACGGAAAAGTCGTCAGCCACATCGACCATTGGGATGCGGCGTCGGCGTTCTATGAACGTCTGCCGGTTATTGGATGGCTCCTCGCGTGGATTCGTGGACGGTTAGCCATTCGCTGAGAACCTCCCCGGACATGTGCAGGGCCTTCTCGGGCTTGATGAAGGCAAGGGTAACCGATCCCACCTCGATCCCGAACTTGCTGACCTTCGCCCGGTTTATCAGAACGTTCGACGGTTGGAGAAACATCCAGTCGTCGAACTGCACGCGGACGGTTCCGTCGCCGATCTTCAGGTCCATGTCGTACCGCCAATTCAGCGCGTTGCCGTAGGCTTCACCCTTGGCCTTGCCGATCACGTCGTCGGCTTCGCCTTCGTAGGTGTGATCGTCGGTCTTGCGGATACGCCATACGCGGCGGTCGGTCTCGCCGTCGGAATACTGAAAACGTTCGTCCAGTTGCAGGACCGTTCCGTCCCAGGTGCCCGTGATCTCCACCACGAACTGCCGCCGCAGGGTGCCGAACCGATCTTCGAAAATGCCCCAAGCTTTCGTCGATCCTTGGAAGTAATCCTCGATCAACAGGACGGGGGATTGGTCCTTGAACTCAACGGGTTTCATCTTTGTACATCCGTTCAACATCAGAAAAGCAGAGACGGCGATAACGATGCGTCCAACCATTATTTGGGTTCCCGGGTTTGTGGTTTAAACGAGCCGGCGGCGGATCGCCCGTTGCCTGGCGGCCGTCAGAGGAAACCGCCACATGGTTCCGATCGCCACACCCTTTATTACGATGGGAACAACCGCATAGATCATGATCAGCGCCAGGATTCCGCCGCGGCTAGGCGCATCCGGATCGAACCCCAATGCGGCAACGCCCGGCAGGGCCAGCCCCACCGCCGCCGCCAGCGCCAGTTTCGTGCTCATCCCCCAGAAGGCGAATTGCAGGCCGGCGCGGTCAACGCCCCCGCGCAGGCGTCCGTAATCGATGACGTCCGCCTGGATCGCCGGCGGCAGGGAAAGATCGGCGCCCAGGGCGGCCCCGGTCACCACGCAGACCACAGCGAAGGCCGCGAAGGCGCCGGCCGGCAACAGCGGCACGGCGGCGAAGGCAAGACAGGCGGCGATCATCGCCAGGCACCACAGCCGATGCTTGTCCATGCGATGGACGAGCATCAGCCAAGCGGGGATCGAGATCACGGCGGCGAGGAAATAGACGAGGATGAATAGCGCCCGCTGGTCCGGGCCGGCCCCCAGGCCATACTGCAGATACACCAGGAACAGAACCGCCGGGATGCCGTTGGCCAGACCATTGGCGAACCAGGCGAAAAGCAGGCGGACAAACGGCTTGTTGCGGACCAGTCCAACCAGCGCGGCCGCGATGCGGGCCGGGCCCGCGGGACCGGGCGGCCCGCTGGGGGCGGCCTTTTCCGGGACGGTCCACAGCAAAAGCGGGATCACGGCGGCCCCACCCAGCACCGCGACCCAGACGATGGCGGCCATGGCGTCCCGTTCGCTGCGTCCGGCCTCCGTCAGGGCCGAGGACAGGACCGCCGCGCCGACGATGCCGATCAAGCCCAGGGCTTCCCGCCAGGACGTGACGCGCGACCGCTCATGATAGTCACCGGAAAGCTCCGCGCCCCAGGTCAGATAGGGCACGGCGACCATGGTCCAACCGCCGTAGAGGACCATCGACCAGACCAGCAGATACGCGGAGCCGGAGGCGTCGGGCGGCATCAGGACCTGCCATAGGCCAATGCCGGCAACCATCGCGCCGACAGCGATCCATGGTTTGCGGCGGCAACCGGCGATCCGCGTCCGGTCGCTCAGGGCGCCGATCAGCGGATCGGTGACCGTATCGAACAGCCGCGCGGCCAGAAGAATCCACCCCACCGCCGCCAACCCCAGGCCGAGCTCGATCCCATAAAGCCTGGGCAGGTGAATGTAGACCGGGATGATCGGCAGCGAGACGACGACCGCAGGCAAGGCATAGGCCAGCAGGATGCGCCGGGACAACGGCATGGCGGCGTCCCGCGTCACCCGGCGCCGATCACGAACTGGCCGACGTCGATACGACCGGCATCGAACCCGACTTCGCAGTACTTCAGATAATAATGCCACATGCGGCGAAAGCGTTCGTCAAAGCCCAACTTCTCGATCTCGGGCCAGGCGGCGAGGAAGTCGGCCTCCCAGCGGCGCAGCGTTTCCGCATAGGACGGGCCGAAGAAAAATGCGTCGGTCAGCCGCAGGCCGGCCCGAGCGACCGCATCGGCGAATGCGTTCGGGCCCGGCAGCATGCCGCCCGGAAAGATGTAGCGCTGAATGAAGTCCGGCGTACGGCGATAGCTTTCGAAATGCGCATCGTGGATCGTGATGACCTGCAATCCCGCGCGGCCGCCGGGCGCAAGACGCGCTTTCAAAGTGTTCAGATAGGTCGGCCAGTAGGCCTCGCCCACGGCCTCGAACATCTCGATGGAGGCGATCTTGTCGTAGGTGCCCCGGGCGGCGCGATAGTCCTCGATCCGGATGTCGACCCGGTCGTCCAGGCCCAGGTCCGCCATGCGCGCCCGCGCGAAGGCTGCCTGTTCGACGGACAGGGTCAGGCCCGTGACGCGGCATCCAAAGTCGCGCGCGGCGATCTCGGCGAAGCCGCCCCAGCCGCATCCGATCTCAAGCACGTGGTCGCCCGGACGCAGGTCCAGGGCCCGTGCCAGGCGTTCGTACTTGCGGCGTTGCCCGCCCGCCATCGGCTCGTCCAGCGATTCGAACAGGGCCGACGAATAGGACATCGTTTCGTCCAGCCAGTGACCGTAGAACGCATTGCCCAGGTCGTAATGGGCGGCGATGTTGCGGCGGCTGCCGCGCGGCGTGTTGGCGTGCATGGCATGGCGCAGGCGGCTCAACAAACGAACCGGCCAGGGTTGGCGGAAGACCCCGGTCAAGGCGCGTTCGTTGCGCAGGCTGAGGTCGAACACCGCCGCCAGGTCCGGGCTGTCCCAGTCCCCGGCCATGTAGCCTTCGGCCACCCCCATGTCACCGCCCAGCAGCATGCGATTGACCAGGCGCCAGTTTCGGATACGCACCGTCGCTTCCGGTCCGGGTGCGACACCGTCGACGGTCACCCGCCGGCCCGACGGCAGGACGGCATGCAATCGCCCGACCTGAAGCCGCGCCAGGGCACGGCGCAACAGCCGCTCGCGGACACCGGGAGGCCGGATCCCGTCGGCGGAGCTGGCATCGGAGACGGAGCCAGAAACCGTTTTCGCAATGGCGTCACTCATGTCTCGTTACGTTCCATTCTCTTCAATGCTGAATTGGACACGGCGCACGGCCGGCGAATGTTTGAATACGGGCAGGCCCTTGAGCCACAGCTTCAGGGCCTCCCAATGGATGCCCGCCATCACCTTCAGCGTCAGCAGCGGAAACCGGATCAGGGCACGCGTCAGGCCGCGCGGAGAGAACGGACGGCGCCCCCCCGCGAAGGCCGCCGCCAGCAACAGCCCGTCGCTGTCTTCCTGGCGGATAACGATGCGGATGGTCTCGCCCGGGGGCACGATGCGGAACTGATAGGATGCATCCATGCCGATGAAGGGCGAGACATAAAGCGCCTTGGCGCAGGACTGCTTGATGACCGGGCGGCTTTGATCGGCGACCGGAATCACATAAGTATGGCGTTCCTTGAAGGTGTTGCAGACCTCGTAAAGGATGGCGGTCAGCGCGCCCGACCGCCGGTAGCAAAAAAACACGCTGAGCGGGTTGAAGGCATATCCGAAGATCCGGGGATAACAGAGAAGACGGATCGGGCCGCCGTCCGGATCGATGCCGGCCTGGCGCAGGTGCTGCTCGGCCCATGGGCGCAGGGGACTGCCGTCCGCCGGCCCGTGATCCCGGTCGTGGAAAGCCAACGGCGCAAATCGGTTGTGGCCGAATAGGCGGGTCACCTTGCCGAGCGCGGGCAGTTCGTCCAGATCAAGCAGCATGGAAAACACCGAGTAGCGGAGCCGGTGGTGCTTCGGCCGCTTTCGCTCGTGAACCACGTCGCCTTCGTATATCGCCGATGCCAACGTCATTTCACCACTGCCTCCACCGGTTGGGTCACCGTTATCCGGCCGTTCTCATCGTCGACCGTCCAGGGTCGGCGCATGCCGCTCAATTGTTCCGCCACGGCAAGGCCCGATTGTAAGGCGTCCTCGTGAAAGCCGTATCCGAAGTAGCTGCCGCAATACCAGGTGCGCCGGTGCCCCTGCAGCGACCACAACGTTTCCTGCGAGCGGAGGGCGGCCTGATCGAAGAATGGATGGGCGTATTGAAATTCCCGCAGCACGGTCCCCGGCGCCGGCTCGCGCACCGGGTTCAGGGTCACGAACAAGGGCGTATTCGGATCCAGGCCCTGTAGCGGGTTCATCCAATAGGTGACGCAAAGGGGGTCGCTCTCCGCCGCTGTTTGTTTGCCGCCGATGAAGTTCCAGCTCGACCACACGCGCCGCCGTTTCGGCATCAGGGAAGGATCGGTATGGAGAACCGCGCGATTGTCCGTATAGGACCAGGCCCCAAGTAGCGCGTCTTCCCGTGCGTCGCGGTCGCTCAGCATCGCATGGGTCTGGTCGGCGTGGGCCGCCATGACGACATGGTCGAAGGCCCGGCATTCGCCGTCGTTCGCCACGACCAGAACCTTTCCGGGGGGCCGCGTGACCTCGCGGACACCGCCGTAATGAATATGCTCGCGATAAGGGTCGGTCAGCCGCTTGACGTATTCCCGCGATCCGCCGTCGACGGTGCGCCATTGCGGGCGGTCCGTGAGGGTCAGCAGGCCGTGGCTGACGAAGAAACGAATGAAGGCCACCGCCGGGTAGGCCCGCATCTCCCGGGCGGTGGTCGACCAGATGGCCGCCCCCATGGGCAGTAGATGGTCTTCGATGAAGGCGTCGGAATATCTGTTTGCAGTCAGGTAGTCGCCGAGGCTGAGGCTCGCCAGGGCCGCATCGTCGAGATGCCCCGGCGCGTCCCGGTAGAACCGCAGAAGATCGCGGACCATCCGCCAGAACCGGGGACGCAGAAGGTTGCGCCGCTGACCCAACAGTCCGTTGAGATCGGTTCCGGCGTATTCCAGGCGGCCGCCGTCCAAAGAGGCGGCGAAGGACATGTCGCTATCCTTTGTCCGCACGTCGAGATGGCGGAACAAGGCCGTAAGGTTCGGGTAGTTCCGTTCGTTGTAGACGATGAAACCCGTGTCCACGGGAACAGGCCCCGCCGCCGTCGCGGCATCGACCGTGTTCGAATGGCCGCCCGGGCGGGGCTCTTTTTCATAGACGGTGACATTGTGCCCCTGGCTCAACAGCCAGGCGGCCGACATGCCGGCAATGCCTGTGCCGATCACGGCGATATTCAGGCGCTGACCATTTAATATCGGACTGTCGAACACCGGCACTGCCTTTCTGGTTTGACGCATTGATCTGTTGGCCGGGGACACGACCGCAGGAACTGTTAAGTGTAGTTACGGCGCCGGGGCGCCCATGGATCACCCCGATGCGCAAAAATTATGCCGAGTGATCCGCCCGACCATATGCCGCGTACAATTCGTCATGGATGGTAATTTCACCGCGTGTAGTGCAGGCTTATTCGAAGAAACGGGTCAGCCTGCGTTCACTTGTCCCGTTCACATCCGGCAAGGACGCTGCCAGCCGCGGCATTTTCGAGGGGACGCTTTGCAGTCGATGGATGAATTGATCGTCGCGGTCGCGAAGCACAGGGATCGTGCGGCGTTCCGCCAACTGTTCGATCACTACGCCCCCCGGCTGAAAGCATTCGTCATCCGCCAAGGGCTCGACAGCCAGATGGCCGAAGAAGTGACCCAGGAAGCCATGGTCCGGGTCTGGCAGAAGGCGCAGCAGTTCGACCCTTCGAAGGCGCGAGCCTCGACCTGGATTTTCACGATCGCCCGAAATCTGCGCATCGACTTTCTGCGTAAGAGCTACAGACCGGAACTGGACCCCAATGACCCGGCGATGGCGCCGGAGGCAGAGGCCGGCGGGTTCGCTCAGGTGGCGCAGGCGCAGGAAGCGGAACGGTTGCGGGCCGCCATCGCGGCGCTGCCGGACGATCAGCGGATTGTTCTGCACCTAGCGTTCTTTGAAGAAAAGACCCATCCCGAAATCGCCGGGCAATTGGGCATTCCCCTGGGCACCGTCAAATCGCGTATCCGGCTGGCGTTCAAACGTGTTCGGTCGGAGCTTGGAGAAAACCAATGACCATCGTGCATCACCCGAGCGAAGAGCTCCTTCTCGATTATGCCAGCGGCGCCCTGTCGGAATCCTGGAGTCTGGCGGTCGCAACCCACTTGGCGCTATGTCCGGAATGCCGCCGCGAGGTCGCCTGCATGGAAGCCGTGGGCGGCGGTCTATTGGATTCCTTGACGCCGGCGGGCTGTTCTGACGGGACATTTGACGCAGTCCTGGCACGATTGGCGGATGACATCGACGAAGCGCCGATCGCCGCCCCGCATGAGATGGCGGGGCCCGCGCCCGTCCTGCCGCAACCCTTGCGCGGATATATCGGTGCCGATCTTGACGGCATCCCCTGGCAGCGTCTGGGATTGGGCGCCTATCAATGTCTTGTCCGGACAGAAGACGGCGTGACGGCCCGGCTGTTGCGGATCCCGGCGGGCAGGCCGGTGCCCGAACATTCCCACCGCGGCCAGGAATTGACTCTGGTGCTTCGGGGGGCATTCTCCGATCAGACCGGACACTATGGGGCCGGGGATTTTCAGAACGCGGATGAACATCTCAAGCATCAGCCTCACGCGATGCCCGGGGAAGATTGTATCTGCCTGGCAATAACGGATGCCCCCCTTCGGTTCCGGTCCCTGGCGGCGCGTCTCGTCCAACCTCTTTTGGGCATCTAGGCAAACGGATGGCGACCGCTGCGCCCAAGTTGTGCCTACCTTCTTGCGGATTGATCGATTTTAATCGGTCTTGTCCGGTACGTGACTGCGACAGCGCCCGGACAATTAAGTGAATTTACTTATTCTTTTGAATTATCGGCCACAATGGCACTGTAGAGTTCGTCGGTTCGATTCCGTCCGGCTCCACCATTTCAACCCCCTGTTTCCGCAGGGAGTTTTGTTTTGCCCGCCCCTCTGAATTGCTGTTTTCGTTCGACCGCCCGCGGCGGCGCTGCGCGCCTGCACGGTTTCCATCTTATGTGGCATCGGCTACTAGCTAGAACAAACCCGGCTGAAGGGCCGGGATCAAAAGACCACATAAGGAAACATCGACAATGAAGTTCAAATCGACCGTCCCGGGTGCGGGCAAGAAGGTCATCATCGAGGCCCGCGTCAACGAGTACATGTCGCGCGAGGTCAATCCGAACGTCCCCTTCACCCCGGACGAAATCGCCGAGGCCGCGGCGCGCTGCCGCGAGGCCGGGGCCTCTATCTGCCATTATCATGCGCGCAACGCCGACGGCTCGCCCAACCACGACCCGGACGCCTATTTCGAGACCATCCGCAAAATCCGCGCCGCCAGCGACATCATGATCCACCCGACCCTGGGCCAGGTGACCCTGAAGTCGTCGGACGAAGCGCGCCTGCAGCACATCATCAAGGCATCGGAAGACCCGGACCTGCGCCCCGATTTCGCACCCATCGATATCGGCTCGACCAACGTCGACATCTACGACCGCGACGCCAAAAAGATGAAGACCGAAGAGCTGGCCTATGTGAACACGCCCAAGACCTGCGCCTATTTCGCGCGGCGCATGCGCGAGGTCGGGGTCAAACCCGAGATCGTGTCCTGGACCGTGCCGTTCACCCGGATGTTCGAGGCCTTCCTGGAGATGGAACTGGTCGATCAGCCGGCCTACCTGCTGTTCGCCCTGTCCGATTCCGGCTACCTGGGCGGCCACCCCGGCAATATCAAGGGCCTGATGGCGCATCTGGAATTCCTGCCCAAGGGCTTCCGCTACGAATGGTCGGTCAACAACAAGGTCGGCAACCTGTACGGCCCGGCGGCGCTGGCCCTGGAAATGGGCGGCCACGTGGCGATCGGCCTGGGCGATTACCCCTATCCGGAATTGGGCGCGCCGACCAACGCCGACCTGGTGACCCGCATCGCGCAAATGGCCGAATGCTTCGGCCGCGAACCGGCCACCCCGGCGGAAACGCGCGTCATGCTCGGCATGGACTGAGTCTCGACCTGCCGCCGGCACACCTTGGGGGTAATTTACGATTGCATGCAATCGCGAAGAAATGTGATTCTAAAGCCCCTTAAGCGACCCGGCGGCAGTTGAGTGTCCAAGCGCAAGACCCAGTCCGAACGTATCCGCGAAGAGCTCGCCGACGAGATCGCGCGCGGTCGCCTGGGCCCCGGCGCAGCCTTGGACGAGGTGACCCTGGCCGAGCGGTTCGGCGTATCGCGCACCCCGATCCGCGAAGCCATCCGCCAATTGGAAGCCTTCGGCTTCGCCGATGCCCGTCCGCGGCGGGGCGCGGTGGTGGCGACCATCACCGATCAGCGCCTGGACGAAATGTTCCTGGTGATGGCCGAAATGGAGGGCCTGTGTTCGCGCATCGCCGCCATGGCCATGACGCCCGAAGACCACATGGCTCTGTTGGAAATCCATGAAGGCTCCCGCCAGGCCGCCGAGGCCGACGATGTCGAGCTCTATTACGACTACAACACCAAGTTCCACGCCGCGATCTATACCGGCACCCATAATTCGTTCCTTGAGGAACTGACCCTGCACGTCCGCCGCCGGGTTGCCCCTTATCGCCGGGCGCAGTTCCGGGTGCGCGGGCGGTTGGACCTGTCCTATCAGGAACACGACGCCGTGGTGCAGGCGATCCTGCGCGGCGACGGCGAGGGCGCGCAACGCGCCATGAACGCCCACCTGAAGATCGTGCGCGGCGCCGTCAACGACCTGGACTGAACCTTCAGCCCCTTAAACCCAACCTGAATTTACGTTCTTCGCCCGACTGTTAAGGCCGGAAGACGGCGCATTTCCCTGCCCGCATGCGTTTTTCACGCAAAAGCCTCTTGCCGACGAAAACTATAGAGTTATTCTAACGGGGTCGATACCGAACGCCGTCCCGTATCCATAAGAAGAGAACCCCCGATGACCGCCAATATCCCCACCCCCGTCGATTCCGCCCTTGTCGGCGATCTTTGGCCCGCCACCCATCCGGGCGAGGACCCGCTGCTTTACGGCCATGTCGCCATGGAGCCGAAGGGCGCATTCGAAGCGCGCAGCGTACAGACCTTTCGCATGGTCTATACGGTGGGGCGTTACGGGATCGACGATACCGGGGGGATTGCCGTGCTGTTCCGGTTCGTCGGCGACCAGGGCGACCTGCAGACCACCGACCCGACCGGCTATAACTACGTCACCGCCCATACCAACACCGGCGCCAACATTCGGCTGTTTTTCGGCGGAACGTCCGGCCATCGCCCCTGGTTCAAGGCGCTGACGGCCAAGCTGCACGGCGGCTACCTGAAGGAAGGCGATCAGATCGTGATCGTGTTCGGCGATACCTCGCAGGGCTCGCCCGGTATGAAGATGCAGACGTTCTGCGAAGCCGGGTTCGAGTTCAAGGTCGTGGCCGACGTCTGCGCCGTGGGTCATTACGTGCCGCTGCCGGAAACCCCGGCCATCGCCATCATCCCCGGCCCGCCCGCCATCTGGCGCGCAGTCCTGCCCAGCCTGCGCCGCCCCGGCGAGCGCTTCCAATTGGGCATCAAGGCCGAAGACAAATGGGGCAACCCCAGCCATCTGGCCGAAGGCACCTTCCGCCTGGAAGCCAACATGACGGTCAAGGGCCTGCCGGAAACGCTGGAGTACCGAAAGGGCGAGCGCGCCCTGACCATCGAAAACCTGAGCGTCGCCGGGGAAGGCGAGCTGCGCATCAAGCTGATGGACGGCGATACCTGCGTCGCCCAAACCGGCCCGCTGCTCATTCGCGACGGCAAGGTCAGCGGCTATTGGGGCGACCTGCATGGGCAGAGCGGAGAATCCATCGGCATCGGCGCGTCGCGCGACTATTTCGATTTCGCCCGCAATAAATCGTTCCTCGACGTGACCTCGCATCAGGCCAACGACTTCCAGGTCAATAACGCCTTCTGGTCGTACCTGAACGAACTGACGGTCGAATATCACGAGGACCACCGCTTCGTGACCTTCCCCGGTTACGAATGGTCGGGCAACACCGCGGTGGGTGGCGACCGCAACGTGTTCTTCCGCACCGAGGGACGGCAAATTCATCGCTCGTCCCACGCCCTGATCGAAGACCGCAGCGACCTGCACACCGATGCCTCCGACGCCAACAAGCTGTTCGAGGCGCTGAAGGACGAAGACGTCTGCGTCTACGCCCATGTCGGCGGGCGATATGCCGATATCAAATTGGCCCACGACGCCACCAAGGAAACGGCGATGGAAATCCATTCCGCCTGGGGCACCTTCGAATGGCTGCTGACCGACGGCTTTCCGCTCGGCCATCGCTCGGGCGTGGTCTGCAACAGTGACGGCCACAAGGGCCGCCCGGGGGCCAGCTATCCGGGTGCGGCCAAGTTCGGCGCCTATGGCGGGCTGACCTGTTTCTATACGGACGAGCTGACCCGCGACGGCATCTTCGAATGCCTGCGCCGACGCCATCATTACGGCACCACCGGCTGCCGCCTGCACCTCGACGTTCGCGCCGGGATCAAGGGCGGCGGTCGTCTGTTCGAACGCGACCCCAACCACTTCCCCGACACCAATTCCTGGGACGTCAACGAAGTGATGATGGGCGACATCGTGCGGACCTCGGACGATACGGTCGAGCTGACCATCGAGGTCGCGGCCCATGCCCCGATCGAGCGGATCGAAATCCGCAACGGCACCGAGGTGGTGGAACTGTTCCGCCCCTATGCGCCGAAAGAATTGGGGTCGCGCGTGCGGGTGCTGTGGTCCGGGGCCGAATACCGCGGCCGCGGGCGACAAACCACCTGGATCGGGCGGGCCCGGTTCGGCGGGGCCAAGGTCACCGGGATCAGCAAGATCAACGCCTGGGACCACGAACGCCGATTGGAGCAAACCGGCACCGACACCGTAGAATGGAACGCCCTGACCACCGGTAACTACGGCGGCTTCGACGCCTATCTGGAAGACGAAAGCGCCGACGGCATGTTCGACCTGTCGTGCAATCACGGCGCGATCCACTGCAAGCTGTCGGACATCGGATATGACGACACGATGATCGAAGCGGGCGGCCTGGAACGCAAAATCCGGGTGTTCCGCCTGCCCGACGTCAATCCCCACGACCACGTCACCCACAAGGTCACGGTGCCGCTGGCCAAGGGCCGCGACAATCCGCTGTGGGTTTGCGTCAATACGGAAGACGGTTTCCAGGCCTGGAGCAGCCCGATCTTCGTGTTCGACGAATAAGGGCCGAACGCAAAATCACGACACCCTCTCGCGGGTGGGCCGGCGCACTCCCCCGCGCCGGCCATTTTTTTGTCAGCCGAGGATTTCCAACTCGTGCGGCGTTTCCGGCACGACGATCGTCTGATAGGTGATCGGCGCGTCGCGGAAGGTAAAGCACAGGGCCTTGATCAACAGGCCGGGCGAGCCGGCATCGACGCCGATCAACGGCGCGACGTCCTTCGAGATCGAGGTCGAAGCGACGCGGTGCACGCCCCGGAAGGTCGGCGCGTTATAGCGCTCGTGCAGGAACACGCGGATGTTCTTCTGGGCCAGCATCTCGAACGGCACGTCGAGCAGCGGGCGGAACCGCGGCCCATCCAGATACATCTCGGAATAAACCTTGAACGCCTGCATGTCGTTGACGCGGCGGATGCGGATATAGCTGGGGGCGAAGCTGAGGAAGTCCGCCCACGGTCCCTGGTCGCCGATTTCCTCGACCGACAGGACCGTGCTTTTCCACGGCAACAGATTCTTGCCGTCCAGGGTGCGAAAGCGGAAATGCCAGATGCTGGACCCCAATTCCTTGGCGTCGGCGACGAACGTCCCGGCACCGCGCCGCCGTTCCAACAGGCGCGCCGAAACCAGCTCGCGCATCGCGGCCTGGACCGTGCCCAGGCTGAGGCCCAAAACCTGGCTGAATTCTTTTTCGCCCGGCAGTTTGTCGCCGGGTCGCCAAAAGCCCCGTTCGATCAGATTGAACAGGGCGCCGCTGAGAGTTTGAACCTTGGATTCCCCGCGCTGCGCGACCGCCCGGTCCAGGGCGTTGCATAGCGCCTGGATGCGTTCGTCCTGGGCCAGCCGCTCCATGTCGGACAGGCCATCGGACTCAGGGATGGTTGCGGCCTCGGGTTGGGCCATGGACTGTTCTCCCGTGGTTTGGGCGTTTGTTGTGGACATGCGGTCTCTCTGTCCCGCGTTTGCCAATATAATGGCAAAACCGCCGGGGGAAAGCATCCCACACACCCATCACCGGCCGAAGGGACCGACCGGCAAGATAATTTCGGTCAGGTCAGGACCGTATGGATCAGCTCGGAAACCAGGCGCCCGACCGGTAACGACAGCTTGAAGCCCAGATCGAAGATCAGATAGCTGATCACCAGGGAGCCTGCCGTCCAGGCGACAATACGGACCGGTGACCGGATCCCCAGCAACAGGAACGACGCCGCGACGGCGAACGCCCCGCAAACGTAGAACCCGAAATAACCGAGCCCGAGCACGAACAGCCCCCATACCCCGGCCAGCAGAATCAGGCGCGGCGGTTCGCGGTCGCCCCCCATGTCGAGGAAAGGATCGTCCTCGGACGCATTGGACGAAGCACTGGGGATGCCGATGGCCGCCAGCACGATCAACAAGGCAGCGAGGCTACCGATCAAGATCGCGGCGATCTCCGCCAAGGTCGTATGGTCGCCATGCCCCCCGGCGTAAAGCGGGATCAGGACGAACCATAAGGCCAGCGCAAAGGCGAGAAGCGTGACGCCGGAAACGGCGTCACGCATTCTCTCAGACCGTGTGGCCGTGGCTGTCATTTCGCCAGATAAGCCTTCAGTTCCTTGGCTTCGTCAGTCATCGCCGCCAGGGACTTCAGATACGGTTCACCGGCGATCCATTCCGGGATCAGATCGCGGGCCTTGAACTTCTTCTCGGTGTCCGGATCTTCCAGGGCCTTCTTCACTGCAGCGGCCAGGATCTTCATATTCTCCGGCGGGGTGCCGGCCTTGGCCGCGTAGCCGTAATACATCTGTGGCAGGAACTTGGCGCCGACGTCGGCGAAGCTCTTCACGCCGGGCTGGCCGACGTTGTCGAGGTTGCCCGGGCTGAGAACGGCCAAAACGTTGAGCTTGCCCTCGCGGGTCGCACCCAGCCAGGCACCGGTGCCGACACCCGTTTCGGCGGTCGCGACGTGACCGCCCAGGATGGCGGCGGAGCCTTCGGCGCCGCTGCGGAACGGCACGAGGCGGATTTTCAGATCGAACTGCTTGGCGAAGGCTTCGACCGAGCGGGCCGCCCAATATGCGCCACCGTCGGCGAAGGTGACCGGCTTGTCCTTGGCATAGGCCATCATTTCTTCAAGGGTCTTGAAGGGCATGTCCTTGCGCGAGAACAGAACCCGCTGCTGCACCATGAAGCTGCCGATGGGCGAGAAGTCCTTCAGGCCGATCTTGCGGTCGAGCATGATCGCCGTGACATAGGCGGACGAACCGAAGCTGGTGATGGTGTAGCCGTCAGCCGGACGTTCCAGCAGCGCGGCCCAGGCCAGGGTGCCACCGGCGCCCGGCTTGTTTTCGACGATGATGTCGACGCCCAGAATCTTTTCCAGCTTCTCGGCCAGAATACGGGTCGACACGTCGGTCATGCCGCCGGCGCCGTAGCCGACCAGAATGGTGATGGGTTTTTCGGGGAAAGCCGCCTTGGCAGGGGCCGGTTGAATCAGCGCCGCAACGCCGACGGCAGCGACGGCCATAGCGCCGAGCAGGCCGCGGAAACGCGAGAAAGCCATTTTCGAAACACTCCATGTTGAAAGTTGATTTTTTTAACAAGGGAGCTCGTAGCTGCCGCGCCGTTGCGTCACCACGCCTATCGTCGGTCTTTTGATTCGGATTAGGCGTACTCTCCTGTCATTCTTGTTTCGGAGGTTTCCCCCAGGCTTGCTGGGCCGGTCCATGGATCGTTTTCCGATCTCGTCCGGCCATTACATCATAGTTTTTTAGGTTGTCAAGCAGCCGCGAAATCCGTAACCATTGTTCCTGCGAATTCCACTGCGGATTTTAAGTTTCCGCCACAGAATGGCCATGCAGAATCCTGGAAAACGCGCCGAATACGAATAAAAATACAATAAAAACAGCATGATAAATGCTTTTCTCATTCAGGCGACGCAAGATCGCCGAGGAACCGGACGGGGCAACAAGACACCGCCGGCATGTTGGAGGAAACCTTTATAACAACAAGACAAAGAGGCTTCCTTGCTCGAAAATTTGACCGCAGCTATAGAGTTAGTTGCCAGTGTCCAGAACCTTGTCTTCGCATGTCTGGGCATCATCCTGGGGTTTCTTTTCGGCGCTCTGCCGGGAATCGGCGGCAACGTGGCCATCGGACTGCTGATCCCCTTTACTTATTATCTGGACCCTGTGGTCGGCATCGTCTCGTTGCTGGCGATCGGCAAGGGCACCAGCTTCGGCGGCAGTATCCCGGCGATCCTGTTGAACATGCCGGGCACGTCGCAGGCCAGTTTCACCGCCATTGACGGGCATCAGCTGACCAAAAAGGGTCAGTCCAAAAAGGCGCTGCATACGGCGCTTTATGCCTCGGTCATCGGCGATCTGTTTTCCGATATCGTGCTGCTGTTGGTCGCCGCGCCCATCGCCGCCGTGGCGCTGAAGGTCGGTCCGCCCGAATACGCGGCGATCGTGCTGTTCGCGTTGTTGATCATCGGTGCCCTGGTCGGATCGTCGCCGATCAAGGGCATGATCTCGACCGGCTTCGGTTTGTTGATCGGCACCGTCGGGCGCGACCTGTTCACGGCCAAGGCGCGGTTTACGTTCGACATCGCGAACCTGGACGACGGCTTTTCCATCGTCCCGATCCTGCTGGGCCTGTTGGTGTTCTCGGAAGCCTTCGTGCAGCTGCGTAAGGAAGTCAGCGGCCATGAGGACATCGCCCTGAGCGGCATGGACCAGGCCAAGGGCGGAGAGCCGCTGCGCCTTCGCGAACTGATCCCGTTGCTGCCGACGATCCTGCGGTCCGGGGCCATCGGCACCTTCATCGGCGCGACGCCCGGCCTGGGCGCGACCGTCGGGGCGTTCCTGTCCTATCTGACGGCCAAGCGCCTGTCGAAACCGGAAGACAAGATCGGACGCGGCGGGCTGAAGGGCATCGCCGCCGCCGAGGCCGGCAACAGTGCGGGGACCGGGGCCAACCTGATCCCGCTGGTGACGCTGGGCATCCCCGGCAATATCGAGGCGGCGTTGGTCCTGGGTGCCTTCATGATCCATGGCTTGACGCCGGGGCCGTTTCTGATGGAACAGCAGGGCCCCCTGCTTTACGCCATTTTCTTCAGCCTGATCCTGGCCAACCTTTTGCTGATCTCGATGGGCTTTGGCTTCATCCATCTGGCGCGTTATGCCCTGGCCATCGACAAACGCGTGCTGTTCCCGATCATCCTGTTGGTCGCGACCATCGGCGTTTACGCGACGACCCGGCAGATCTTCGACGTCGGCGTGATGTATGCCTTCGGGGTGTTGGGCTACGTCATGCGGCGGGCCGGGTTCTCGCCCCTGCCGATGCTGATCGCGTTCCTGTTGGGGCCGCTGCTGGAAGACGGCGTGCGCCGCGCCATGATCATGTCGGGCGGCAGCCCGATGATCTTCGTCGAGCGGCCGATCTCCCTGCTGTTCGTCGCCATGGCCGCATTGACCCTGGCGGCGATGATCTGGCGGGCGGTGCAGAACCGACGCAAGGCCACGAACGGCGCAAGCCAGGAAACGATCTCCCTGGACGAAGGGTAAGCAGAAAAGACGTGAAAGATGCGGGGTCGGTGCGGCGTCAGGCGACTGCCGTACCGGCCCCTTCTTTTGACCCGACGTGCGCCAGGTAATCGCGCCAGCCGCCAAAATCGGAAATATCGCGCGCGTCCTTGACCCCTTCGCTTTCGACGATGAAGCCCTTGGCCTGCGCCCCGCCGTCGAGCCGCAAGGTTCCCAGCCCAAGCGGGGCCGGAATGCGCGACACGAACCGCCCGAAGGCATCCGCCGACAGGGACCAGATTTCAACCTCGATCGCGTGACCGGTGCCGTCGGCAACGCGCAGCAATCCCGGCTTGTGCGGCTCGGTCCCCGACAATTCGAATAATCGGTAATCGGGCCGCGTGCGGGCCGTGCCGACCAGCCTGGCGCCCAGGCCCGTCAACTCGCCGTTCAACGGCAGGCCCGTCAGATGCGCGCCGACCACCGCGAGTTCGATATCGCCGGTTTTTTTCGCCCCGCCCCCGCCGGTCATGCTGCCGCCCGATTGAAAGGCGTCGGCGATACCGGCCAGGAACCTGTCCCCGCCGTCCGCCGCCAGCAACGTCACGCTGGCCGGGCGGCCGTCGGATTGCCTCCCCGTCGGCAGGGCCAGCCCGCACATCCCCATCAGGTTGACGAAGTTGGTATAGGTGCCGAGGTTCGAATTGGTGCCGATGGGATCGGCCAGGTTTTCCTCGGCCGTGTACCAGGTCGGCGCGGTCGGGACGCAGAGCATATCCACACCCTCGATCGCCTGCGCGCAGCGGCGTTTCAGATCAGCCAGTTTGTATTGCGCCTTGAAGGTATCGACCGCGTTGAAGTTTCGCGCCTTGATCGTGATCGCACGGGTGACGGGATGCAGGTCGTCTTCATTGCTGTCGATGAAGGCGTCGATGGCCGCATAGCGCTCCGCCACCCAGGGACCTTCGTAGAGCAGCAGGGCGATGTCGTAGAACGATTGGAACGGGATCTCGACGATCTCAGCCCCGCGCCGCGCCAGATCGGCCAATGTCTTTTCGTAGCTTTCCTGCGCTGCCGCATCGCCGAAGAATTTACGATCCGCCTTGGCCGGAACGCCGATGCGCAGGCCGTCCGCGGGCGCCGCGAAGGATGCCCCCGCCCACGGCCGGGAATAGGGTTCTTCCGCGTCATAGGCGCAGGCGACGTCGAACACGCGATGGGCCTCATCCACCGTATGGGCGAAGATCGAGACGCAATCCAAGGTGCGACAGGCCGGCACGACGCCCCGGGTCGACAACGCGCCCAGGGACGGCTTCAGCCCGACCAGGCCGTTCAGCCCCGCCGGGATACGACCCGAGCCCGCCGTATCGGTTCCGAGCGAAAACGCCGCCAGCCCCTGCGCCACGGCAACCGCCGATCCGGACGATGATCCACCCGGCACCAGGGCCGGGTCCAGGGCGTTGCGCGGGATGGGATAGGGCGTGCGCGTGCCGACCAGACCGGTCGCGAACTGATCCAGGTTGGCCTTGCCGATCACGATCGCACCGGCTGCCCGAAGGCGGGCAACGACCGGCGCATCTTCTTCCGGCATATAGGAGAAAGCGGGACAGGCCGCAGTCGTCGGCATGCCCGCGACGTCGATGTTGTCCTTGACCGCGAAGAGCACGCCCCAAAGCGGCTTCGCTTTCGGATCGAACGCACCCAGGCCCGCCGCCTCGGCCGCGACCGACGCCGGGTCCGCCAGATGGATGAAGATGCCGGGGTCGGCAACCTCGTCATATCGGGCATAGACCTCGGCGATCACGTCGGCGATGGCGCGGCCGGCGGCGTAGTCCGCGTGCAAAGAAGCAATGGTCAAAGGCGAGCGGGGGATCGTCATCGGTTCCTCGTTCATGCCGCCATTTCCGGCGGATGGGGGATCGCATCCAACAGGCTGCGGGTGTAGTCGCTTTGCGGCGCGGTCATCAAGGTCTCAGTCGGGCCCTGTTCCTCGATCCGGCCGCCGCGCATCACGATGACCCGTTCGCACAACAGGCGCACCACGTTCAGGTCATGGGAAACGAACAGATAGCTCATGTCCAGTTCGGCCTTGAGGTCGAGCAGCAGGTTCAGCACCACGGCCTGCACCGAGACGTCGAGCGCCGCCGTCGGTTCGTCCAGGATCAGGAGCTTCGGTTTCAGGGCGATTGCGCGGGCGATGCCGACGCGGGCCTTTTGCCCACCGGAAAGTTGGTGCGGAAACCGTTCCAGCAAGTGACGCGGAAGTCCGACCATATCGGCCAGTTCCGCGACCCGCCGGTCGACATCGCGCCGCGCGTCCGGCCCACCCAAGCGGAAGAGCGGGTCGGATATTGATTGCCGCGCCGTGAAACGCGGGTTGAGGGAATCCGTCGGGTCCTGAAACACCATCTGCAATTTCGACCGATGGGCCGAGGTCGCGAAATCCTTGGACGGGATCGCACCGACGTCGGTGCCGTCAAATTCGATGCTGCCCGATGTCGGGTCGAGCAGGCGCATCACCATCGACGAGGTTGTCGATTTGCCGCAGCCGGACTCGCCGACGATGCCCAGGGTCTCGCCCCGATCGACGGTAAAGCTCACTCCGTCCACCGCCATTGACGTTTCGCCGGTCGCAGAGTTGCGGTAGGCGACCTTCAGGTTCTTGACGTCCAGCAAAGGCATCGGTTCAGGCTCCATGCAGGCCGCGCGCGGCATCCAGGCCGAGCGCATTGGCCAGCCCGTCGCTGGCGAAGTTCAGGCCGACGACCAGGGTGCTGATGAAGACCGCTGGAAGCAGGACGAGCCAAGGTGCTGCATAAATCTGATTGACGCCTTCGGACACCATCAGGCCCCAGTCCGGCGTCGGCGGCGAAATGCCCAGGCCGAGGAACGACAGGGCGCTGACGATCAGGATCGCCGAGGAGGTGCGGATCGCGAATTCGACGACCACGACCTCGATGACGTTGGGCGTCAGCTCGCGCAGGATCACCGAAAGCGCCGCCTCGCCCCGCATGCGCGCCGCCTTGACGTAGTCGAGCGGCACCTGGGTCAGGGCCTGGGCGCGGATGGTTCGCACGGCGCCGGGGAAATAGCTAAGGCCAATGACGATGCTCAGCACGGTCAGCGAACGCCCGAAACCGATGACGAACAATGCCACGAACAGGATGCCCGGGATCGACAGCTTGGTATCGACGAGCCGCATCACGACGTCGTCGTACAAGCCGCCGATATAGGCCGCCGAGACCGCGATCAACGTGGCCAGGACGACCGCGCCCATGACGCCGATCATGGCGACGGTGATCGATGTCCGCCCACCCATCAGCAGGCGCGACAGGTAGTCGCGGCCGATGGTGTCGGTGCCCAGGATGAAATCCGCGTGGCCCGGGGCCAGCATCGGCGGTCCCGCCAACTGGGTCTCGCCGTAGGGGATCAGCATCGGCGCGAACAGGGCGATCAACAGATGCGCGACGACCAGTCCGACGCCGATGGCGGTGCCGGGGCTGTGGGTGACGACGGCGAGAACTTTGTTAACGCTGGCTGACATGGCTACGTACCCGGGGGTCAAGTGCGATGATGGCGAAGTCCGCCAGCAGGTTCATGAGAACCACCAGCAGCGCGCCGAGGAAGGCGATGGCCTGCACGACATGGACTTCGCGGGTGTCGACGGCCTTGATCAACTCGATCCCGAGGCCGGGATAGCCGAACACCTTTTCGACCACGATCAGGCCCGACAACACCCCGGCGACATAAAGCGCCATCGCGTTCAGGGTCGGGATGACCGACGCCGGCAGAACATGGCGAAGGACGATCCGGCTTTCGGGAATGCCGGACAGGCGGGCCCGTTCCACATAGTCGCTGTTCATGGCCTCGATGAAACCGGCCCGCAGCAGACGACTGAGATGGGCGACGTGGCCGATGATCACGGTGACCGCCGGCAGCAGGGAGACCGCCAGCAGTTCCATTGAGCTGGCGTCGCTGAATGCGGTGATCACCGCCGGGAACAGGGGCAACCAGACCGCGAACAGGATGATCAAGACCATGCCGATGACGAAGTCGGGGATCGAATAGCTGCGGGTCTTCCTGTCCAGTTTCGTACTTGCAGCCTTTGTTGCTTTCGTCAGATCGCCCTGAATAAGGGAAGTCTCTGGGACTTGTTGGCCGAAAACGAGCTCCCAGAAAAAATTTCAGCTTGGACGACCGATTTAGGGGTCGCGAAGTCGTTTAAGGGTGGTGTCCCGCCCCAGGGGCAGGGATGGCAAGGCGTAATTTTCGTATTGTACCCGCAGCCGGAGCATGTCGTCCTGAATCTCACAGCCCTGTATCAGGATAAAGCGTTCAAGGAGGCAATCGAACGGCATGCGAAGTCTATCGGAAATTTTTCCGATGGTATTGGTCGGTACATGAACACGCAATCTGAGGTCATTCTTGAAATTCCCGATCTCAGTGTCCCCGATGTTCACGCTCTCGGAGGTTTCTCAAGCGATCGGAATGAAGTTGCGAGATTGCTCTTCGGGAGGGTTCCATCATCTGACGAGATGGTGTGGTTTGACGCGGCTCTTGAAAAAACTGGCGAGCAGCTTGGCCCAGTTTGGATGGATGGCGAAGGGTTAAATCGTGTCGTCAAACGGATGCAGCCGCATGTCCAAAGCCTCAAAGTAATTAAGGCAATCCAACAATCCGATAAGGGTGAATGAACTGATTCAAGATGGGAAGCGTCCGCTTGCGTTTGTATACGTGCGCTCGCTATTTATCTTCCTTTTTAGTTTTTTTATCCCGGTTCCGAAGAAGGTCAAGGGTGGCTGAATAGTGGAGGTTATATGAAACACGAAGAATGGGGTTGAAGCAGCCGTTTGTAGTTTTAGCTGCGGGATAGCATCTCGCCAAAATTTATCGACCGAGCGTCATTCATCTCATTTCAGGCATATATCATTCTCTAGAACACAATCCGCGCCCCGCTTCCCGAAAGGGAGGTGGGACGTTTTGTTTGGAGAAAATGTCATGCAAGTTTTGATGCTACGTCCGCGCCATTTCTCGCTGAACTGTAAGAGTTGGTGAGGGCGGCATGCTACCTCGCCAAAACCTATACAAAGGGAGATGCGCCGCATGGCGTGCGGGAGTTCGGCTCTTCGCAGTTTTGACTTCCCTGGAAAATTAAATTTCAGCCACATCTGTCAAAATCTGGAGAGTTTCTGTTCTAGGTTTTGACAGCGTGTGATGGCGTGGCCGTCCGGTCGCGCCCCATGAAGTTTGAATGCGCTATAGGAAAAATTCTCGGTTTCGTTGTACGATTCCATGGGCTCTGGGGGGCTTTCGATGCCAGCGAAGCACAGCGATGCGTTGCCAAGGGAGAAGGTGTTGGTCCTCTACCAACGCCTAACCCTCGATATCAGAAAGCACTTCCAAGCCGATATCGCGAGGGACCTGGAATGTTCGCCCCAGACGGTTTCCCGTCTGGTCGATCTCATCGAGCGCCATATCGGCAAAGACAGCCATATTGAAAAAGGTTTGGAGGGCCGGCGCCGGTACTACCGGCTCTGCACGAAGAGCCAGGACAAAGCGCTGGGGATTTCGTCGGAAGAGTTGCATTTCCTCGCCGTGTGTCGAGACCTTGCGGCACCTTACTTGCCGGAGAGTGTTTTCGATCGTATCGGGCACTCGTTGACGCAGCTTGCTCTAACCTTGGGAGAGCAGTCCGTACCGGATTTGCCGCTCGGCTTCCGTAGTAAGGGCTATATCGATTATACGCCGCATCTGGGCACGATTTCCTGCCTGCGAACGGCAATGGAGAAGCGCCAGGTTTGCCGTGTGATCTATACGGCGGCGGGGCGGAATGAGCCGTCCGTATACCGCTACGCACCGGGACGCATCCTGGTGATGGGCGGTGCCATGTATGTGCAGGGCTACCGTCTGGTGGACGGCATGCTTGCGCCGGAGCGCCCGACCACTTTCTCCCTGCATCGGATTTCCGACATCGCGACGACAGGGGAATTCTTCGGCTTTGATGCGGCGGAGGGCGGCGCGCGCCGCTTCGGTTTGGACTGGCATGAGCCGAAGCGCATGAGCGTCAAGGTTGCCAAAGATGCGGCGGACTACGTTCGCGACCGTATCTGGAGCGACGACCAGGTCATCAAGAACCATCGAGACGGTAGCCTGACGCTGACCGTCACCACGACCAGTGAACGGGAGTTGCAGGCATGGGTCTGGAGCTTTGGTGGGCTGGCGCGTGTCCTTAATTCGACCACCTGACGGAGAGGCCGTAGATGTCTGATAAGCAGGAGCCCGGGGAAGCACTCTCCAAGGACGAAATGCCTTCAAAAAAGAGCAAGCGCGACAAGTTTAGGGAAGATGCTGTTCAGACCGGCGCAGCCCTTTCAACGGGCGAAACCGTTGGTCGCTACGGCAGCGCAAACTCCGAATTCATCAAGGGCTATACTGGCATCGACAATGAAACTGGTCAGCAGTTCGCCAAAGGCCTGAAAGATATCTCCAACCACAAGGTCCATCCGGACTATGAAACGCAGAATATCAAGCAGCAAGCTGGGTATTCTGCTGAGGTCGCGGCAACTAGCCGTGACAATGCCGAAGCCATTATTAACCGTTCGCGCAAACGGACACTGCGTAGCGATGATCATCCAGACTTCGGCAAAAACCATACTGTCGTTGATCGGGTGCAGGTACTGGATGGCAAGATCATCGGTGGCTCACAAAGCCAGATGAAATTCGTTGGAAATCGAGATGATTTATTCAAAAAAATAACCAAGCCAGATGGGGAGTATAAGCGCTATCGCGGCGTTAAGTTGGAACTGCCCTCAGAACAATACGAAGGTGCAGTCGAGCACTGCAAGAAACAGGCAAAAGAGCTACGCCACAATGCCTTGAGGGCCGAACAGGGTGGCAAATTGGAGACTGCGCAAAAATTACGTGAGCAAGCAAAAAACTATGATCAACTCGCCAAGAACGTACGCGATTCCGGCCTAACCACAGAAGATGTGATTTTTTACCGCAAACACCCCAAGATTGCGACCGCGAGGGACATCGCCTGGACCAGCCATCGGGCCGCCATGGAGGGTGCTAAGTATGGGGCACTTATAAGCGGCTCCATTTCACTGCTCACAAATGCTTTTGCCGTTGCGCAGGACAAAAAACAACTCAGCGAAGCCGCGAAGGACACGACGCAGGATACCGCCAAAGGTGCTGCTGTTGGCTATGGCTCGGCCTTTGCTGGAGCTGCGATCAAGGGGGTAATGCAGCAATCCTCCAAACAAACGATTAGAGCGCTGTCTAAAACCAATCTACCCACACTGGTTCTAAGTATCGTCATCTCATTAGGCAGCAGCATTAAAAGGTGCGTAGCCGGTGAAATAAGCGAAGAAGAACTGCTGGAAGAAATTGGGGAAAAAGGCGCGGGAATGTTGTCCTCAAGCATGATGATGGCGCTCGGGCAACTCGCGATCCCAGTTCCTTTCGCTGGCGCTGCAATCGGCGGAATCATCGGCTACAGCCTGTCTTCGATGTTCTATCAAAGCGCGTTGGAAGCTGCAAAGCAATCAAACGCAGCAAAGGCGAACTTGGTTCACGTCAGAGAAATAGAGGCGGCGGCCCGGGCCGAAATCCAAAAACAGCGTGCTGAGTTCGAGAGCTTTATTCAGCGTGAAATGGCTGACCTTCTGTGCGAGGCGCAGCAATTCTTTGCGATTTGTGACGATGATGCCGATGTAGATGTCTTCGCCGCCGGCATAAACCGTTTTGCAGAAGTTCTTGGCGCCCGCCTTCAGTTTAAAAGCCAGATGGAATTCGATGCTTTTATGGAGGACGAAGAAGCCCGACTGTGGTTTTGAGCGTGTAATTTCAGTTGCATGTTCTAATGCAATATTTGGAGGCTAGATATCTATCATGCTGCAAATGCTTACACCTGAACATCAGGCCATGTTTCTGGAAATCGCGAAACTCGTCAGCTTGATCGACGATGAATTGACGTTTGATAATAATTCTGAAGAAGAAAAATTATTTAATGACAATTTCGAGGGAATCTCATTTCTTGAAAATGAATATGAAATACAAACTATTCGTCGATTTTCACTTGAATGTGGAATAAATGAGGTCAGTTCGCCGGTGAAAAAACCTTCTAAAAATACCTCGTCATCCGAACTAATTTCTGGTGCGGACAAAATTCCAAAAATGTTGCTGATTGCAATCGGTTGCGGCGTTCTCAAAAAACACCTGAACGATCCGGGCGAGCGATTGCATGCGGGCATTGGGATTCTTCGTAACATTGTATCAGGCTGCGTTTTGCCCGAAGCAAGCGAGGCCGTGCAAAACGAAGGCGAAGACGAGGGCGAGGAGAACCCGTGCCCCTTTACAGTGACCGTAGCCAAGGTGATGTTGTTCGAATTGATGCTTCTGGCAATGGCGGGAGGTGAAATTTCTGATTCTCAATGGTGCTTGATCGAAGAATTCGCAAATCTTGTCGGCGTTGAGCATTTCGTTCTTGAAGACCTTCGGGAACGTGCTGTCGCGACCAATAAGGAAGCCAGCCGAACCCTCGCGTTAATTCTCGAATAAACGGGAGATGGCGGAATGTTGCCTTTAGTCCTGTTGGGCGGCGTAGGCTTATACGGAGTCGCCAAGACCATTTCGGCGGGAGTTGATCATTTCGACGCCAGCCAAGTTAATGATAGCGCCCAGGCTGTCATGAGTAAGTCGCTTAACCGGTTGGAACGGCAACGCAAGAACACAGCTATCGTTGTTGAAGATTTCGGCGCGCGCAAACTGCGCGCCTTCAATGGTGTGATAGAGGAATTCATCCGCGTTTATGGCAGGCTGAAAAACATTGAAACAATTGCTGGCCCTGAAATAGATAGAATGCAGCTTTGCGACGCGCCGGCTCACTTGCTTGAAGACCTGAAGAACGAATATCAGGCATTGCAGGATGCCGGATTGGCGTTTGGAGCCGGCCTGTGCGGTGGGGCTGCGCTTGCATTTGGCGCCTACAATGGAACAGTGATTTTGGCAAGTGCCAGCACAGGCACCGCTATTTCCACCCTGAGTGGAGCGGCTGCGACGAATGCCACATTGGCTTGGTTAGGCGGTGGCTCAGTGGCTGCGGGCGGTGGCGGTGTGGCTATGGGGGTGATGGTATTGGGGGGGCTGGTTGTAGGACCGGCATTGGCCATCTTCGGTCATATTCTCGGACACAAAGCCAAGGCAGCACAGGCGAACGCCGAGAGCAATTTGGAGAAAGCAACGACATTCTCCGACGAAGCAAGACTTACTCAGCGGAAGCTGAAAGCCATTCAAGATGTCACGATGTTGGCAAATGGAATTTTCAGTAAAACATCTTCGCAGTTACGGAGATCAGTCAACGTGCTCAAAAAAATAATTGAAGACCGTGGTGTCGATTATACTTCTTATTCCTCCGAAGATCGCGAGGAGGTGTTCCGCTGTGTCAAGTTGGCATTGATCGTCAAGGCTATGATTGATACGCCAATCTTGGAAGATGACGGCAATTTGGTGATGTCCACGGAAAAGCGGTTTAGATATCTCGAAAGCACCCTCCTTGTTCCTCCGCAACCTGCTCGAGAAAACGCTCAGGCACGGTGAGTGATTTAAGATTAAAATTTTGATCGCGAAAATATCCGTCAAAATCTGGGGATAGGCGCCTGTAATCTGTGATGGATACAGATAGCAGGAGGGTTTGCTCATGTTTCGTTTTGTCGGGTTTCTCGTGGTTACTGGCTTCGCTGTTTACGGGGCTGGGCAATTCGTTAAACGCCACGTCGTTTCCGTGAAGGCGGCTGCGAGCGCTTGATAGGTGTGAAAACTCGCACCGCGTTTTTTGATGCATTTGATCTCGCGATTGTTTGATGGCGTCACAAGGTGCGTCAGATGGCGTTGACAGGGATGACGCTCACCCCTGTCAACGCTTTGAGGCGGATGTAGGTCACTACCCCAAGTTGGGATTGGTAACGTAGATGAGCCCCTTACTGATGTAAGCGCCTTGCACGTAACCATGCCGACTAAGAACATCGAGACCGGCGCGGACCTGAAACACTTTATGCCGGTTGCTGCCGACTCCCCGCAGGGCCAGGCGTTCCGTAAAATTCAGGTGGCGATGTCGCCGAAGCCATTTGAGGATCAGCGGCGCATGGGAGACTCCGTCGCGTGTTGATTCGTCGAATGCGGCATGTGCATGAAGCCGAAAGTAATCCGCGAATGCTGTACCGCATTGCATCGACTCGGCGTCGATTGGATGGTTCTGCGGAGATGGGCATTTCATAAGGTGGACTGCACCTGCCAATCGCACGGCATGGCCCGGCAGCTTATTCAAGAATGCTTGGTATCCACCCGCTCCGTCGTGCGCGCTCTCAACATAGAGACCTCGGCAGTACTGGGAGAAGCGGTCGAATTCGGCTTTTGCTTCGGTACTAACGTCGAGCGTGTGGATTGTCCGCATGCCGTCTTGACCGGCCGGTCGTTGAATCTTCAACAGGTCGCGAATAAGCTTTTCGTACCAATCAGCAAGATGGATGGGAACCTCTGAAACAAGTGGGATTTCCAACGGTGTCCAAGACGGGGCAATGAGAGGCAAGACCCTCGGCACTAGCCCGTGTTCCACGAGGTCCGTATTGGTATAAACAGCGTTGAATACGTTCGGCTGCACTAGGTTGCAGATCGCGGCGATTGGAGATTGAAGGCGAACCGCGCCTTGCGTCCGCGTGTCGGATGCAAATGGCTCTCCCGTATATGCCTTCAGCACGATGTCATCCCGACTGGACGGCAGCCGGTTTTTCCAAATTCCTCCTTCAGCTTCGAAGATGCCGATTGCTTCGCCCTGAACGGTCATTTCAAAGGCAAGCGCTTCAGGCGTTGACGTGTCCACGAGAAGGCGGGGAAGGCTAGGGCAATCCCTGGCTGACTTGCGAAGACTCTCAATGGCTTTCAAATCGTCCGCCAATGCCGCACGTGCGAGGTCAACGGCCCCCAACTCGGCAGTCTTTTTTTGGAGCTGATCCGCGAACGCCGCTTCGGCTTTCTTAACCGCAGCGTTCAAGATATTCCGATCATTCACCGAGCCATTCTCGATGTACGCAGCCTGCATTTCAGCCTGAACCGAAATAAGCACGGCACGGAAGAACTCAACGATTGCGCTCTTCCGTTGCCCGGAAGGGGCGCTGACGAGAATGTACTCGGTCAAGGCTTCCGTATGGTTGTCAGCCAAGCGCACTCGAAAGTTCCCCCGCGCGGCGATGAATACGGCGGCGAACAGGCAGGCGAGAGCGATTTCCGGATGCACGCCGATTGTCGAGGCGCTTGATGTGACCAAGTCGCGGGCGGATTGGGGGAGACGGTGGATCGGCAAAGGGGCCTGTACTGCTGGGGACTGAGGCAACGGATAAACAGGCCGCTGTGAAAGTTGATAGCGAACAGCATCGAGAATCTGGATGTCTGCGGGGGTAAAGTCGTTCATCTGCCTTACTCCTTTGCAAAGCCGGATGACGTCTGGAAGGTTTCCAGGTCAGAGAGGAATCGCTGGAGGTCTTCGGCTAAGATTATTGTCCGATTTCCGCACTTTCGGGCGGGCAATTCGCCAGATTTCAGCCTTGAATACAATGATGTGCGACCTAGCGCCGAAATAGTAGACGCCTCATCGACGGTATAGGCGAGACGGGCAATGTTGTTAGGGCGTTTATGTTGCAACTCGGCGGCTTGTTCCGAGTTGAGTGTTTGAGCAGGGCTGTTAACCGACTTGTTCATCATAGCTCCTCAGTGCGCCGGCAAATTCGGCGCAAGCTAGGACCGCCCGCCCATAAGGCGGGCGGCCACAGGTAAAATTGGGGGATGTCGTTCGCGATCGATGAGGAGCGAGGAGTTCCAACTTAACCTGCTGTCCACCTCATTTAGGGCAGCGGATCGTGTGCGTAAGCCGGAACATCCTTGGCCTCGGGGCGCGTTAGCGTCCTGGCCGGATCAGATCATGAGCGAATTCCGGATTGAATGGGCTCCGGAACGCTTTTCGTATCGTTAAGTTGGGGCGTCAGTATGGCCTGACCCCCTAGAATGTGTGTGTGGCTGACGATGCCGAAGCGTCGAAGCCTTCGTGTGTATGGCAAGAGCTCAAAGCTATGCCCTGATGAGCGAACAACGAGAACCATTTGGGCACGGGATGAACGGACCGCAAGTGGGAGCGTTAAAATTTTTTCTTGGCTGCTCTGAACCTTTTAACGACCGTTATTTGGAAGGGAGACCTATCAGCGTTTCGCGTCGCAATGCTCTGCCCAAGCCTCCATCAGTTTGACCCGCTTATCGAACATATCCCCGCGCCGATAGGCCGCTTCCACCTTGTTGCCCACGGCATGGGCAAGCGCCATTTCCGCCACCTCGCGAGAGAAGTTGGTTTGTTCAGCGGCCCAGTCCCGGAAGGTCGAGCGGAAGCCGTGAACGGTGATGTCGGTGCGTTTCATGCGGCGCAAGGTCGTGAGCAGGGCCATGTTGGAAAGCGGCCGGCGGGGCTTGCCGCCGGGGAAGACAAAGTC
>DJHY01000093.1:17520-17844 GCA_002433335.1 Rhodospirillaceae bacterium UBA6608 | reverse complement strand
GGCTCTTCCTCGAACACGTCGATTGCCGCTCCGGCGACATGGCCGCTGTCCAGGGCGTCCTTCAACGCCTTTTCATCGACCAGCCCACCCCGCGCGCAGTTGATCAGCCGCACGCCCTTACGGGTCTTAGCCAAAGCCTCGGCATCGACGACATGGCGCGTGGCATCGGTCAGCGGCGTGTGCAGGCTGATGAAGTCGGCGCGGGCCAGCAGGTCATCGAGCGTCACCTTCTCGACGCCCAAATCCTTGGCCCGATCTTCGGTCAGATAGGGATCGAAGGCGATGACCCGCATCTTCAAGCCCTGGGCCCGATCGGCAACGACG
>DJHY01000093.1:17028-17214 GCA_002433335.1 Rhodospirillaceae bacterium UBA6608 | reverse complement strand
CCCTGGGCCCGATCGGCAACGACGGAGCCGATATTCCCGCAACCGATGATCCCCAAAACCTTGCCCGTGATCTCCACGCCCATGAAGCGGGATTTCTCCCACTTCCCGGCATGGGTCGAGGCATTGGCCTGCGGAATGTCGCGGGCCAGGGCCATCAACATGGCGATGGCATGTTCGGCCGTGGTG
>DJHY01000093.1:0-16718 GCA_002433335.1 Rhodospirillaceae bacterium UBA6608 | reverse complement strand
GCGATGGCATGTTCGGCCGTGGTGATGGAATTGCCGAACGGCGTATTCATCACCACGATGCCCTTGGCCGTCGCGGCATCCTGGTCCACGTTATCGACGCCGATCCCGGCGCGGCCGATAACCTTCAGGTTCTTGGCCGCGTCGATGACCGCACCGCGCACCTTGGTCGACGACCGGACGGCCAAACCGTCGTAGTCGCCGATGATCGCGCAGAGTTCGTCCGGGGACAGGCCCGTCTTGACGTCAACATCCACCCCGCGGCGGCGGAAGACCTCAGCCGCGAGCTCCGACATCTTGTCGGAAATCAGCACCTTTGGCATGGCGGGAAGTGAGCGGCCCTTAGGCCGCTTCACCCACCAAATCGGCGCGGACCTGATGGAACGCCCATTCGATCCACGGGAACAGAGCTTCCAGGTCGGAAGTCTCGACCGTGGCGCCGCACCAGATGCGCAGGCCCGGAGGGGCCGACTTGTGCTCGTTGAAGTCGTAACCGGCGCCTTCGTCTTCGCACATCTTGGGGATGCGCCGAAGGGTCGCGCGCAGGTCGTCCTCGGCCAGATTGGCGAAGGCCGGATCGGTCACGACCAAGGTCACCGAGGTGCAGGAGCGGATGGACTCGTCAACGGCCAGATAGTCGATCCAGGGCGTGTTGTCGACCCAGCGGCAGACCGCTTCGTAGTTCGACTGAACACGGCCCATCATGGCCGGCAGACCGCCGATTTCCTCGGCCCACTTCAGGCCGTCCAAGGCGTCTTCAACGCAAAGCATGGACGGTGTGTTCAGGGTCGAGCCCTTGAACAGGTCTTCGTTCAGCTTGCCGTTCTTTTTCAGACGGAACACCTTGGGAATACCGCGATCCGGCGTGAAGGTGTTGAGCCGCTCGATGGCGCGCGGGCCCATGGCCAGCATGCCGTGCGCGGCTTCGCCGCCCATGACCTTCTGCCAGGACCAGGTGACCACGTCCAGCTTGTGCCACGGCAGGTCGACACCAAAGATGCACGACGTCGCGTCGCACAGGGTCAGACCGGCGTGGTCTTCCGGGATCCAGTCGTCGCCCGGGACCATGACGCCCGAAGACGTCCCGTTCCAGGTGAACACCACGTCGTTGTTGAAATCCAACTGGGACAGGTCGGGCAACTGGCCGAACGGCGCGGTAAAGGTCCGCAGCGTGTCCAGGTTCAATTCGTTGACCCCGTCCTTCAGCCATTCGCTGCCGAAGTTTTCCCAGGCCATGATGTCGACGCCGCGCGCGCCCAGCAGGTTCCACATGGCGGCTTCGAAGGCGCCGGTGTCGGAACCGGGCAGGATACCGACGACCCAATCGTCGGGGATGCCCAGAAGTTTGCGGGAACGGGTGCTGACTTCATTCAGCTTCGCTTTCGCACCGGCATGACGGTGCGAGCGGCCGAGGAAGGCGTCTTTGAGGTGATCGAAGGACCAGCCGGGGCGCTTGGCGCAGGGGCCGGTCGAAAAGCACGGATTGACCGGACGGACGCCCGGCTTCTGAGGTACTGGCATTGCGTGTTACTCCCTTCGCTTCCAGAAGGGTCCGACCCCGTTGGGGGGATCTGGCCCACGCGGTGTATACGCCCCCCGATCGGGCCGGTCAATAAATCTGAGAAGAACCTGAACAAGCCCCCGGCGCCGCGCTTTCCCGGGCGGTTCTGAGATTGTGCCGATGAGGACCAGCGTCTATGGTCTGGAAAAAATAGAGGAAACGAGCAGTATCCGCATGGGGGAAACCAGCGTCAGCAATCCTGGCGGCCAGCCCGGCAACATTCACGCCATGGTCGTCGGCACGTCGGAAATTGTCGCCGGACGGGTCAAGGCCGCCCTGCGCGCGACCAAGGGCGTGGACCTTGCCGCCGAAGCCGTCGACGGCGTCGAAGCGGTCAGCAAATTGCGCCGGCATGCCATCGACGTAATCTTCATGGATATCGGCGACCCCGCCGTCACCATGGCGACCGCCCTGTCGCGCCTGCGCAAGGTCGATGAACACGTCCAGGTCGTCCTTGTCGCGACCCTGACCTTCGCCAACGTCAAGAACGCGATGGCGGGATTGGTCAGCGGGGCCGCGGAATTCATCCAGGCCCCCTCGACCCACACACCGCAGATCAGCGAAAAGGGTTTCGTCAGCCAGATCGCCGAACTGGCCCAAGGCCTGGGCCGGGCCCGGCGGGAAAAAGGGGCGCGCGTCATGCCCGTCCCGGCGGCGTCGCCGTCGTCGCCGCGCTTCGAATACAAGGTCGCGGATAAACTACGCCAGCGCCGCCACTTCGTGCCGCAGGCCATCGCCATCGCCAGTTCGACCGGCGGGCCGCAGGCGCTGTTCAGCCTGTTCACCGCCCTGCCCCGCACCATTTCCCAACCGATCTTTCTGACCCAGCATATGCCGCCCGGTTTCACAACCGCCCTGGCCGATCACATTACCCGTCGCACCGGCTGGACCTGTCATGAGGCCAAGAACGGCGAAAGCGTCGTCGACGGGCACATCTATCTCGCCCCTGGCGGTTTTCACATGGTGCCGGAGAGGAAAGCCAAGGGCGTGATCTTGACGACCAACGAGGGCCCCGAGGAGAACTATTGCCGCCCTTCGGCCGAGCCGATGATGCGCGGCTTGGTCAAAGCTTACGGTGCCGACAACATCCTGTTCATCGTCCTGACCGGGATGGGGTCCGACGGTAAAGCGGGGGCCAAGGCCGTCGCCGACGCGGGCGGCACGGTCGCAGTCCAGGACAAGGAATCCAGCGTGGTCTGGGGCATGCCCGGGGCCGTCGCTTCCGCTGGGGATTGCCATGCGGTTCTTCCCTTGTCGGAAATTCCCAAGTTCATCAATCAAGTCGCCGGGGGGAAATAGCGATGACCGAAGCCGAGAGCTTTCTTACCAGCTTCCTACAGCGAAGCGGCTTGGCCCAGGCCGATGAGACACCGGTTTATGTCCCGCTCGCCGGTGGGGTCTCGTCCGACATCTGGCGGGCCGAATTGCGCCGCGGGCCGGTCTGCGTCAAACGCGCCCTGGCCAAGTTGAAGGTCAAGGCCGATTGGTTCGCCCCGGTCGAACGCAACGCCTACGAAGTCGCCTGGATGCAGACCGCCAATGCCCTGCAGCCCGGCATTGCGCCGACGATCCTGGCCCATGACGCCGACCAGGGCGTGTTCGCCATGGCCTATCTGGAGCCCGCCGATCACCCGACATGGAAGGACGAATTGCACGAAGGCCGCGCCGACCCGGCCTTCGCCCGGACCGTCGGCGCCTGGCTGAAGCGCGTCCATGCGGGCACCGCCGGGGACGCCGCCGTGGCCGACCGCTTCCGCACCGACGAAACCTTCTACGACATCCGCCTGGAGCCGTACCTGATTGCCACTGGCGGCCCGCACCCGGAACTGCTGGCGCGCCTGACGGCCCTGGCGGAGACCACGGCCAGCCACCGCGAGGCGCTGGTCCACGGCGACGTCAGCCCCAAGAACATTCTGGTCGACGGCACGCAGCCGGTGTTCCTGGATGCGGAATGCGCCTGGTACGGCGACCCGGCCTTCGACCTGGCGTTCTGCCTGAACCACATGCTGTTGAAATGCCTTTGGACGCCCTCGGCGACCGACGGCTTCCTGGCCTGTTTCGACGCCCTGACGGCAGGCTATAACCCCGACCCGGAAGTCGAAGCCCGGGCCGCCGCCTTGTTGCCCGCGCTGTTCCTGGCGCGGGTCGACGGCAAGTCGCCCGTCGAATATCTGACTGAAGAGGCCGACCGCGACCGTGTGCGCCGCGTGGCCAAACCGCTGATCAAACAACCAACGCCGACATTGAACGGCGTCCGCCAAGCCTGGGAGAAGGAACTTCGCCAATGACGGCCAATAACACATCAACCACCATCACCGCCGTCAAAGGCCGCCGCGTTTGGGATTCCCGCGGCCGCCCGACGGTCGAAGCCGACATCACCCTGGCCGGCGGCGCCATGGGCCGGGCCATCGCCCCGGCGGGGGCCTCGCGCGGCAGCAACGAAGCGATTGACCTGCGCGACGGCGGCCCCCGGTTCGGCGGATGGGACGTGACCGATGCCCTGAAGGGTGTGAACGGCCCCATCGCCAAGGCCCTGATCGGCCTGGACGCCGCCGACCAGAACGCCATCGATCAGGCCTTGTTGGCCCTGGACGGTACGTCGAACAAGGCCAACCTGGGCGGCAACGCAACCATCGCCCTGTCGATGGCGACCCTGCATGCCGCCGCGGCCCAGGCGGGCAAGCCGCTGTGGCAGCACCTTTGGGATCAGGGTGGTCAAAGCGGCACGCCGGTTCTGCCCCTGCCGGAAATTCAAATCTTCGGTGGCGGAGCCCATGCCGGGCGGCGCATCGACGTCCAGGACTTCATGGTCATCGCCACGGGTGCCGACGATTACGAACAGGCCCTGGCCTGGACCGCCGAGGTCTATCTGGCCGCCGGCAAGATCATGGACGAACGCGGCCTGTTGCAGGGCGTCGCCGACGAGGGCGGTTTCTGGCCCGCGTTCGACGCCAACGAGGACGCCGCCGAGACCTTGGTCCAGGCCATCGAGAAAGCGGGCTTGAAACCGGGCGAGCAGGTTTCCATCTCGCTCGATATCGCCGCGTCGGAATTCGGTAAGGGCGGGCGCTATCGCCTGGCCCGCGAAGATCGCGATATGGACTCGGGCGAGTTGGCCGAAATGCTGTTGGGATGGGTCGGACGTTATCCCATCGTCTCGGTCGAGGACCCGATGTCGGAAGACGACGCCGAAGGTTTCATCGCCTTTGCCCAGGCCGCGCCCAAGCACCTGCAGATCGTCGGCGACGATTATCTGGTGACCAATGCCGACCGGGTGCGCGCCGGGTCCCGCGACGGGGCCGTCAACTGCGCCCTGATCAAGCCGAACCAGGCGGGCACCATTTCGGAGACCAAGGCCGCATTCGACGCCACGCGGGAAACCGACATGGGGGCCATCGTCTCGGCCCGCTCCGGCGAGACCGAGGACGTGACCATCGTCCATTTGGCGGTCGGTTGGGGTGCGAAGCAGCTGAAGGTCGGATCCTTCACCCGGTCCGAGCGCATGGTCAAATGGAACGAAGGCCTGCGCGTCGCCGACGCTTTGGGCTCCGCCGCCCTGCCGCCGAAATCGGCCTTCCCCTGGGGCTAATAACCCGCCCTTTCGCGGATGGACCCGCGCCGCCTATTCGGCGGTCCGGGCCATCCCGCGCAGGCGATTGACCAGCACCCCCATCAGGCGGTGCAGGACCTTGTCCGTCTGCTCCAGACGTTGCAGCCGAACCTTCAACGAATCCTTGGACAAGACGATCAGGGTGGTGTTCTCCGCCGCCCGGGCCGAAGCCGCGCGCGGCTGGTCGTCGATCAACGACATCTCACCCAAAAGTTCGCCCTGCCCCAGCGTCGCCAGGGTCTGGTCGACAGCACCCCGGCGATAAATTTCGACCGATCCGGTCACGACCAAAAACGCCTCGGTCCCGGCGTCTCCTTCTTCGAACAGGATCTGACCCTTCACAAACTTGCGTTGCTCTGGGCCGTTGCCATTTCCGTTCGCAGCGGGCGCCGCCGGTTTGGGCGGGGGCGGCGCCGATTGCGATGCCCCTGAATCCCAGCGTTGCTCCTTGGGCGCATCGGCCTTCGGCGTGGGCGCAGCCGCCGCCGCGGCGCTTCCGGCCGCCATCGCCTTCGCCAAGGTCGCGATCACCGTTTTCTTGAGGTCTTCCGGCAGGCCGGAGGCCTTGGTCTTTTCCATCAGGATATCGACGACCCGCTTGGCCATCGACAGGTCCTGACCGCCGCCGGTCAGCGCCTCGATCCCGGTCAGGCCGCGCATCGCCTGCGCCAGATTGCGGATCACCGCCGCCTGCTGTTTGGCCCCTGTATCGGTCGTCGACAGGTCCAGCACGAACCCGGCCCGCGACGGCAGGGACGGCAGGAAGCTGAGAATTTTGGCGATCGCCTGCTCGACGTTCAAATCCCCGTCCGGACCGCCCAGGGCCATCTTGGCGCGCAGGGTCAAAGCCTCGGCCATCATCGAGCCGCCGACCAGACCGCCATAGCCTTCCAGATTGCGGATCAGGGCGACCAGGGCGGAACGCTCGCCCTCGGCCCCTTCGCGGGTCATCGGTTTGACACCGCCGATCCCGCGCGCCACGCGCTCCAGGATCGCGCCCTTGGCGTTTTCCAGGTCATGGGCGGCCAGGGCCTTATTCAACTCGTTGATACAGGACAGCGGGTTCTTAACCTCGGGCAGTCGCCCCTGCGACAGCTGCGCCAGCATACGATGGGCGGTCGCGGCATCGGCGACCCCGCCCAGCAGCTCGCCAACCGCCTTGGCCCCATCCAGAACCTCGGTCAGGGCTTCGTCGACATAGGCCTGAACGACGATCGACGACTTCTCATCCAACAGCCCGATCAGGGAATCGATCTTACCGCTCCAGTCGCCCTGCTCGCCCATATGAGCGGCCAGCCCGGCGAGAATCAGCATGTGCCGTTCTTCTTTCGGGGCCTCGGCATTGACTTGGTCGATCAGCGCTTGCAACCCACCCGTGCGGATGGCCGCCCCCAGGTCTTCGCGCTTCATCATGCGTTGAGCGTTGGAAAGTAGTTCCCGGTACAGGCGTTCCAGCTTGTCCTGTCGGTCCGCGGGCTTCTCCCCCGCTTCCTTGTTCGCCTGTAACCCCGCCAGTCGGGACAGCGCACCCAAGTACAGTTTGTCGTCCCGCTCCAGCATCTTCAGACGCCCGAAGTCGAACATCAGTTCCATCGTCGTCATGCCGACGTCGTCCAGATACTGGCGCAGCAGGCGCCCACCTGTGCGGCGCGCTTCCAGCTGGTAACAATCGGTGGTGCTTTCGCAGACCGGAGAGCTGTCGATGGGGACGATCGTCAACCCCTTGTCGACGACCTCGGTCTGCTCGTTGAATATGATTTCCGCGCCCTTGCGGTCACTTTCGGCAATGACCTTGACCCCCGAAAACTTGTGCGAGGCCAATAGCGACTGGGCTTGTTGAATTGCTTGTGACTTAACGTTGTGGGACGCGTGAAACGTCCACTTTCCATCCGTCTCGGTTTGGACCTCGTAGGTCTTTCCGGCGAGATTCGTATCCATGTTGGTTCCCCATGCCAGAGCGAACGCGTCTTCTGACGCGCCTGTTCACCGCTGCACCCCTCGATGAGCTCCCCTGTTTTTCCAGGGGTAATTATTAGACGGGCAGGATGCCGCTTCCGGGGAAAACGCGCAAGCCTGTCGCTCGTCTCATTTTCATCTTTTCGTCTTTTATAATTCTCTTGTCATATTCATTGATCGCAACTATCGCGACAGACGAAGCGGTCCCAATTTCTAGACCTTTTTTTGCTCACATTTTAACTTACAACAGAATATACGGGTTGGTATCCGTAAGGAAACCTAAGCAGTATTCGCAAACCTTCGGGGGAGGAGGTAAGCATGGTGAACGCTCGCACTCAAACAAGAGCGGAAAGTTCGACGTACCTTGGAAAGGTCCAATGGGTTCAATCATCTCGTGCGGCCCAAAACGCCCTTTACCGAAATGCTGGTACGCAAAACCTGACCTGGGACGTTTTGTTCCTGATCGCCGAAGCACAATACGGCGGCAAGAATCTGAACGTTTCGGACATTTGCGTATCGGTCAGCGCCTCTAAATCGACGACCCTGAAGCTGATTGCCCAGTTGGCATCCGATGGGGTTATCGACAAGCGGCAAAAGGAAAACGATTCACGCACCCAGTTGGTGACGTTGAATGACGGATTTCGGAAGAAGCTGGAATCCTATCTGGATACGATCTCCAGAGCATTTCCAGGAAACTGACCCCGGCGGGCGGTTGACGCCCCGCCGATGCAGGTTCATGAAGACACAGGCCGGACGAACGTTCCGGCCTGTTTCTTTTTGCGCGCCCCTGATCGGGGATGGCGGCAAGGCAGCAAAGGTGACGCCATGTCCTGGTTCTATCTATTCTTCGCGGGTCTGTTCGAAATCGGCTGGGTCGTCGGCCTCAAGTATTCCGACGGCTTCACCCGCCTGTGGCCCAGCGTCCTGACGGCCATCGCCCTGATCGCCAGCATGGGCCTGCTCGGCCTGGCCGTGCGCGACCTGCACCTGGGCACGGCCTACGCCGTCTGGACCGGCATCGGCACCCTGGGCGCGGCGTTCTTCGGGATCATGCTGTTCGGCGAACCGGTGACGACGTTGCGCCTCGCCTGTATCGGGCTGATCGCGGTAGGGATCGCCGGGCTGAAGTTTAGTGCGGGGTGAGGTTTGGGGGGGTAAAGGCGGGGGCAGTTGTAGACGGCGACCTGGCCAACCCGGCCAGCCCCAGGTCGCCTACGTTGTTTATTGGTGCGGGCGGTCGGACTTGAACCGACAAGGCCGAAAGGCCGAGGGATTTTAAGTCCCTTGTGTTTACCAATTTCACCACGCCCGCGACGCAGGGGCGGCAACCATGCGGCGCCGCCGTCCCTTGGGGCCATCTGGTAACCCTAGCGGGGCTTCGGCACAAGAGCCAAGGACGGTTGCCCCCCTGGGCGGCAGGGGGTACACCTCGACCCCATGAGTGACGAAACCGACACCGATCCCGCCAAGTCCCAGCCCGCCCAGGAGCCGCCGGCGTTCGACGCCGCGTTCCGCGACAAGCTGCGCGACCTGTTCCTGTGGCGGCGCGACGTGCGGCGGTTTCGCACCGATCCCCTGCCCGACGGCGTGATCGAGGAACTGCTGGCCCAGGCGGCCCTGGCCCCCAGCGTCGGCAACAGCCAGCCGTGGCGCTTCGTCCTGGTCGAGGATGCCGCCCGCCGCAGCCGGGTGCGCGACGATTTCGAAATCGCCAACAAGGACGCCCTGTCCGGCTATTCGGGCGATCGGGCCCAGACCTATGCCGGGTTGAAGCTGGCCGGGCTGGATCAGGCCCCGGTCCAACTGGCCGTGTTTTCCGATCAGACGACCGAGCGCGGCCATGGCCTGGGCCGCCAGACCATGCCGGAAATGCTGCCCTATTCCGTGGTCGCGGCGGTCAATACCCTATGGCTGGCGGCGCGGGCCGCGGGCGTGGGCGTGGGCTGGGTCTCGATCATCCACCCGGGCCGGGTCGCGGCGATGCTCGACGTGCCCGAGGATTGGCGACTGGTCGCCTATCTATGCCTGGGCTATCCGCAGGAAGAGCACAAAGACCCGGAACTGGTCCGCGCCGGCTGGCAGGACCGCGCCGATATTCACGACTTCATCCTGAAGCGCTAATTAACCCTGAAATTACAGATCGACGTCCTGCGGCTCGCTGCCCAGCGCGCGCATGATCTCGCGCAGTTCCTCGGCCGCCGCCGCAATCGCCTCCCCATCGACGCCGCGAATGACGATGGTCGAGCCGTGCCGTCCGTCGCGGGTGAAGGGGTAGCTGCCGATTTCCAACGCCGCATAGCGTTCCTGCAGGGCCAGCAGCGGGGCCGCGATCTTGCCCTCGGGCGTATATGAGGCGATGGATTTGGACAGCATCTCCGCCCCGCCGGTCAGGCGGTGGCTGAACAACTCGAACATCGCCTGCATGATGCGCGGCACGCCCGGCAGGACGAACACGTTTTCGACCTGGAAACCGGGGGCGCGGCTGACCGGGTTGTCCAACAGGATCGAGCCCTCGGGAACGTCGGCCATCTTCATGCGGGCCTCGGTCACGTCCTCGGGCTTGTAGAACGACAGCAACAGGGCCTCAGCATCCGGATGGCGGATCAGCTTGCGGCCGAAGGCCTTGGCGATGCACAGCGCGGTGATGTCGTCATGGGTCGGGCCGATCCCGCCGGTGGTGAAGACGTAATCGAACCGCGCACGGGCGTCGTTGACGGCGGCGATGATGGTGTCTTCCACGTCCGGGATGACGCGCGCCTCGGTCATGCGGATTCCCAGCTTGTTCAAATTCTCGCCGAGGAATTGCAGGTTGGCGTCGCGGGTGCGCCCGGACAGGATTTCGTTGCCGATGATGATCAGGCAGGCGGTGACGGTTCTTGGCTCGCTCATCCGCCTTTGGTAGCCCCCTGCCGCGCTTTTGGCAACGAACATGCGGACCCCATAAGCGAAGGGCCGCCCCGTGGGGTACGGGACGGCCCTGGCAGGCTTGGCGGGATTGTGGAGGGGGTATGCGAGGCTCCCGCCAGTGCGGAGGATCCTTATTTAGCTGGAGATACGCCAATCGCCGTCGGCGGTGCGGCAGGCGGTGCCGTATCCCTGCTGAACCCGGCCGCCAATGGTGACCGAGGTCTGATATTCGCGGCAGACTTCACCGCTGACACGGTTCTGAACCGTGCGCGTCGGGGTGATGGTGCCGTGGTTGCCGCTGTCCGGGTTGGACCAGGTTACAGGCTGCCAATCGGCGTTGTTCATGGCCGTGTTCTGGGCGCGGGAAAGGTATGCCTGGTCGGCGCGGTCCAAAGATGCGCCGACTTCGTTACCTAGGAAGCCGCCCAACAGGGCACCCGCGGCAACGGCGGCCAACTGGCCCCGACCGCCACCGATCTTGGACCCGGCCAGGCCACCCAGGCCGGCGCCCAGGAGCGTCCCCGCCCCCTGCTTCATGCCGGTGCCATTGGTGACGCAGCCCCCCAGCATCACCACCCCCATCAGGGCGGCCACGGTGGCGAACATCGGGCGGCGCCCAGCGCGCTTGGTACGGGGATGGGCGATGGCTTCAGTCGTCGTCGGCTCGGTCATCGTCTTCATGTCATATACCTCCGTCTGGGGACCGCCGTTCATCGGCATGCGTCCCGGGCGACTCGAATGTCGTTTCGCATATATATTTGCATGTATTTTTGAAGTCAATAACTAATTTCATTTTTGCATCTAGTTGCCTGTTGCGATATAACGACGCCGGGTGGCGGCGCACCTGTGGGTGGGGATGGGACGTCGCGGGAATATAAGGGGCAGATTCAGAATGAAGCTGACGTTCAGCAACGAACAGCATCGTGCTTACATGGACTTCACCGACACCATCCTGCAGGAGTGGATTGAAGTCTTCGAGGGAGATACCGAATTTTACGACGCCGCCTATTGGGACCTTTTCACCAATATGTGGCGCTCGCGCACCCCGGTCCGAAAGACCGACGCGCTGAAATTCATGACCAGCATCAAAAGCGCCCATACGGCGGGTAAATACCTGGACGTGGCGTTGAAGCACGGGATGCTCCTGGAACAGGAAAACCCGGCCGACGCGCGGTCCAAGCTTCTGACCTTGTCGGAAGACCTGCGCCGGAAATTGGATGCGTTCTTCGATCTGGTCATCGGCCAGATGCAAAAGACCAGCAAGCAGATCGACAACATGCAATGACGCCGCAGCTGGCCGTTTCCGGCGGGCGTCTAGCGCTGTTGGTGGCGCTGTTCTATCTGGGTTGGGTCAAGTTCCAGTTCGACGGCACCACCGTCTATTTCATCGACTATGCGGAGCGATTGGCGATCATCGCCCTGGCCTGGGCGTTCCTGCGCCAGGCCTTCACTCCGCCCTGGCCGCGGGCACCCCTTTGGCTATGGGCCGTCGCCCTGGGCGGATCGGTGGCGATCCTATTCCTGGATCATCAGACGGCGGATCTGATCGAGATACATGCCTCGGCCCTGCTACCGATCGGCGAAGCCGACTTCCCGCCCTTGGAAGACGACCTGTTCCTGGCCTTCGACATGACGGCGGGACTGGCGCTGGTCGCGGTCTCGGAAGAATTGGTGTTCCGTTGTTTGTGGATGCGCTGGTGGCAGCAACGCAACGACGGATCGAACGCGCGCGTCGCCGAACTTTACCTGGGATCGAGCCTGGTGTTCGGCATGCTGCACATGCCGTTGGGACAGGCGCAGGTCCTGTTCGCGATACTCTGGGGATTGTTGCTGATGTTCCTGTACCGGCGCAGCGGCAGCCTGCCCCTGGTCGTGCTCGTCCACTTCGCCGTGGACGTCTGGTACTTCACCTAACCCAGGAAATCCCGGATCAATGCGACCAGCGGCTCGTCGGCGGGCGGCATCGGCAGGTCGCGCAGCTTGACCGGCTGCACCCATTTCAGGGCCTGTCCCTCGATGCTTTGCGGCTCGCCCTTCCATTGCCGGGCGACAAAGACCGGCATCAGCAGGTGGAAGTCTTCATACAGATGACTGGCGAAAGTCAGCGGGGCGAGGCAGCTTTCGGTCAGGTCGATGCCCAGCTCTTCCTTCAGCTCGCGGACCAGCGCCGTCTCCGGCAACTCCCCCTGCTCCAGCTTGCCGCCCGGAAATTCCCATAGCCCGGCCATGGATTTTCCTTCGGGCCGCTGCGCGACCAGAATCCGCCCATCGGTATCGACCAGCACGGCGGCGACGACGATGATCGTCTTGACGTCGCCCGCGCCGCGGCGGAATTCGGCGTCCCAGCAGCCGCCTTCGGGAAGATCACCAGACATGAATCATAGCTGCCTTTCTTCTGGTCGGGCTCCGCCGGAAACCAACGGCCATTGAGGCCGCGGGCCGGTCAGGCCCGAAAGCCAAGGCCACGGACGTGGCCGCCCGGCGACTGAGGGAACATTAAGACCGATAGTCGGCGTTGATCGAGATGTAGCCGTGGGTCAGATCGCAGGTCCAGACCGTGGCCCGGCCGCTGCCGACCCCGACATCGACGGAAATGTCGATTTCCTTGCTTTGCATATGGGCTGTGACCGGAGCTTCGTCATAGTCCTCGACCGCCATGCCGTTGGCGGCGATGGTGATCCCGCCCATGGCGATGGTCAGGCGGTCGCGGTCAGCCCGCTCGCCTGCCTTGCCCACAGCCATGACGACGCGGCCCCAGTTGGCGTCCTCGCCGGCAATGGCGGTTTTGACCAGCGGTGAATTGGCGATCGACAAGGCGATACGCTTGGCCGCTGCGTCGTGTTCCGCGCCGGTCACGGTGATTTCGATGAACTTGGTCGCACCCTCGCCGTCGCGCACGATCTGTTGCGCCAGGTCGAGCAGCACCGTTTCCAGCTTGGCCCGAAAATCGGCCAGGGCAGGATCGTCCGCGCCGGAGAATGCCGCGTCGTTATCCGCCGCCCCGGTGGCGAACAGCATCAGGCTGTCGCTGGTCGAGGTATCGGAATCGACGGTGATGGCGTTGAACGTGCGGTCGCAGGTATCGGCCAGCATGGCTTGCAGCATCGGCGACGGAATCTTCGCATCGGTGAAGACATAGGCCAGCATGGTCGCCATGTCGGGCGCAATCATTCCCGAGCCCTTGGCGATCCCGGCGATGGTCACCTTGGTGCTGTTGATCACGGCTTCCTTGACCGCCCCCTTGGGGAAGGTGTCGGTGGTCATGATCGCGCGGGCGGCTTCGTCCCATTTACCGGGGGCAAGATCCGCCGCCATGTCGTCCAGGTTGTCGGTGATGGCCGTGAAGTTCAGCGGCTCACCGATCACGCCGGTCGACGCCGCGAAGACCCGCGACGGACGGCAGGCCAGGCGGTCGGCCACGGCCTCGACCACCTGTTCGACCGCTTCGTCGCCCAGCCGCCCGGTGAAGGCGTTGGCATTGCCCGAATTGACGACCAGCCCGTTGGCCAATCCGCCCGGCAGGGATTTGCGGCACCATTCCACCGGGGCCGAAGCCGTCAACGACTTGGTGAACACGCCCGCGACCTGAGTATCGTCGTCGAGCGCGACCAACAGCACATCCGTCCGCCCCTTGTATCGCACGCCACAAGCACGCGTCGCCACGCGCACGCCGCCGATCGGCGGAATGGTGGGGAAACTTTCAGGTGCCAGGGGCGAAAGGGTGACTTCAGGCATGGTCGTTCTCGCACATCTACCAAGTGAACAAAGGGGGGCATCCCCCTTTGTCCGGGATGCCCTCAGGTGAACGACTTACTTAGCCGGAGTACCGTCCAAATTGAAGCGTTCGATTTTAGCCGACTTACGCAGCTCCTGCGTGACCGAGGCACCGATTTCGCGGGCCATGCCCTGACGAATCTGCGGAGCCATTTCTTCGAGCTTCGGCGCTTCCTGGGTGCGCTTGTCCTCAACCTTGATCACGTGCCAGCCGAACTGGGTCTGGACCGGCGTGGTCGTGACCTTGCCTTTGTCCAGGGCAAACGCCGCCTGTTCGAATTCCGGGACCATCTGACCCTTGCCGAAATAGCCCAGGTCGCCGCCGTTGGGGCCGGACGGACCGGTCGATTTCTTTTTCGCCAGGGAGGCGAAGTCGGCGCCGCCGTTCAGTTCCTTGATCAGGGCCTTGGCCTCGTCCTCGGTCTTGACCAGGATGTGGCGGGCGTGAACTTCGACCTGTTCGCCGATTTCCTTGACCATATCGGCGTAACGCTTGGCGACGGTCTCGTCGCTGATCTTGGCGTCGACGCGTTCCTGGATCAGCTTGGCGCCCAGCAAACGGTCGGTGATCGCCGCCAATTCGGCCTTGAACTCGGCGCTTTCATGGATCTTTTCCTTGCGCGCCTGGTCGGCGGCCAGTTTGGAATCGATCAGGCTGTTCACCAGCACCGGGTACAGCTGATCCATCGGGACCTGGCGGTATTGCTCCGGCAGGTTGCTATAGGCTTCGACAACCTGGGAACGAAGGATCTTCGTGCCGTTGACGGTGGCGACGATGGGGTCGCCTTCGGCCTGGACGGGGTTCACACAAGTGATGAAGGTGATAGCGGCCGCAGCCACCCAGGCGATCGAACGAATTTTCATAGTTTTTCCTTTTCCGCTTAGCCGGAGAGCCGGTACCCTACCGAACCGGATCGGAAAACGACACCGAATTCGGTGGTGGCGCAAAAGTCTGTTTCAACAGACCGTTCCGAGACACAAACCACCATTGCAGCGCAGCCGCCAGGCAGGAGAACACATGGCCGACAAGCGTAAATATCGCCGCGCCCCGCTTTCGTTCGACCAAGAGACGGCCCCCCTGGTGCAGGACTATCTCTCTAAAAATCCCAACGCGTTGATGAACGATTTCAACATCGTGGGATTGATCGCGCAGCATCGGCTTTCCAAGGTCACGGAAAACGACATCGAGATCTACGAGAACCCCGCCGCAGGCGTGGGCGGACGTACGATCGAATGGAACAAATCCCAGTTGATGGCCGGGGCGACGCTGACCCGCCCCCTGGTTCTGATCAATGGGTTGATGTCCATCGACTATGTCTATGCGCGCTCGCAATCTTTGGATGTGCTTTGCGTCGGCCCCCGGCTTGAGGCCGAATTATTCTATTTCCATGCCTTCGGCTTCGACCTCAATCGCGTTCGGGGGTTGGATCTGATGTCCTACTCCGATTTCATCGACGTGGGCGACATGCACGCCATGCCGTACGAGGACAATAGCTTCGACATCGTCATGCTAGGCTGGGTCCTGGGCTACAGCAGTGATCCGCGGACTGTCGCCAGCGAAGCCATGCGGGTATGCCGGCCCGGTGGATATATCGCCGTTTCCTGCACCCGCCCGGTGACGGAAGAGGACGGCGCCGGCGAGACCTACTACTACAAGGTCGATGATATTCTGCAGCACTTCGACCAGGATCAGATCTACAACGTGCACCTGCGGCACGAACCCTGCCGAAAGGTGCCCGACAGCCCGTCCTACGTCATGACCATCTTCGAACTGAAATAAGACAGTTGGTCCGACCGCGTACATCCCCCAAAAGGTAACGCCCCGCTCATTGACAGGACAGGGGCGCACCTCTATCTCTTCCCAAGCGTTTCCGCCCCGGAACCGCCATAATCGATTCATACTTCACTCATTACGTTTACCCCATTCAAGGACGATCCCCGAATGTTCAGCGCCATTGCAAAGAGCCTGTTCGGTTCCGCCAACGACCGTTACGTCAACGGCCTGCGGAAGAACGTGGACGCCATCAACGGCCTGGAAGCGGAATTGTCCGCCCTGCCGGACGACGGCCTGAAAACTCGGACCGAGGAATTCCGCAAGCGCCTGGCGAACGGGGAAAACCACGACGACCTTCTGGTCGAGGCCTTCGCCACCGTGCGCGAAGCATCCAAACGGACCCTGGGCCTGCGCCACTTCGACGTTCAGATGCTGGGCGGGATCGTCCTGCACCGCGGTCAGATCGCGGAAATGAAGACCGGTGAAGGTAAGACCCTGGTCGCGACCTTGGCGGTTTACCTCAACGCCATCGAAGGCAAGGGCGTGCATGTGGTGACGGTCAACGACTACCTGGCGCAGCGCGACGCCGGCTGGATGGAGCCGGTCTACAACATCCTGGGCCTGACCGTGGGCGTCATCAAACACGGAATGGACGATGCCGACCGGCGCACCGCCTATAACTGCGACATTACCTACGCGACCAACAACGAGCTCGGTTTCGACTACCTGCGCGACAATATGAAGTTCTCGTTGGACGACATGGTCCAACGGCCCTTCAACTACGCGATCGTCGACGAAGTCGACAGCATCCTGATCGACGAAGCCCGTACGCCGCTGATTATCTCGGGCGCGACCGAGGACAATTCGGACCTCTATGTCGCCCTGGACAAGGTGGTGCGCAACGTCACCCCTGAAGACTACGAGAAAGACGAGAAAGCCCGCGCCGTGACCTTCACCGAAGACGGCATGGAAAAGCTGGAAGAGATGCTGCGTGAACGGGGCCTGATGGAAGAAGGCTCGCTGTACGACATCAACAACATCTCGCTGGTCCACCACGCCAATTCGGCCCTGCGCGCGCATGTTCTGTTCCAACGCGACACCGATTACATCGTCAAGGACGGCAAGGTCGTCATCATCGA
>DJHY01000011.1 GCA_002433335.1 Rhodospirillaceae bacterium UBA6608 | reverse complement strand
ATGATCATCCGTCCGCGCCCGCTGTATCCGTCGGGGTCCGCCTCGCCCGCCTGCTCGTAACCGTTTCCTTCGTCACAAACGGAAACCGAAAACGCTTCGTGGTCCATCAGGACCTCGACCCGAACGCGGCGCATGCGATAGCGCGCGTCCTTCAGGCGGCGCGCGACCTCGGCATGATGTTCGCGAACGGAAAGGGACGACGCGACCGGCGATTGCAGTTCCAGGTTGCCGTGGACCGCCGCGTTCATCAGCAGTTCACGCAGAACCGTCTCGATGTCCATTTGTCGATCTTCGGTCACTGCGATGGCGTCGCCCATCGTTCGGACCGCGGCGCGGACCAATGCTCCCGGCAGGTCGAAGTCCAACGCCGTCGCCGTATGGACTGCTGCAAAGCAAGTCCCGGTCGCGGCGCCGTTCATCAAGACGGTCGCCAAGTCGGCCTCGGGGTCATCGGGCAGAACCTCGATCACACCCCATGTAGGACTGGTGATCCCGTCCACTACCCCGGCGATCGAGTTGCCGCTTAGAATGCAATGATTGCCCGTGCCGGTGGCTTCACCGGGAGAAAAAACGGCATCCATCGCCGGCAGAGAAAGCGCGCAAACCTGCTCAGCCAGACCATCCGCGCAGCCGACGGCTGCAACAGTCCAAGTCGTCACGGATGCAGCCCTCCGTTAGGGATGCACCGTCATCAACTGATTGAACCGCGACACTTCCAACATCTTATGCACCTGGCCGGTCGCACCACGCACGGCGAAGCTCCCGCCCACGGCCTCGACCTCGTCCTTGATCAGAACGATCATACCCAGCCCGGCGGAATCGATTTTCTGCAGTTGCGACAGGTTCAGAACGATGTTCCCGCCCTGGCTGAGGCTTTCAACCAAACGTTCGACGACCGAGTTGTCCTCGAAGCCGAACGACCCTTCCATCATGATCTCGCGTTCGCTTCCGTTTTCGTTGATGCGATATTCCACGGTAATTCTCCTAATTCTTTGGGCGCAGGATCAGACTGCGATTAGCTCTTGAGGAAGTTGTCGATGCTCGAGCGGAGCTTGTCCATCGGTTCGATCAACTTGCGCGTCTGCCAGATAACCTTGATCGACGCCCCCATTCCCAACAGGTTCCGTTGCGTGACATCGGAAATGTTGTCCGCAACCTTGTTCATGGCCGCCGTCGATTCCTGGACGTTGGCGCTGATCTCCTGGGTCGCGTCGGTTTGCTGTTCGATCGCGGCCCGCACTTCGTTGGTGATGCTGTCGATGTCCCGGATGACCTCGGCAATTTCCTGAATTGCCCGGACCGAATCCTGCGTTTCGTTCTGCACGGCCACGATCTGGCTGGCGATTTCCTCGGTCGCCTTGGTCGTTTGGTTGGCCAGGTTCTTGACCTCGGAGGCGACGACGGCAAAGCCTTTACCGGCATCTCCCGCGCGGGCCGCTTCGATGGTCGCGTTCAGGGCCAACAGATTGGTCTGTTCCGCCACGTCGCGGATAAGTTCGACCACGTTGCCGATCCGGTTGGCCGCATCGGCCAGGCCCGTGACCTTTTCGTTGGCTTCGTTGGCGCGCTGCACCGCCGAGCGGGCAACGTCGGACGACCGCACGACCTGACTTTCGACCTCGCTGACCGAGCTGGCCAATTCTTCGGTCGCGGCCGCCACGGCGGTGATGCGATCCAGAGTTTCCTGGGCCAGGTCGGCCACGTTGACCGAGCGGCTGGAGCTTTGCTCCGATCCCTTGACCAACGCCTCCGTGGTCTTCAGGACGTTCGCCGCGGATTTCTTGGCCAACTCCGTAACATCGACCGCTTCGTTCGCGATCATGGTCTGCTCGGTCACGATGCTCCAGGTCACCATCGGGCCGATGTATGTGCCCTGACCGTCAATGATGGCGGAAACATTGAGCTCGAGAATTTCATCGCCCAGCGTAATCTTCGCTTTATGCGGCAGGTTCGACGGATCGCCCAGCATCGCCCGTTGGTGCGGCGGGTGCTTGTGGAAGACATCGATACAGGTTCCGACCAGGTCGTCGGCCTTGATCGGCAACAAATGCTCCAAGGTCCGCAGGGTCTCGATGGTGGTCTTGTTGGCGTAGTTGATTTCGAACGTCGTCGGGTCGGCCATCATGACGTTGATCGGCATATTTTCGACCATCGTCTGCAGGCGGCTCGCGTCGCGCGCCGCGCCTTGGATCTGGGTCAGCGACCGGGCCATCAACCCGATTTCATCGCCACGATCCGTGCCGGGGATTTGCGCGGCATTATCACCGCCGGCAAGCTTGTCGATCGCATCGCGGACTTCCTCAATAGGACCAGCGACACCATGCGCCAGGGCCATGCCGCTCAAGCTGCTGACGACAACAGCGACAACGACCAGAACCAAGATGAAAAGGCGCAATTCCGACACCGGGCTGAAAATCTCGTGCGCCTCGACTTCGGCAATCACCGCCCATTTCGTGCCGAGAAACTCCAGCGGGTGATAGGCTTCCAGCACCGGTTTACCCCGGTGACCTTCGACAACATGGGCGCCGGTTTCACCACCCAATGCCAAGGCCACGGCATCGCCCGGAATGGATTCTTTCAGGATTGTCGATTCTTTGGAGAACCGGGACGAACTGCGCATCAGCTTGTCACTGCCGACCAGGTAGCTCTCGCCGGTTTCACCCATTCCTTCATGGGCCTGCATCAGTCGATTAATGTTGTCGACCGGCATTTGGAACGCCAGGACGCCCAGCAACTTTCCATCCGCGCCGAATACCGGCTGGGAAATGAATGCCGCAGGCGCGCCCGCGCTGGGGGCATAAGCTTTGAAATCAAAAAACGTCTGCGTTCCCTGCTTTGCCGCGACCGCCGCGCGGAACGCGTTGCCCAGGTCCGTGTCCTTCCACTGCCCCGAATTCAGGTTGGTGGCGTAATCCAATTCCTTGAACACCGTGTAGACAAGGTCGCCGTTGGGCGCGAACAGGAAAATGTCGTAGTAACCGCGCGCTTCGAGGAAGCGGCGCAGCCACGGGTGATATTTGGCGTGGACCTTGTGATAGTCCGCATCGCCCGATGCCGCGTCCAGCTTATGCTTTTCGCCGGTTGGGTTGGGGTTGTCGGTGATATAGGCCGCTTGCAAGGTCTTGCTCGGATCGCTGCCCAGTTTTCCCCAGGCACCGGCGAATCCCGTCAACGCATCTTGCGTCATCGAGCTTTCCGACAGGCTGTCCAGATCCTGTTTGATGGAATCCAGATAGAACCGCATCGCGGCCGCGCGGCTAGCGGCGAACCCGTAGTATTCTTTTTCCGCTTCGTGGCGGAGGTCGCTCGACGCTTTCCAATAGCTGACCGCGCCGATCAGGACGCTCGCGAACAGCGTCGTGATGAAAAAGCTAAGCGGCAATTTGCGCGAAATCTTCGCGCCCTTCAGGTCCACCTTCAACGATCCAAGCATAGTTCACCTACCCCGTCTTGATTCGGAAGCCTTGCGCGGCTCCGTGAAATCCCAGTCACTTCGTCGCCTTCAAGCAAGAACAATGCCACTCATTCGAACCTTCGAATTGTCGGTAATTCCTTGTTTTACAACTCGAATAGCCGCCATTGGCTCAATGAATCATCGCGAAAACGTCGGAGTGCGCATCAGATACTGCCTACCATCTTATTCTCAGGCTATCCCGATAACGCAAAAATTCTCAATTTGAGAAAACCGCCTTCACTTTGCGACCGCACGCAACTGACCTTCACGGTCAGGCACCTTCGACCATGAATTAATATATTAGATTTTTCTACAAAAAGATGAAGGCGCAATCGGCGCCGTTCAGCATCCCATGGCTTCGGCCACGCCGATAAGGTCGCGACCGACCACGGTCCAATCGCTTTCCGGCGCCTGATCCGCTTCTTGGTCGGGGCCATATTCCTTACGCGGCAGGAAGGCTGTCTGCATGCCGTGGCTGCGTGCGGCTTCCAAATCGTAGTTATGACAGGCCGTCAACATGCAGCGTTCCGGCGTATCGGCCATGCCCATTAGGCGGATCGCCGTCAGATAACAGCGGGGATGGGGTTTGTAGACCTCGGCGTTTTCCGCCGTCAGGATCGCGTCGAACGGCAGGCCGCCATGCTTGCAGATTGCCGTCAGCCAGGCGAACGACCCGTTGGACAGGGTCACCAGGGTATATTTCCGCGACAGCCGCGTCAGTCCTTCGACCGCGTCGGGCCAGGGATTGATTTGCAGCCAAAGGTGCAGGATTTCTTGTTTCTGTACGTCGCTCAGGTCCGCCAGACCGAAATCGCCCACCACCTGGTTCATGCGCTCCAGATACATTTCATCCAGGTTGAAATAGGGCCTTTCGCCCGAAATAACCGCATCCATGGCGGGGCGGTATCCGGCCTTCCACGCGGTCAGGAACCCGGGCCAATCCGTATCGATCCCGTGCCGTTTGCCGAAATCGTCCAGCAATCCCAACAGACTCGACCGCCAATCGACGACCGTTCCGAACACGTCGAAGAAGATCACTTTCACGTCGGTAGCAGGCATGGATTCCTCCCAATTCCGGATGTGTTTTGTTGGCCCCGAAAAGGAGCTGAGTTAATCTCGCCACATTCCTTTTCCCGCCACAAGCCGCATCGGACTTCCACCTTGGCCATCAACCTGACCCTACGCTCGCCCAAGCGCGAGGATTATGACGCCTGGCACCGCCTGTGGGACGGGTACAACGCCTTTTACAAACGCACCGGCCCGCTCGCCGTCTCCGAGGAAATGACCCGCCTGACCTGGGATCGGTTCTTCGATGGCTATGAGCCGATCCATGCGATCGTCGCCGAGGACAAGGACGGGCGGTTGGTCGGCCTCGTCCATTATGTTTTCCATCGCCATTCGGTAATGCGGGGGCCGATTTGTTACTTGCACGATCTGTTCACCGACCCCGAGGTCCGCGGCCAGGGTGTCGGCAAGGCGCTGATCGAAGAAGTCTACGAACGCGCCCGCGAAGCCGGATCGCCGCGTGTGTATTGGCACACGCATGAAACCAACGCGACGGCGATGCGCCTTTACGATCAGGTCGCCACGCATTCCGGTTTTGTCTGCTACCGCAAAGAGCTTTCAACCACGCCCAGTGAATAAGGCGGCCGCCGCAAGGTCGCAAAAACCAACAAGGAGCCCTCATCCATGGTCACCTCCCCCAACGATACGGTTCTCACCGAAGTCCGTGACGGCATCTGCCGCGTTACCTTCAACCGCCCGCAGGCGCTGAACGCCATCAGCATCGACGTCATGAAGGCGATGAAGGAGATCACCGACCAACTGCGCGAGTCCAAGGACGTGCGGGTCGTGATCCTGAAGGGTCAGGGCGACCACTTCATGGCCGGCGGCGACGTCAAGGCGTTCAAGACCATGCTGGACGAAGAGCCGGACCGCGATAAAACCTCGGAACAGTTCGACGCCCGCCTGACCCGTGTTCACGCAACGGTCGAAAACATGCGCGCCATGCCGCAGCCGATCATCGCCTCGGTCCGGGGGGCCGCCGCCGGGGCCGGGGTCAGCCTGATGCTGGCCTGCGACTTGGCGCTGGTCGCCGACGATGCGTTCTTCACCCTGGCGTACTGCCACATCGGGACCAGCCCGGATGGCGGGTCGACCTATTCCCTGCCGCGTACCGTCGGCATGAAGAAGGCGATGGAGATCGCGCTGTTGGGCGACCGGTTCACGGCGCAGGACGCGCTCGACTGGGGCCTGATCAACCGGATCGTACCCTCCGCCGACCTGGAAGCCGAAACGGACAAGTTGGCCGCCCGTCTGGCCAAAGCCGCCGGACGCGCCAATGCCGAAGCCAAGGCCCTATTGAACGCCTCCTGGCACAATAGCCTGGCCGACCAGTTGGACGCCGAAAAGGCGGCATTCATCCGCAACACGCGGACCAATGATTTCTACGAAGGCGTCAGCGCCTTCGCGGATAAGCGCAAGCCGGACTTCAAAGGCAATTGATCGCCGCTAGGCAGGTTTGTTTTCCACGACGACCTGCCGCACGGCCGACATGAATTCGCCGACCGCCACCGTCTGCCGTACACCGTGGTGCTGCAACAGGCAGATGGTGCGCGCCGGCAATTCGAACGCCAGGTCCAGGGGCATGATATTTCCCGATGCCGTATCGGCGCTGAACTCGATCATCGACCGGAACGAGATCAGCTTGGAATGGTGCAGCAGGTAACGGATCACGGCGCTGGAGCTTGTCTCGACCGCGCCCTTGGGCGGCTTGCCGACGTTTTCCACAAAAACCTGTTCCAGCAACTCGCGGGTGATGCTGCCGAAAGGCGGCAGAATGAACGGATGTTCTATCAATTCCTCGGCGCTGAGGCCGCGTCGCCCGGCCAAGGGGTGGCTGTCAGCCACGAACAGCGCCATGGGGTCGTGCGCGATCGGTTCGACCGCGACCCCTTCCAACAGCGCGGGGTTCGGCTCGGCGCAGATCAGCACGTCGATTTCCCCGGCGTGCATACCCGCGATCAATGATCCGATCGGCCCTTCGACCGTTCGCACCACGATTTTGGGGAAATGCGTCAGGACCCGGTCGATCGCCTCCGGCAGCAGGGCGTTGCGCGAATAGGCCAGCCCGCCGACACAAACCAGGCCCGCGGATTCGCCGTCGAACGAAGTTACGTCGTCGTCAATCCTGCGCAGTTCCGCCAAGACGCGCTTGAAGCTCAGGGTGCTGGCCACGCCCGCCGGTGTCGCGATCATGCCCGACGGCGCACGCGAAAACAGATCGACCCCCAGGTCCGTTTCAAGGCTGCGGATCGAGGTCGAAATCGCCGGCTGGGTCACGCCCAGAACCTGCGACGCCCGGTTGACCGAGCCGAAATCGTGAACCGCGACCAAAGCCCGCAGGCGCGACACGTCGACATGCATCTGAAAGACCGAGGCGTTTTCCCTAGCCCCGGTTTCATGCCCTTTCAGCAACAAGGCCCGCAGGTCTTCCAATTCGTCTTGAATGATACGGCAGCGTTCGGCGACCAGGGTTCCGACCGGGGTCGGCGCAATCCCATCCTGGGCGCGGCTGATCAGCGGCCTACCGAACCGTTCTTCGACCAGGGCGATGGACCGCGAAACGGCGGACGGACTGCGACGTAGACGCTCGCCCGCCAGGGCGATCCGGCCATACTCCAGAACCGACAGGAAAATGCCCAGATGCCGGAGAGAGAAATTCTTATCCGTATCGTTCGACACAGGCCTGTCCTTCGGATGCGGATCCCCGCCCGTAATCGGCGGCCAGTGGTTGCCACCGCCCTGTTTGAAGATTTTCACATGCCGCCAGTATAAACAAATTCGTTTGCGGTATAGCGAGATTGAAATAGTGACAAAGGCCGCAAGCGTGTTTGGTTTCCGGAAAATGACCCAAAACTGGGAGGAAACCAATGTTCAAATCTATTCTTAAACACTCGAAGTACGCCTTTTTCGCAGCGGCGTTGGGGATTGCCGCGGCACAACCCGTTCATGCCGAATACCCCGAACAGACCATCAAGATCGTCGTCCCGTACAAGGCCGGCGGCAACACCGACGTCATCGCCCGCATCTTCGCCGACCACCTTCAGGAAGCCTTGGGCAACCCCGTGGTTGTCGAAAATCGGGGCGGCGGCGGCGGCACCATCGGCGCGGCCCTGGTTGCGGGCGCCAAGCCCGACGGCTACACCCTATTGTTCGCGACCGCAGGCTCCCATTCGATCAATCCGAACCTGCGGAAGATCAAGTACGACCCGATCAAGGATTTCGCGCCGATCAGCGTCGGGGTCGTTTCGTCCTTGTTGATCGTTGCTCATCCCTCGGTCGAGGCCAAAAACCTCAAGGAGCTGATCGCCCTGACCTCTTCAGGCAAGGTCGATTTCAATTTCGCCTCTGGCGGGATCGGCACCCTGGCCCATGTCGCTGGCGAGCTTTACAACCAGAAGACCGGCTCCAAGCTGACCCATGTGCCCTACAAGGGCGCGGGACCGGCCCTGAACGACGCTGTCGCGGGGCGCATTCAGGTCTACATGAACAACATCCCTAAGATCCTGCCTCACGTTCAGTCCGGGGCGCTGCGCCCCATGGCGTTGGGCGCCGCCAAACGCTCGGCCTTGCTGCCGGACGTGCCGACCACTTCGGAAGCGGGCCTGGAGGGAATGGAAATGGGATCCTGGTTCGGGCTTCTGGCTCCGGCCGGCACGCCCAAGGCAGCGATCGACCGACTGTTCGCGGGTATGAAAGCGGCCCAGGACTCGCCGAAGGTTCTTGAGCGCCTTAAAGGCATCGGCTCCGAAATCGAGATTTCCGACTCCCCGGAACAGTTCGGAACCTACATGCAGGCCCAGTTGAAATGGTGGGCCAACGTCCTGGATAATCCAGTCTTCAAAAAGAAAAAATAATCGCCCGAACATCCGCGCGGGACGGCACGCTCAAATGGCGCGCCGTCCCCGCACGGTCGGATCCGACGACGCTTGATCCCAGGGGAGAGGGACATGGCAAGAGACATATCGTGGCTGTTTATCGCGGCGTTGGGCGCCGCGGCATTCTATTTCGCGCTCGACTTCAATTTCGGGTCGTTGGCGAACGTCGGATCGGCGGTTTATCCGTTGATCCTGTCGTCGCTGCTGATCGCCATTTCGCTTTATTCATTTCTGTTCGCGCCGCGCGAGCAATCCCGCCCCGGCAACCGGCGCGCATTCATCTGCGTCTCCGTGGCCGTCGCGGTCTTCATTCTGTTGGTTGAGGTCGTGGGCCTGCTTCCGACCATCGTGTTGAGCATGACCATCGCCTACGCGGGTCAGACCGAAGGACGCTACGGCTTCTTCCTGGCC
>DJHY01000148.1 GCA_002433335.1 Rhodospirillaceae bacterium UBA6608 | reverse complement strand
ACGGCGATTTCGTCGAACGGGTTCATGGATATTTTGACGTTTTGGGTTTCGACACCCGTTTGGTCCGATTTGACCCGGACCTTCACATAGGCGTCGATTACGCGCTTGACGCCGACCAGGATCTTCATGGCTTTACCTTCTTATTCGGCCTTGGAGGGGGACCGGCATCGGTCCCTGGCCTTGATTGTGCAATGCGAGATTTAGAGTTGCAGGATTTAAAGGACCTCTGCATCTCCGTCAAGTTGGCGCAAACGGGGCGGAAACCCTGGGACCGGCGGAATTCCTACAATTTTAGATAAATTTTCGCAGAATGTAGTTTAAATAAAAAATATTGATATTTTTTGTACCGAATAAGAAGATTCGGCAAAAGAAACATCCAAGATTCGGGGACTGGACTGAGGCAAGTCGGGAGAAGAGCGACAGTCAAATGGCCCAGAATTATTCAGAATTACCTTATGGCGCGTGCCGTCCGATGACGCCGCGCTACGGAGGCGCCGGGAAACCCGGCTTGCGCAGTCTTCTGCTGTTGCCGCTGCGACCCGTGCTTTGGGCGTTGCGCGAGGCGAAGCGCCGCCGCAATCGGGAAAAGTCCAAGCTGCACCGCGAGATTCTTCAGCTTCGCAACGAAGTCGCGGGTCTGCGCCGCATCAACCTTGAACTGTTGAAGGGCAAGGAGCGGGCGGAGATCAACGATCAGCGGAAGACCGAGTTCCTGGCCCGCGTCACCCATGAATTGCGGACGCCGTTGAACGCCGTCGTCGGGTTCGCCGATCTCGTGCGGCAAGAGCCTTATGGCGAACTGGGTAGCCCCCGCTACGGCGAATACTTGACCGATATCCGCGCCACCAGCTCGCACATGCTCAATATCGTCAACGACCTGTTGGACGTCGCCAAGATCGAGGCGGGCCGCGTCGAGATGCGCGAGTCCTGGGCGGCTGTGCCGGTCATCTTGGACGATTGCCGCCGCCTGATGGAAGGCGAAGCAGACAAAGCCGGGATCAAGCTGCGGATCGAAGCGCCGGACGACTTGCCGGTGCTGCATTGCGATCCGGGCCGGGTTCGGCAGATCGTCGTCAATCTATTGTCCAACGCCGTCAAGTTCACGCCGAACAAGGGCACCATCACCGTGGCCGCGCGTGCCGACCGTGTCGGCGGGATCGTTATCCGCGTCAGCGATACGGGCATCGGCATCCCAAAGGATGCCTTGGACGATGTGTTCGAGCCTTACATGCAAGTTCAGCCCAATCACTTGGTGCGGGGGCAGCAAGGATCGGGCCTGGGCCTGTCTTTGGTTCGTATCCTGGCCGATATGCACCAGGCGACGCTGGGCATTGAAAGCGTCGAGAATCGGGGGACGACCGTCACCGTCCGGTTCCCGCCCACGCGGGTCGGCGTGATTTCCTGATCATAGAAGCGAGCGCGGCTGTCGATTGCTACGCCCATGGGGCAGGTATAAGGTGCGGTCGCATCGACCCTATTCGACGAGACTCCTTCATGCCGCGCTCCTTCGCCGTTTTCTCTTGGCTTCACGCGCCTGTCTTGGCGCTTATTTTGATATGGGCAGCGGCCACGCCCGCCGCTGCGGGAGCGCCCCGGGTGCTGACCTGGGACGATTTGATCCCGGCTGGCCCGCCGATTGAGGCCCCCTATAAAAACCTGGATGTAGATCAACAGGTCGAAATGGAATTGCTGGCCTCGATCCGGTCGCAGATGGCGACGGGCGTGATCGATAAATCTCACCCGCTATATGAGGATGCCCGCGAGATCGAAACCAAGCTGCGCGCGGAAGGGATCGACGTCGACTTGATGGTCGGCAAGGTTCAGAAGATGCAGATCGAGATCGCCAAGCGGAACATGGAGTTGTCCCAGGATCTGGACGGTCAGACAATCAAGCTGCCCGGCTATGTCCTGCCGTTGGAATTCGACGGCACGTCTGTTCAGGAATTCCTGCTGGTGCCCTATGTCGGGGCCTGTATCCACGTGCCGGCACCACCCATCAACCAGACGGTGGTGGTCCGCCTGGCCCAGTCGTTCCATACCAAGGAATTGTACGAACCGGTCTGGGTCACCGGACGGATGACGGTCAAACGATCCAAGCGGTCTTTGACCCTGGTCGATGGCACCGGCGAGGTCGATGCCGGGTACTTCATCGAAGGCACTTTGGTCGAACCCTATACCGAGGAAAAGAAGTAGCGGGCTTTGCGCGGCGTCATGAGAAATCATTGCCGAGACAAAAATGTTATTTTATAACATTACGCATCTTGATTCTCCGTTCGCGAAAGGAACCTCCATGCGCGCCCTGCCGTCTTCACTTGCCGCCGCCCTTGCCCTTGCCGTTTCGACCTCGTCGCCTGCGGCGGCGACCGAACGCGAACTCGGCCCGCACGTCCATGGCGTTGGCCAGTTGAACCTGGCGGTCGAGGACAAGACCGTTGAAATGGAATTACATGCGCCCGGCATGGACATCGCGGGGTTCGAGCATGCGCCGCATGATGAAGACGACCGTCGGGCGATTGCCGCCGCCGTCGACAAGCTGAAAGACGCCAAAGGCTTGTTCGCGTTCCCTGCCGCTGCGAAGTGCGCCCTTGAAGAAGTCGAGGTCCATTCCCCCCTGGCGGGCGAGAAAGAAGCCCACGGCCATCATGAGCATGAGAAAGAACATGCCCATGAGAAGGAGCACGCGCACGAGAAAGAACACGCCCATGAGAAAGAACAAGAGCACGGCAAAGAGCATCACCATGAACAGGGTGAGCATTCCGAGTTCGAGGCCCATTATCATTTCATTTGCGCCGACCCGGGCGCACTGACGCATATCGACGTGGGCGGGTATTTCAAAACCTTTCCGGCGGCCCGCGAGCTTGAGGCGAAAACCATTACCGCCAAGGGCCAAGGCGCTGCGGAGTTGACAGCGGGCAATGCGCGCCTGACCTTCTAAGAATGCAGATAGACTTTTCCGTTCCGGCCCGATCATGAGCGACGACGCGATCCGTCTTTCCGGCGTGCGTTTCCGTTGGCGGACGGATGGGCCGCTGGTCCTGGATATCCCCGAGTTCATGGCGCGTCCCGGCGAACGCCTGTTCGTGACCGGCCCCAGCGGCGGCGGCAAGACCACGCTGTTGAATCTGCTGGCGGGGATCATCCTGCCGCAGGCCGGTTCGGTCGAGGTCGCGGGGGCGGACCTGACGCGCCTGTCGGGGGCGAAACGGGATTCCTTCCGCGCCGATCACATCGGGTTCATCTTCCAGATGTTCAACCTGCTGCCGTTCCTGTCCCTGACGGAAAACGTCTTGCTGCCTTGTCGATTTTCATCGGTGCGCCGGGCCAAGGCCGATGCCGCGCCGGGCGGGGCTGAAGCCGAGGCGCGACGTCTGCTCGCCCACATGGGGTTGGCCGACGAGGCGGCGCGGGGGCGTTCGGTGACGGAATTGAGCACGGGGCAGCAGCAGCGCGTCGCGGCGGCCCGGGCCCTGATCGGAGCACCGCCGGTGATCATCGCCGACGAGCCGACCTCGGCCTTGGATGCCGATGCCCAGACGGCGTTCCTGAAGCTGTTGTTCGATGAGGCCGCGCACGGCGAGGCCACGGTAATGTTCGTCAGCCATGACCGACGGTTGGAAGACGGCTTCGACCGGGTCGTGCCCCTGGCCGAATTGAACCGCGCCGCCGGGGCGGGGGAGCAGGCGGCATGAACGCCTGGCCGATTCCCCGTCTGGCGGTGAAAAGCCTGCTCAACCGGCGAGCCACGGCGGGCCTGACCCTGGTCGCCTTGGCCGTCAGCGTGATGCTGGTGCTGGGTGTGGAAAAGGTCAGGACCGAGGCCAAGGCCAGTTTCGCGGCCACGATCTCGGGCACGGATTTGGTGGTCGGCGCGCGCAGCGGTGCGATCCAGTTACTGCTCTATTCCGTGTTTCGGATCGGCAACGCGACCAACAACATTTCCTGGCAGACGTATCAGGAAATCGCAGCCCGAAAGGACGTCGCCTGGACCGTGCCGCTCTCATTGGGGGATTCCCATCGCGGGTTCCGGGTGCTCGGCACCAATCAGGACTATTTCAAACATTATCGCTATGGCCGGAAGAAGCCATTGGTCTTCGCTGAAGGCAAACCGTTCGACGATTTGTTCGACGCGGTCCTGGGGGCCGATGTGGCGCGGGCGCTGGGCTATAAGCTGGGCGATCCGTTGATCGTCGCCCATGGCCTGGGCCGCGAGGGTTTTTCCAAGCACAAGGACAAACCGTTCCGCGTCGCGGGCATCCTGGCCAAAACAGGCACACCCGTCGACCGCACGGTCCATGTCAGTCTGGAAGCGATCGAGGCGATCCACGTCGATTGGCGCAGCGGTGCGCCGGTCCCCGGCATGCGGGTGACGGCGGATCAGGTTCGGCGGATGAACCTGACGCCGCGCGCGATCACGGCCTTTCTTGTCGGTGCGAAATCGCGCTTCGCCGGATTTACCCTGCAACGTGCGATCAACGAATACCGGGCCGAACCATTGTTGGCGGTGCTGCCTGGCGTCGCCTTGCAGGAACTCTGGGATTTGATGGGCACGGCGGAATCGGCCCTGGCGGCGATCTCTGTCGCGGTCGTGGCGGCGGGGCTGTTGGGTATGATGATCATGTTGCTGGCCAGCCTGAACGAACGGCGGCGCGAGATGGCGATCCTGCGCTCCGTCGGCGCGCGTCCGGCGCATCTGTTCGCCCTTTTGGTATCCGAGGCCACGGTGTTGGCGACCCTGGCGGCGGCGTTGGGGTTGGGGCTGTACTATGCGGCTTTGGCGCTGGCGCGGCCCATATTGGATGACCGGTTCGGGCTATTCCTGGAATTTTCCGCGCCGACGGTTCACGATCTGACGATCCTGGGGGCGGTGGTGCTGGCCGGGATCGTGGTCGGCAGCATTCCGGCGCTTCTGGCCTATCGGCAATCCTTGGCGGACGGGATGACGGTCCGCCTGTAATGGGGGCGGGTGTGGACGACCGCACAATCGAAATCAAAGGCGTGACCGTGCCGCGCCTGATCTACGGCACCGCGTGGAAGGAAGATGCCACCGAAGGCCTGGTCGCCCAGGCCTTGGAAAACGGATTTCGCGGCATCGATACGGCCAATCAACGCAAACATTACTTCGAAGCCGGTGTCGGGGCGGCCTTGGCCGCGGCGCAGAAGGCGGGGAAGGTGCGACGCGGTGATGTGTTCCTGCAAACCAAGTTCACCTTCCTGCGCGGCCAGGATCACCGGCTGCCTTATGACAAGGACGGCCCGGCGGCAACCCAGGTCGCGCAGTCTTTCGCCAGGTCCTTGGAGCATCTGCAAACGGACTATGTCGACAGCTACGTCCTGCACGGCCCTTCGACCGGTAATCGCCTGCAGGCCGTCGACTGGCAGGTCTGGCGGGCGATGGAGGCGATCCATGCACAGGGCGGGGCACGCTTGTTGGGTGTCAGCAATTTCAATCTGGAGCAATTGAAGCTGTTGTGCGCACGGGCGCGGGTCAAACCCAGCTTCATCCAGAACCGCTGCTACGCATCCCGCGCCTGGGACCGGGATATCCGAGCGTTCTGTGCCGAGCAGGGCATCCGCTATCAAGGCTTCTCGTTGTTGACGGCCAACCGCAACCTTGTCGTCCATGACGGCTTCAAGGCGCTGGCGGCGCGGTACGGCAAGACACCATCACAAACCGTATTCCGCTTCGCCTTGGATGTCGGGATGGTCGCTCTGACCGGAACCAAGGACCCGGCGCATATGGCCGAGGATCAGGATATTTTTGATTTCAGCCTGACGCCCGAGGAAATCCGGGCCATCGAAAACGCCGCCGTGGCCAGCTGAATTTGTGGATTGCGGACAGAGGCTTCCGCTAGAAGTATCGGGACCAAGCCATTTACGGACTGTGCCGATGACCTCGACCGCCGC
>DJHY01000232.1 GCA_002433335.1 Rhodospirillaceae bacterium UBA6608 | reverse complement strand
CCGCCATCCGCGCGGCGCAGCTGGGCTTCAAAACCTGCGTGGTCGAAAAGCAGCACCTGGGCGGCATCTGCCTGAACTGGGGCTGCATTCCGACCAAGGCGCTGCTTCGCTCCGCCGAGATCTATCACTACATGCAGCATGCCGACGCCTATGGGCTTAGCGCCAAGGACGTGTCCTTCGACATTGAAAAGGTGATTGCCCGGTCGCGTGGCGTGTCCAAGCAGCTGAACGGCGGCGTCGGGCACCTGTTAAAGAAGAACAAGGTTACGGTCATCGACGGCACGGCTTCGCTCAAGGGCGGGGGCAAGGTTGCCGTCATGGGCCTGGACGGCAAGGCGCTGCCCGATTTGACCGGTAAGCACATCATCGTCGCCACTGGGGCGCGTCCGCGCGCTCTGCCGGGGCTGGAGCCGGACGGCAAGCTCGTCTGGACCTATTTCGAGGCCCTGAAGCCCGACATCTTCCCGAAAAAGCTGCTGGTCATCGGCTCGGGCGCGATCGGCATCGAATTCGCCAGCTTCTATCACACGCTGGGCGCGGACGTGACGGTGGTCGAGGTTATGACCCAGATCATGCCGGTCGAAGACGCCGAGATTTCCGGCATCGCCCGCAAGCAGATGGAAAAATCGGGTCTCAAGATCATGACCGAAGCCAAGGTCGTGAAGCTGACCAAGGGTGCCAACGACGTGACCTGCACGGTCGAAACCAAGGACGGCAAAACCCAGGAGATCAAGGTCGACCGGGTCATCTCCGCCGTCGGCGTGCAGGGGAATATCGAAGGCATCGGTCTGGAGAACACCAAGGTCAAAACCGACCGGGGCTGCATCGTGATCGACGAATACGGCCGCACGGCGGAGCCGGGCGTTTACGCCATCGGCGACGTCGCCGGGCCGCCGATGCTGGCCCATAAGGCCGAGCACGAGGGTGTGATCTGCATCGAAAAGATCGCAGGCCTGCCCAACGTCCACCCCATGGACAAGAACCAGATTCCGGGCTGCACCTATTGCCACCCGCAGGTCGCCAGCGTCGGCCTGACCGAAGCCAAGGCCAAGGAGCAGGGCTACAAGGTCAAGGTCGGTCGGTTCCCGTTCCTGGGCAATGGCAAGGCCATTGCGTTGGGTGAGCCGGACGGTTTGATCAAGACCGTGTTCGACGAAAAGACCGGCCAGTTGCTGGGCGCGCATATGGTGGGGGCCGAGGTCACGGAACTGATCCAGGGCTTCGTCATCGCCATGGGCCTGGAAACGACCGAGGAAGAACTCATGCATACGGTGTTCCCGCATCCGACCCTGTCGGAAATGATGCATGAATCCGTCCTTGACGCTTACGGTCGGGTGATCCACTTCTAATCCAGACGGCCTGTCGGGGATTTGCCCCGATACCCCCCGTTTTGTTTGGCCGTTTTGTTAGGTAAGGGAGCCGATGAAGGACAACGTCCGCCCGCTGCGCCATCCGGAAAAGGCCAAGAACCCGGAAAACCCCCACCAGAAAAAACCTGCGTGGATCCGGGTCAAGGCGCCGACCTCCAAGGAATATGGCGAAACCCGCAAGCTGATGCGGGAACGCAACCTGAATACGGTCTGCGAGGAAGCGGCCTGTCCGAACATCGGTGAATGTTGGGCGCAGAAGCACGCCACGGTGATGATCCTGGGCGATATCTGCACCCGCGCCTGCGCGTTCTGCAATGTCGCCACGGGCAAGCCGGGCGCGGTCGATCCGTTCGAGCCCGACAACCTGGCCATCGCCGCCGGCGAGATGGGGATGAAGCACCTGGTCATCACCTCGGTCGATCGCGACGATCTGGCCGACGGCGGGGCAGGGCAGTTCGTGAAATGCATCGAGCGCCTGCGCGAGACCACGCCGGAAACGACCATCGAAATTCTGACCCCCGACTTCCGCGACAAGCCGGGCGCGCTCGAAGCCGTGGTCAAGGCCAAGCCCGATGTGTTCAACCACAATCTGGAAACGGTGCCACGGCTGTATCCGAGCATCCGCCCGGGCGCGCGCTATTATCATTCACTACGTATTCTCGACCGGGCCAAGGACGTGGATCCGGAAGTGTTCACCAAGTCCGGCATCATGGTCGGCCTGGGCGAAACGCGGCAGGAAATCCTTCAGGTCATGGACGACATGCGCTCGGCGCGGGTCGATTTCCTGACCATCGGCCAATATCTGGCCCCGACGCCCCGCCATGCGCCGGTCGATCGCTTCGTCACGCCCGAGGAATTCGCCGAATACAAGCGTCTGGCCGAAGCCAAGGGCTTCCTGTTGGTCTCGGCCTCGCCGCTGACCCGCTCCAGCCACCACGCGGGCGAAGATTTCGCCAAGCTGCAGGCCGCCCGCCAGGCGGGCAAGGCCTAAAGGCCGGGGCCGCCCAAGCCATGCCGACCCACGCCGAAGTCCGCCATCTGCCGTATCGGGCGGACCAGATGTTCGATCTGGTCGCCGACGTCGGGCGCTATCCTGAGTTCCTGCCCTGGTGTCAGGCGACCCGCATCCGCGAGCGCCGCGACGACCTGCTGATCGCCGACATGGTGATCGGCTTCAAGATTTTCCGCGAACGCTTCACCTCGCGCGTAGCGCTCGATTGGGAAGCCAAGCGGATTGATGTCGCCTATACGGATGGGCCGTTCAAGTATCTGAAAAATCATTGGATTTTCGTGCCGTCGGAAGACGGTCAATCCTGCGATATCGACTTCTACGTCGATTTCGAATTCCGCTCGAAATTGCTTCAATCGGCGATCTCGGTGGTCTTCAACGAAGCCGTGACCAAAATGGTCAATGCCTTCGAGGCCCGCGCGCAGGATCTATACGGTGGCGGTAGCGCCGATCCATCGCATGCCGTCAGCCAGCAAAGCTGACCACCTATTGCCGTGATAGCGGCCCCGACCTTAACCAAGTCTGCCATACGCCGTGTACTGCCGCCGTGCAATTGGGGCTGCGGCCTTGCCGCCGGTTCTGAAGGAAGCTGACCTTGGCGTCGGCGACCACACGGGCCCCAAGGGCATGGTCGAAGCGCTGGCGGATGAATTGGTTGGTGGCGATCTCGTCGATGTCGGCCAGGCTGGTCAGGGCGCGCAGGCGCGGGCCCAGGTCGGTCAGGATTGCGGCCTTGAGGCGCGGCATCAGCTTGCAGACCAGCAGCCGGTCGTCCTTGCGATGGGTGACCATCTCAACCGAAACGTAGATCAGGTCGTTCTGTTCGGACCCCGTCAGGGTATAGCCGCGCGGGTCCAGGGGGACCGGCTCCATCACCACGGTTCTTTGGTCTTCGGGGGCGATCGGGGGCGGCTGCCGTTCCGCGTCGGGGCCGATCGCCAGCGGTCCGCTATTGGTCAGCAGTCCGGCAATGGCGACGGCGCCCATGGTGGTGCCGGTGGCACTCAGGGCGATGAACAGGCTTTTCCCAAAACTCACGTGCGACTCCCATGCGGTCGGGGTCGACAACCAGAAAGTTCGGGGTGCTGGCTGCAGGATAGATGATTGTTGCTGTCAGGGCCCTAGGGGAAGGCCCCGTATCGGCATTCTACACCAAAACCATATCGGTTTGGCAACGAAGCCGGTTTTCCTCATATGGGTTCGTTGAGGGACGGCGTCAACCGCCGATATCCAACAACATTCCCAAAGCATGCAGAACCGTCGCGCGGCGAACGGCCGAGCGGTCGCCCGGGAAAACATGGTGTTCGGTGCGAATTTCGCCATCGCGGCGGGCCGCGCCGAAATGGACGAGGCCGACCGGCTTTTCCGCCGATCCGCCCCCGGGGCCGGCGATCCCGGTCACCGCCACCGCGCAATCCACCGGGGCATGGGCGAGGGCGCCCGAAACCATGGCCCGCGCCGTTTGCTCGCTGACCGCGCCATGGGCGGCCAGGGTCGCCGCCGGAACGCCCAAGAGGTCCTGCTTGGCTTGGTTCGAATAGGTTACGAAGCCGCGGTCAACCACGGCAGAGGACCCGGCGATTTCCGTCAACGACCCGGCGATCAGGCCCCCGGTGCAACTTTCCGCCGTGGCGAGGGTCAGGCCCCGTTGGGCATAGGTTTCGACCACTAGGCGGGCCAGGGTGACGATTTCGTTGTCTAGCATGGGGGCTTCCTCGCGTTAGGCCGACATTTGGGCCAGAACGTAGCCTATGCCATAGACCGTCGCCGCCGCATAGGCCCCGGCCAACAGATCGTCCAGCATCACGCCCCAGGCCCCGGCGACGCGCCGGTCCGCCCAGCTGACCGGCCAGGGCTTCAGGATATCGAACAGGCGAAAGGCGACGAAGCCGCAGGCGAATAGAACAGGGTCCAACCCGGCGGGCAGAAGGGCGATCCATTGCCCGGCGACCTCATCTATCACAATGAAGCCCGGGTCCTTGACCTCGGTCCGGCGCAAAACAACCGCTGTCGCCCAGGTTCCGATGATTGTCACCGCAACTGCCACCGCCGCCAGCCAAGGCCAGCCGCCGAAATGCAGGATGGCCCAGGCGAACGGCAGGGCGCCGAGCGAGCCGACGGTTCCCGGCGCCTTGGGCGAAAGACCGCAATACAACCAGGTGGCAAGCAGCATTTCCAAGGACCCGGCGGGCGGGCGAACCGGCATGGGGGAGGACGGATTAGACAGAGAACTTCTCCTGGGTCGAGGCAGGGTGGTGAGTGCCTATTTATGTATGCAGATCAAGGGCAAGCCGTTGAAATGGAGATGTCGTTCAAGCATGCAGGATTTTGGTGGGAAATGGATACTTGAACGGCTATCCCCTTACCTATACCTTCGGACGGGAAAGTACCATTCCGGATCCAGCGGCGGGCCGGAAACGGCCCTAAAAAGCAAGATTGCCAACCGGCGAAGGCGTCCAAGCCAAACCGCCGATAGGCACGGAACGGGGCGGTAACGACGACCGAAAGAGGGAAGGAAAGCGGGGGAATGACCAGACGGGGAGTCTTTGAAGTCAGCAAAGCCGAGCGTTTTCGTGCGCTCGTCGATCGCGTTTTCCCGGAACGTCAGTTGGTTATGCGCACCGAAGGCAAGGTGTCGTATTTCAAAATTTCCCAGCCTTTTCAGATCGTTGTCTCCGGCGTGTTCGCCGCTGCCCTGTGCTGGAGCTCTTTCACCTCCGTCAGCTTCCTGATGCACGATCAGATCCTTCAGGCCAAGGACGACGAGATCGCGGGCGCGCGGCTTGCATACCGCTCCCTGCTGAACGAGGTCGCTGAATATCAGCGCAAGTTCGCCGCCATCACCAAGGACCTGGAAGAAAATCATTCCCTGATGTTGGGGCTGGTCGAGAAGAACGCCGCCCTGCAACGGAATTTGAGTTCGGTCTCGCGGCGCCTCGAGCTGACCAATGCCGAGCGCCAGCAGGTGATCAGTGCGCGCGAGCGTTTGAAGGAACAGTTGGCGACGCTCGAAAACGAGATGCCCAGCCTGTCCAGCCGCAACTTTGCGCTGAAAGACAACCTGAACGCGGTCGAAAGCGACCTGCACCTGATCATGACCGAGCGCAACAAGGCGCAGAACGACTCGTCGCGCATGCGTAATCGGGTCGAAGAGCTGACCTCGCGCTTGAAGGAACTGCAGGAGACCGAAGGCGAAGTCGTGCAGCGCATGAACGAGCGCACGGCCGACCAGATCGCCGGTTTGGAAAAGATCATCGAACTGGCCGGGATGGAGCCTGATCACCTGATGGGTGATACCGAAGGCGAAAAGGCCGGTGTCGGCGGCCCCTATATTCCGGTCGAGGCCGACAGCCAGCCGGCGGGTGACCTGAAGCTGGAATTGGCCAACCTGGATCGCAACCTGAACCGTCTGGAGACGCTGCAGGAATCCATGAGCCGCATGCCGTTGGCTGCGCCGCTGACCAATTATTACATCACGTCCAGCTTCGGTAAGCGGAAAGACCCGATGACCAACCGTTGGTCCGCCCATTACGGCGTCGACCTGGGTGGTCCCATGAAATCGCCGGTCTATTCGACGGCTGCGGGTAAGGTGACCCACGCCGGTTGGAAAGGACGCTATGGCCGGATGATCGAAATCGATCACGGCTTCGGCCTGAAAACCCGCTTTGCTCATCTCAGCAAGGTGTTGGTCAAGGTCGGGCAGGAAGTGAAGTTCCATGAAAAGGTCGGTCTGCTGGGAAGCACGGGCAGAAGCACCGGGCCGCACCTCCACTATGAGGTGGTGTTCAACAACAAGCCGTTGAACCCGCTCAAGTTCATCAGGGCAGGTAAGTATGTTTTCAAGGACAAGTAAGGGTTCGAGCAAGCCCACTAACGGCCAGCAACCCGCGACGAAAGCCGCCGGGCCCTCGATTATTTCGGCCGATCTTCGGATCATCGGCGATCTGAGCTCCGAAGGCGAAATCCAGATCGACGGCACCATTGACGGCGATATCCGCACCAAGAGCCTGTTGGTCGGCGAAACGGCCAACATCAAGGGCGAGATCGTCGCCGACCGCGTTCAGGTCCACGGCACGATCAACGGCCAGATCAAGGCGCGCTCCGTGACCTTGGCGCGTTCAGCCCGGGTGATCGGCGATATTCTGCACGAAGACCTAGCCATCGAGAACGGGGCCTTCCTGGAAGGGCACTGCAAGCGTTTGGTTGAAAAGAAAGACGTCGATGCGCTGAAACAGGCGATTTCCTCGGCGACGACCCCGGCTTCCGGAAAACCGCCCGCCACGCCGCCGGGCAAGCCGACGCCGGCGCCTGCTGAGTAATCACTTAGCCGAGCAGTCATAAAAAAGGGGCCTTGCGGCCCCTTTGCTTTTGGCAAATTGGGTTAAATCGCCAATGGCCGCTTCAGGGCCTCGGCGTAGACGTCCGGGTCGGCATTACCGCCGGAGCAGACGACCAGCACGTTCTTGCCCTTGCAATCGACCTTGCCGGTGATCGCGGCGGCCAGGGCCACGGCTCCACCCGGTTCAACGACCAGCTTCAGATACTTGAAGGCGACGGCCATGGCGGTCATTGCTTCGTCGTCGGTCACGCAAAGGCCGCCGGTCAGGCGCTCCGAATTGACCTGAAACGTGAGCTCGCCCGGTTCCGGGGCCAAAAGCGCATCGCAAATCGACCGGGCTTCGGGATCATTGGACAGGCGTTCGCCAGCTTTCAGGGAGCGCGCGGTATCGTCGAACCCGGCGGGCTCGGACGAATAGACTTCGGTCGTCGACGACAGGTGGCGCACCGCCGTCGAACATCCGGCGATCAAGCCGCCGCCGCCGGCGGGGCTGATGAAGATATCGGGGGACCAGCCGTCGTCCTGGCACTTACGGATGGCTTCCGCCGCCAGGGTGCCTTGCCCAGCCATGATCAGCGGTGCGTCATAGGGTTTGATCAACGTGGCGCCGCGTTCTTTCTGCAGCTTCAGGCCCATTTCCTCGCGGCTTTCGGTGAAGCGGTCGAAGGTCGCGACTTCGGCGCCCCAGGCGCGGGTCAGTTCGACCTTGGTCTTGGGGGCATCCTTGGGCATCAGAATCACCGCCGGCAGGCCCAGCATGTTGGCTGCCGCCGCGACGCCCTGGGCATGATTTCCGGAAGAATAGGCAACGACCCCGGCGGCGCGTTCGGCCTCGGGGATGCGGGAAATGGCGTTATAGGCGCCCCGGAACTTGAACGAGCCGGTGATCTGCAACGGCTCGGCCTTGACCCGCAGGCGGAAACCCAGAGCTTGGTTCAGCAACGGGCTTTCCAGTACGGGAGTGACGACGGCGACGCCTTTCAATACCTGGGCGGCGGCTTCTATATCGGCAAAGGTCAGCACTTCGGACGCAGGCGAGGACGGCATCGATCGGTTCCTTGGATGATTGGTCGTGCGGAATGGCCCTGCCTGATCGGTAAGGGCGAAATGACGATGTCAGAATATCCAAGCCTGCGTCGGGCACAAGCCCCTGTGTGGCGGTCAGAGACCAAGCAGCGCGGGAAGTGCCGACAGATCGTCGATCTGGGTCACGATCTTTCCGGGCAGGCGTTCTTGCGGCTGCTTGAAGCGATTGACCCAGACCACGTTGAACCCGAAGGTCGCGGCCCCGTGAGCGTCCCAGCCGTTGGATGACATGAAACAGATGCGTTCGGCGGGCACGCCCAGTCGATCGACCGCCATCTGGTAAACACTGGGCTGCGGCTTGTAGATGCCGATGTCGTGGACGGAAATGACGTCATCCAGCATTTCGCTGATCCCGGCGTTGCCGACGGCACCATCGAGCATATCGGGCGATCCGTTGGACAGGATCGCCGTCTTCAGCCCGGCGGCTTTCAGGGCCCCGAGCACTTGGGGAACCTCGCCATAGGCATCGAGCTTGAAATACAGGTCCAGAAGCTTCTGCCGCAAGGCGCCATCGCCATCAATGCCCAGAGTGGCCAGGGAATAATCCAGCCCATCCTGGGTGATGCGCCAAAAATCGGTGTATTCCCCCATCAGGGAGCGCAGCCAGGTATAGGCGAGTTGCTTGTCGCGCCACATGGCGGCCAGGGGCGCCATCTTATCGCCCAGGTCGTCCTTGCAATGGGCGGCGGCGGCGGCGACGTCGAACAGGGTGCCGTAGGCGTCGAAAACGCAGGCCCCGATATCGGTCAGTTGTTCATTCGGCATGGCGGTGATCCTTCCGTGATCGTTCGCTTCTCCTTACCCGGCGCATCGCCGTTATGGGCGGGTGGCGCGGGCGGGGTCAAGCGATGCGGACGGGCGCGGGGGGCACGGTCTGATGAAAGAGACGAACGACGGACAGGGCCGGGGACAGGGCCGGATCAGCGCAGCAAATCGGCGTGCGGGGCGAAGGCGATGAGCGTATCCGACAAGCGCGACCGATAGACATGGAGGTTCTCCATGACCCGCTGAACATAGTTGCGGGTTTCGTCGAAGGGGATCATTTCGACCCAATCAATCACGTCGATTTCTTTCTGGCGGGGATCGCCGAATTCCTTCAGCCAGCGGCGCACGCGGTGGGGGCCGGCGTTGTATCCGGCGATCGACAGCACGTAGGAGCCGTCGAATTCCGTCAGCAACCCGGCCAGATAGGTTTGCCCCAGGGTCAGGTTGTACTTGATGTCCGTAACCAGCTTGGTTTTGGAGAACCGAAGGCCTTGGCGCTTGGCTACGACCTTGGCCGTGGCAGGCATCAATTGCATCAGTCCTTGGGCGCTGGCGCGGCTGACTGCATTGATGCGAAACGCGCTTTCCTGGCGGATCATGCCCAGGACAAGGGCGGCCTCGACCGGTTGCAGATTCCATTCCGAGGGAAGGCGGGGCAACGCGATCTGCGGGTAGCCATGGGTGGGCATCATCCGCCCATCACGCAAGGATTGCTTGGCGACGCGCACGGCCAAATCGCGGCGTTCGACCTGGGCCGCCAGATCGGCGGTCATCACGCGCCAGCCGGGATGTTCGTCGGCACGTTCCAGCAAGGTATCCAGAACCGAGCGCAGCAGGTTATCGGCCCCGGCGGCAGCCAGGACGCGAAAGGCGCGGGTCAGCTCATGATTACGGAACTGATCTGCTAAATCAGGCTCGGGCGCCGGATCGGGCGGCAGGCGCAACACGGCGTCGGCGTTGGCGCGGACCATCGATAGCTGGCCGTAATAGGTGGTCGGCGAGGACGCTGCCTGCGCATACCATTCGGCCGCGCGCTGCGGCTGTTTCAAATCATCGTAACTGCGCGCGATCCAATAGGCGCCGCGCGACAGGGAGATGGGATAGTTAACCCGCGCGTACATGCGCTGGAAGTGCTGCAGGGCGACTTTCGGTTCGTTCAGGAAGCGCAGGGCGACCCATCCGGCCAGCCATTCGGCCTCGGCATAGTCGGCACCTTCGCTGAGCCCGTGATTGCGGGCGATCCGATAGGCATCGGTGATGAAGCCCTTGCGCAAGGCGCGGCGCACCAGGGTCGAGCGTTCCTCCCACCACAATTCGGGATGGGGCAGGTCAGCAGGCAGGAACCGCGCCAGATCAATGGCGGAATCCAGCCCTTTCTTTCGCCGCCAGCGCAGGCGCTCGAAAATCAGGCCGGGATCGCGTTGCAGGTTCTGCGGCACTTGCGCCACCAGCGCATCGACATTGCCCAATTGTCGGCGCAGGGAAATCCGCGCCAGGCCGAGCTTCTGATATGCCTTGGGTACGCGCCACAGGTGGCGCTTCACGGCCCAATACTTGCCTTCCCACAACAGACGGTCGAGGCGGGCGATATGATCCGCCGTGCGCAGCCGCTTGGAGTGCAGGCCCATGAAATGCTTTTCGTCGGCGCTGGAGAAGTTGCCGTTGATCCAGGCGTCGCGCAGCATTGCGGTTGCTCTGGTGTCGTCGTTCTTATTGCCCCGGTTCAACAGCGCCACGGCGTATCGTGCCTTGCCCAGCGCCGTGATCGGCTGCCGTCCCTTGAACCAGCCCAGAACGTCGTCGTCGGTGCCGGTGGCCGACAATTTGGCTTCGGCCTTGGCGATGATCCGGCGGATGCGCGGCCATTGCGGGTTGGCGTAGATAAAGGTCGCCAGTTCGTCGAATTCCGCCGGCCCAGACCAAGAGGTATAGCGCGCCCAGCGCACCAGCTTGCGTGCGAAGCGGTCTTTGATCTTGGCTTCGATCGACGTGACGGTCGTCCACTTACCCTGGTCCATGGCCGTGAAGGCCTTGGTCATCAGGGACAGGTCGTGGGGTTTGATAATAGAAGCGGTCGAAGAGGGGGCTGGTTTCGATGCCGCATGCACGGCAGGCACCGCCAACGCCAGCAGGAAACAAAGGCAAAAGGCCGACATCCACCGGAACGCAGCCGATGGCGCAAGGCCTCCTCGTCTTGGCGGCTCGACCATGGTTTACCTTTTAATCCGCCGCGTCATGCAGGCGATGATACGATTTCGCGGGGGGATCAACAAGCTACGCAATTGTGGCACTGCGGCGCAGCATCGTCGGTGCTTGCCGCCGCGCCCGGCGGGGGCTATGGTCCGCACGTTTTTACAGCTGTCTTTTTCGATCGAGGATCAAACTATGTTCAAGGGCTCATTCCCTGCGCTGATTACCCCCTTCAAGGATGGAGCGTTGGACGAATCGGCCTTCAAAAGCTTTGTCGAATGGCAGATCACCGAAGGCTCCGACGGATTGGTTCCGTGCGGCACCACGGGTGAATCGCCGACGCTAAGCCACGAAGAGCACATGCAGGTTACTGAATGGTGCATCGAAGTCGCTGACGGCCGGGTGCCGGTCATCGCCGGCGCGGGCTCCAATTCGACCAAAGAAGCGATCGAACTGACCAAGCACGCCAAGTCCGCCGGCGCCGCCGCGGCTTTGGTCGTCACGCCTTATTACAACAAGCCGACCCAGGAAGGCCTGTATCAGCATTTCAAGGCGATCCACGACGAAGGCGGCCTGCCGGTCATCATCTACAACATCCCGGGCCGCTCGGTCGTCGATATGACCGTCGAGACCATGGCCCGTTTGGCTAAGCTGCCGAACATTGTCGGCGTTAAGGATGCGACCCAGGATCTGGCGCGCCCGATCAATACACGGGTCGCGATCGGCGCCGATTTCTGCCAGTTGTCGGGTGAAGACGGGACTGCCGTTCCGTTCCTGGCCGCGGGCGGTCAAGGCTGTATCTCCGTGACGGCCAATATCGCACCCCGAATGTGCGCCGATATGCAGCGCGCCTGGCGCGAACAGGACATGGCCAAGGTCATGGAACTACAGGATCGCCTGATGCCGGTTCACAACGCGATGTTCTGTGAAACAAGCCCGGGCCCGGTGAAATATGCGGCGTCCTTGTTGGGCAAGTGTTCCGCCGAGGCACGACTGCCGATCTGCGAAATTTCCGAAGCCAATAAGGCCAAGGTGCGTGACGCGATGGTCGGCGCGGGCCTGCTGAATTAAGCAGACGCGGATCGAATGCGCTGACCGCTGCAAGGCGGCGGTCGGGAGCCCTATTTCATGGCACAGAAAAATAAGAAAAAAGGCCCGTCCGGCAACGTCGTCGCCCAGAACCGAAAGGCGCGGCGCGACTATACGATCGTCGAAGAGGTCGAAGCCGGTATCATGCTGACCGGGACCGAGGTTAAATCCCTGCGCCTGGGGCGCGGGTCGCTGGTCGATGCCTACGCGGCGGACGAAGACGGGGATATTTATCTCTACAACGCCGATATCCCGAAGTACGAGCAGGCCGGGCTTAACAATCACGAGCCCAAGCGAAAGCGCAAGCTGCTGCTGCATCGGCGCGAGATCGGCCGCCTGACCGGCGGGGGCAACCGCAAGGGCATGACGCTGGTACCGCTGTCGATCTATTTCAACAAACGCGGTATCGCCAAGGTTCAATTGGCCCTGGCCGAGGGCAAGCGCCAGTACGACAAGCGTGAGACGGAAAAAGCCCGTGACTGGGGCCGCCAGAAAGCCCGCCTGATGCGGGACAAAGGGTAGGGCGAAATGACCGGCGGGGACGGCGAGGATCGGTTCAAGGACCTGTTCTCCGGTCGCCCCGGATCGGTGCTGGGCGAGATGAAAGCCCAAGTAGCGACGCCGCCCGGGAGCAAACTGACAGAAACCAAGACCCGCTGGGCCCAGGAAAAGCGCCAACCGCAGACCAAAAGGTCGGACGGCGGCGGGCGCCTGCCGCCGGGTCAGCACCTGTCGAGAGATTGGCCGGTTCTCGATCTCGGTCACCAACCGTTGGTTCCGACCGACCAATGGGAACTAAAGGTCTCCGGCGCCGTCGACCGTCCTCTGACTCTGGACTGGGACAAGTTCGGTCGCCTGCCGCAGGTCGACCTGACCACGGATATCCATTGCGTTACGTCTTGGTCGACCTTCGATAATCGATGGCAAGGCGTCGCCGTGCGCACCATCGCCGAGGCCGCGGGGCTCCGCGATACTGCGGGTTTTGCCGTGTTGCATAGTCACGACGGCTATACGACGAATCTTCCGCTCGACCATTTCCTGGCCGATACCTCTTTGATCGTCCATGCCTGGAACGGCGCGCCGCTGACGCGTGAGCACGGTGGACCGGCGCGCGCCATGGTGCCGAGCCTGTATTTCTGGAAAAGCGCCAAGTGGCTGCGCCAGATCACGTTCCTGGAAAAGGACGCTCCCGGCTATTGGGAAACCCGTGGCTATCACAATCTGGGCGACCCCTGGAAGCAGCAGCGCTATGGGTGAGGTGAGGCAGGCGCATGGGCAAAAAGCTGTATAAAGGCCTACAGCCTTGATACTAAAGCGTCCGACTTCGGCCTAACGGCCGGGATGTTCAGACCACGATAGAGAGACCGATGATCTTTCCGTTCGACGACGTAATGCCAGAAGGCAAACACAACGAGATTTATGACTTGTTGTTGCACAAGAGCCATTTCAAATACGGCGAAAGAGACAGACCGAACCTGGAGCCGGTTGGGATGGTTCTTGAACTCGACAACACGGACTTGGCCAAGTATTTGGCCGAGATCGCGACGTCGAATTTCGACCGGCTGAAAGGCCTGGAACTACAACGGTCCTATGTGAACCTGTTTCTTCCGAACGATCGTCCCTATTTCCATCAGGATGGCGAGGTTTATACCTGCCTGTTTTATTTCACGCCCCAATACGACATCGATGAAGGCGGCGAGACCCAATTCATCGTCAACAACATGATCCAAGGCCTGCCGCCCAGGCCTGCGCGACTGGTCGTATTCGACGGCATGTTGTGGCACCGCGCGACGAGCTACCGCACGTATCCGCGCCTGACGGCTGCCGTGAAATTCATCAAGAAGTGATGATCGCGTCTTGGGGCTGCGCCTAGCCGCCGAAAACCTTGGTCAGGATTTCCGTGGTGCGCTTGGCCGGGTTCTGGCGAATGGCGGCTTCTTCCTTGGCCAGATAGTAAAACAGCCCGTCCAACGCCAACGTGGTGGCGTGGTTCGACAGGTCGGCTTTGACGTCGGGCACCAAGGGCAGGGATTTGTATTGCCCCATCAGTTGGTCATAGGCTGCGATTGCCCCGACTTCGTTCAATGATTTATCGATCACGGGTTTGATGACGTTCGTCAGATCGGTCGAGGCGACCCGCTTGAAATAGGACGTGGCGGCATCATCCGGCCCGTCGTAGATGCGTTTCGCATCCTCGAGCGTCATGTCGTTGATGGCTTTCCAGACAAGCTCTTTCGTTTTCGGCGCGGCGGCTTCGGCGGCGCGGTTGAGCTTCAGTTCGACCTCGTCAGCCATTCCGGACAGACCGAATTTACGCAGAATTCCCTGAACCTTCTGAAGGTCCGGCGGCAGCGGGATATGGATATTGGGATCGGCGTTAAACCCGTCGGCGCTGCCGATTTGGCCAACTACGTTTTCAGTGCCGACACGCAAGGCTTCGCGCAGTCCGGCGATGATCTCGTTCGTGCCGAGCGACGTTGCGCTGCTTCCCGAGGTTGAACCGCTGGGTGCCGTGATGGCGCCTGCCGCGTTCTTCAGCTTGTCCATAAAGCTTTGGGCATGAGCCGGCGAGGCAAGCGCGGAAAAGCAGAGGGTTACGACTGCCGCAGTCTTGAAAAGCATTGGTTACTCCTGCCCGAAGATGATTGCCGACCTGGGATATTAAGAAACATCCCAGGTCGAGCGGCAATCGAAATTGGCAGGTACTTGAGGCCTTAGCGCTTGGCGAACTGTTTGTCGCCGAACATCACGGCACGTTCTTCGTCGGTCAATTCCTTGCGCGGGCCGCGCTCGGCTTCCAACACCTGAACGCCGCGCTGCACGCCCGGGCGGGCGTTGATCGCATCAGACCACCGCTTGACGTTCGGGAAGTCGTCAAGAGAGTGTCCTTGGCGGTCGATCGAGCGCGTCCAGGGGAAGGTCGCAATGTCGGCGATCGTGTACTCCGGCCCGGCCAGGTATTCGGACTGCGCCAAGCGTTTGTCCATCACGCCGTAAAGGCGACCGGCTTCCTTGGTATAGCGTTCGATCCCGTACTCAATCTTCTCGGGCGCGTAGCCCCGGAAATGGTGGGCTTGGCCGAACATCGGGCCGACGCCGCCCATCTGCCACATCAGCCATTGCAGGGTGTCGTAGCGGGCGATCGGATCGGTCGGTAGGAACTTGCCCGTCTTCTCCGCGAGATAGATGAGAATCGCGCCGCTTTCGAACAGGGAGTAGGGCTTCCCGCCCGGGCCGTCCTGATCGATGATGGCCGGAATCCGGTTGTTCGGCGAGATTTTCAGGAACTCGGGCTGGAACTGGTCGCCTTTTTGGATGTTGATCGGATGCACCTGATACTCCAGGCCCGTTTCCTCAAGCATGATGTGGACCTTATGGCCGTTCGGGGTGGGCCACGAATATGCGTCGATCATTGAATTTGATGCCTTTCTCGGATTGGCGTCCGTATGGGACGGAGCGCGTCTTAAACCTGTCTCAATTTTGGCGCGATTGGCTATCGGTCTTGTTGCCCGACCGCACCTTTGACTTTAGTTTAGGGATAAATCTCCGGGCGGCTAGCGCAAGCTCGGGAATAACAATTGGGATGGATGGTCATAAAAAGAAGGGCTTGGAGCATGTCGAACGCGCTTTTGCATCTCGTATTCGGTGGCCGGGTAAAAGACCCCCAGGGACATGAGTTCGTGGACCCGGATAACCTGGAAATCGTCGGTATCTATCCCAGTTACGCCAAGGCTTTGACAGCTTGGCGTGGGGCGTCGCAAACCAATGTCGACGATGCCAACATGAAATACGTTATCGTCCATCTTCATCGGCTGTTGGAGCCGGAAGAGAGCTGATAACGCTTATTCCGATTTGGGAATGATCGTTCGGCGCGGGTAGTTGCTACCTGCGCCGTTTCGATTCTTGTCGTATCGGTCGTAGGGGGAGTCAGCCCGCGGGCTTGTCGCTTTCGGGGTCCAGGCGCTTGCCGTCCAGATCCTGTTCGGACCGTACGCGGCTCGTCTCATCCTCGCGCTTTTGCACTTTGTCGCGCCCGTATTTCGCCCGGTTCTGCTCGGCGGCGCGCTCTTTTTCCTGGCGCTGCCGATCCTTGCGGTACTGGCGTAGATTGACGATCTCAGCGGTCATCCCGTCCCTCCGTTCGTCGATGCACCCCGTTCCCAGGGCGACACGAAAACGATAAACCAAACAAGCGCTTGTCGCCAAGCCCTTGTTCCCCAAGCTCTTGATCCCCAAGCTCTTGATCCCAGGGGCGCTTTGCCGTCGGGGCGGGCGGGGGATCAGCCTGTGGCGATCAGGTCAGCAATTTTCGCGAAGACGTCACGGAACATATCCGTGGTCAGGCGGCCGGTGTTCGTATTGTAGCGCGAGCAATGATAGCTATCGACCAGCCAGGGACCGCTTGTCAAAACCTGGCTGTTACCGTGGCCGAAGGAGAAATCCTTGCGACGCTCCCCCAGAGCTGACAGCACATTGTTGTGAGCCAGGCCGCCCAAGGCCAGGATGACCCGTAAATTCGGCATTGCTTGAATTTCCGAGACCAAAAAGGGGCGGCAGGCATTGCATTCCGGTCCGGTCGGCTTGTTCTGCGGCGGCACGCAACGCACCGCGTTGGTAATCCGGCAACCGGTCAGTTCAAGCCCGTCATCCGGCGTGGCACCATAGCTGCCTTGCGCCCAGCCGAACTCGCTTAGGGTTGGATACAAAAGATCGCCGGCATAGTCGCCGGTGAAGGGGCGGGCGGTGCGATTGGCCCCGCGCAGGCCAGGCGCCAAGCCGACGATCAGCAGGCGCGCATCCAAGCCACCAAAGGCGGGGACGGGCGCATTATGCCAGTCGGGGAAGGCCGCGCGGTTCTCGGCGCGGAATTCGGCCAAGCGCGGGCAAAGGTCGCAATCACGCGACGGGTCTTGAAACGAAGTGGTCATGAGGCCGTTATACGATTTCGACCTCGGCCTCGTCTTCATCGTCGTCGTAATCGTAGTCGTCGTCATCGTCATCGATCGGCATGGCGCCGCCCGTTGGTCCGCCGGCGCGCTGAATCTGCTGCTGCAGGCTCTGCAGTTCGATGAAGATATCGGCCTGACGGCGCAGCTCGTCTGCGACCATCGGGGGCTGAGAGCGAACGGTCGAGACGACACTCACCCGTACGCCTTTGCGCTGCACGGCATCGACCAGTCGGCGGAAATCGCCATCACCGGAAAACAACACGACATGGTCCAGGTTTTCGGCCATTTCCATCACATCGATGGCCAACTCGATATCCATGTTGCCTTTGATCTTGCGGCGACCGGCGGCGTCGGTGAATTCCTTGGTCGGTTTGGTGACCATGGTGTAGCCATTGTAGTCCAGCCAATCGACCAGAGGGCGGATTGGTGAATACTCCTGGTCCTCAACCATGGCGGTGTAGTAGAAGGCGCGCACCAAGCGGCATTTGTCCGAAAACACGGCCAACAGGCGCTTGTAATCGATATCGAAATTCAAGGCCCGTGCGGCGGCATACAGGTTTGACCCGTCGATAAAAAGTGCGACGCGTTCTTCGGGATAAAAATCCATTTCGATAAATTCCTTTGTGAAATCGAACGTGAAAAATTCACGCAATATCTACAATGAAACAATTTAGCTTCCCCAGCCTGAATCACAAGCATTTCACGACAAGAATTCCAAGGATTCGTACATGATTTCGCCGATCATCATCGGCGTCGGTGGAAATCTACCGACGGAAGAATATGGCCCGCCGCGCGCGACCTGCGGTGCGGCTTTGCAAAG
>DJHY01000052.1:6774-10105 GCA_002433335.1 Rhodospirillaceae bacterium UBA6608 | reverse complement strand
ATCCAGTCCACGGCGACGACCGTGTTCGCCTGGGCGGTAGGGGCGATGTCGCTGACCGATATCAACCCGCTGGTCGATGGCGACCATACCCAGGCCCTGCGCCTGGCCCTGCGCGGCTACCGGGGTCTGCCCGCCGCCATGGACGATCCGGCCCCGCGCCGCGACCTGTGCTTGGCGGCCTATCTACAGAACCGAGCCGAAGACGACGGCCAGGCCTTCGTCGTGCGCGGTCCGTTCGCCAGCGACTATGCCTGCGCCACGGCCCTGCATCTGGAATATCCGGCCTTGAAACAAGGCGAGACCACGGCGGTGGTGCACCCCGCATCGATCCGCATGGCGCAAGGCGTGACCATCGAACAGGCGCGCGGCCCGGCGAAAGCCCTGGGCGTGTGGCAAGACGGCATGGACGCCGCCACGGCGACCGAGGCCACAGCCGGGGAGTTGGAGCGCGTCTATCGAGATTTCGGCATGCCGGTGCGCCTGCGCGACATGGATATTGCCCAGGACAGCCTGCCCAGCGTGGCCGGTCGTACGGTCAAGATCTTCAACGCCAGCGGCACCCTGACCACGCCCGAAGAACGGGTCGCCCGTTCCCTCGAATTGTTGAAGGCTGCCTGGTAGGCAAGGGCGGCGGTCTATTCCGCCGCGACCGCCGCGTTGCCGTCGGCCCGGGCGGTCCGAACCAACATATCGCGAAAGGCCTGCGCGGCGGGACTGACGGCGCGGTCACGGCCACGCAGAATCATGATCGTACGGGTCAGGTCGGCCCCTTCGACCGGCATCAGGCGAATGCCCCGCATGTCCAGAACCTTGGACAGCATGCCTGTCACCAGCCCGATCCCGACCCCCTGTTTGACCAGGGACACCAACGTCAGGGAATAGCGGGTCATGAAGGCCGGGGCGTAATCCACCCCCGCCCGGTCGAAGGCCCGGCGCAATAATGCCCAGGCCGCGGATTCCGGTGGCATGGAAACCAGCTTTTCCGCCGCCACGTCTTCCAACGTCACCCGGTCCTTGGCGGCCAGGGGATGTGTCTCGGGTACGGCCAGCATGAAGTCGTCCTTCAGCAAGGGTTCGACCTCGAACGCCGTCTCGTCCCCGACGAAGGGCGAGACCGCCATGTCCACGTCGCCCCGGCTGACGCGGTCCATGACCTGGCCGAAGAAGTCGTCCAGCAAGACCACCTCGATCTGTGGGTAGCGGCGCTGAAACTCGGCGACGACGCGCGGCAGGAACCCCGCCGCGACCGAGGGCGAGGCCCCGACCGTGACCCGGCCCCGCTGCAATTGGGCTTCTTCGCGAAATTCCCGTAGCAGGGCGCGGGTTTCCAGCATCATGCGCTCGACCCGCCCGCGCACGCGCTCGCCCGCGTCGGTGATGACCACCCGCCGCGTGGTGCGGTCGAACAGACGCACGCCCAACACCGCCTCAAGATGGCGGATACGGGCCGACACGGTCGGCTGCGACACGCCCAGCATCTGCGCGCTTTGTCTGAAACTGCCGGTTTCGGCGACGGAGACGAAGGCGTCCAGATCGGCGGGAGAAAGATTAATCAGCATTATCTATCAGTTTATATAATCATCGTATTTTTCTTTCAATGATCGAAACGATAGAGTAACGCCCCATCACAGCCGCCCAGCGGCCCCGTCAACGACACCACAAAAAAACAAGCAGCCCTGCCCAGGAGCAACATCCGATGAGCCTTACCCGCAAAGCAGACAGCCCCGCCGCCTGGACCGTTTCCGAAGTGGAAAACGCCCGCGGCAACTGGGTCTTCAATCTGGACGACACCGCCCGCGCCCATTTGGCCGCGACCGTCAAGAAAGCCCATGACCCGGAACGCCCGCTGTTTGATTACACCCGCGACGAATTCGACCTGGGCCCCGCCCTGGACACGATCGGCGCCGCCATGAAGGAAGCACACTTCGGCCATGGCTTGGCCGTGGTCAAAGGCCTGCCGCGCGAAGGGGTCAGCGAAGAAGAATTCCGGCTCATGAACTGGGCCATCGGCCTGCACTTCGGCGTCGCCCGCCCGCAGGGCATCAAATCGCAGTATATTTCCGAGGTTCGCGCCGCCGGGCATACCTACCGCGCCGCCAACGGCCGGGGCTACAACTCGAACGCCAGCCTGGACTTCCACACCGACGGTTGCGACCTGGTCACCCTGGCTTGCTACAACAAGGCGAAATCGGGCGGACAGAGCATGGTGTCCAGCAGCCTGACCGCATGGAACAAGCTGCTTGCCGAACGGCCGGACCTGGCCGAAGTCGCCTGCCAGCCGTTCTATTTCTCGCGCAATACCGAACAAGCCCCGGACGAAGGCCCCTACTACGGCCAGCCGCTGTTCGACGAAGCCGATGGTCGCGTGTTCGGCAAATGGAACCGCAACCGCGTCCGCACGGCGCTAGAGATCGAAGGCGTGCCGCAGTTGACCGAAGTGCAGAAGGAATGCACCGACTTGCTGGACGACATCCTGCGCCGCCCCGACGTGATGTACACGATGTGGCTGGAGCCGGGCGATCTGCAGATCATGAACAACCACGTCCTGCTGCATTCGCGCACCACCTTCGAAGACTTCGAAGAGGCCGAACGCAAGCGCTTGTTGTTCCGCCTTTGGCTGGCCCCCGCCGATTCCGTGCAACTGCCGGAAAGCTGGGGCGGTTATTTCCGCTCGATCGACGCCGGCACGGTGCGCGGCGGCATCCGCGGCCATGAATACGACGACACCCGCTACGCCTACGAAAGCCGACAGGCCGCCGCCCTGGGCATGCCTGCCCCGGGGAAAGAGCGCTTCGTGTCGCCGAAGTTCCCGTCGTAATCGACGGAAGCCGTAGCTTTACTGCTCCTTGAAGCTATCCGCTCGGGCCCGCGACCATCGCTGTATGGTCGCGGGTTCTTCGCATGTACCGTCGACCAGACAGCCGATCGGCCATTCCGGATAAGCGACATCGCCCGAAACGGTCTCGCCGCTTTTCTGGCGAACCTGGAAATGCTTGGGATGAAGTTCTTCCGGGCGGTCTAGCCCCGCGGCCCCGACCATGTCGGCGACGGCGCGCAGGGTGTTTTCATGGAAACGGAAGACGCGCTGTGACTTGTCCCCCACGTCCAACGCGCGCTGGCGCAGCGGATCCTGGGTCGCCACCCCGGTCGGGCAGGTGTTGGTGTGGCAGGCCTGGGCCTGGATGCAGCCGACCGAGAACATGAAGCCGCGCGCCGAGTTGCACCAATCGGCGCCCAGCGCCAGGGCGCGTGAAATTTCGAACGCGGTCACCAGCTTGCCCGCCGCACCCAACTTGATGCGGTCGCGGATGCCCGCCCCGCGCAGGGTGTT
>DJHY01000052.1:0-6383 GCA_002433335.1 Rhodospirillaceae bacterium UBA6608 | reverse complement strand
CCGTGCCGCCTTCCTTGCCGTCGATGACGATGAAGTCCGGCATGATGCCGGTTTCCAACATGGCCTTGACCATGCACATGAATTCGCGCCGGTGGCCGATGCACAGCTTGAAGCCGACCGGCTTGCCGCCCGACAGCTCGCGCAACTGGCCCAGGAATTCCATGAATTCAATCGGTGTCGAAAAAGCGGAGTGCCCCGGGGGCGAAATACAATCCACGCCCATGGGCACGCCCCGCGCCTCGGCGATTTCCGGGGTAATCTTGGCGGCGGGCAGCATCCCGCCGTGGCCCGGCTTGGCGCCCTGGGACAATTTGACCTCGACCATCTTGATCTGGTCCGACGCCGCCTGGTCGCGGAACTTTTCCGGATCGAACCGGCCCTGAGCGTCGCAACAGCCGAAATAGCCGGTGCCGATTTCATAGATCAGATCGCCGCCGCCCTGGCGGTGATAGCGGCTGATCCCACCCTCGCCCGTGTCATGGGCGAAGTTGCCCATCTTGGCCCCGGTGTTCAGCGCCAGGATGGCATTGGCGCTCAGCGCGCCGAAGCTCATGGCCGAAATGTTGTAGAGCGAGGCGTCATAGGGCTTCAGGCAGTCCGGCCCGCCGATGCGCACGCGAAAGTCATGGTCTTCGATATGCTTGGCGTTGACCGAATGGGTCAGCCAGGCGAAGCCCGCTTCGTAAACGTTTTCCTTGGTCCCGAACGGGCGCTTGTCCTCGACACCCTTGGCCCGCTGATAAACCAGGGAGCGGACCTCGCGCGAGAACGGTTCTTCGTCGTGGTCGCTTTCGATCAGGTATTGGCGAATTTCCGGGCGGATGCCTTCGAACAGCCAGCGCATATGCCCGATCACAGGATAGTTGCGCATGATCGCGTGGCGGGGCTGCCACACGTCCCAGACCCCGAGCAACGATAAGCCGCCCGCGGCCATGGCGACCGGAATAAGCCAGGGATGGGCGACCGACAAAACCGCCAACACAAGCGTGGCGAAGACGCAAAGCGCAAAGACGATATACCGCTGCATGAGAGACCCCGATTTGATGCATAGGCGACAAGCGGGCCCCAGGGGCCTGAAATTGCTTATACCATCGGTATGACCGCCGTGCGACAGCGACGGGGTATGCGTCTAATGGATGCGGAACGCTTGATGACAACCGGTGCAATTGGCGGTGATGTCCTGGAACGCGGCGTAGACGGCGCGCTGGCTTTGCGGCGAGGGTTCGACATCCGCCGTCTCGATGGCACGGGCGAACCGGCTGGCGGCGCGATGCATGCCGGTGCCGAAGGCGCGCATGGTTTCCGGCATGAGCGGCGCCATATGGCCGGCACCATGCCTTCCCATGGAGCTCATACCCAGGCGCTGTTCGGCGATCTTGGCGGCGTCGTTGGCGCGGTCCTGGGACAAGGCCAGGAAAATCTCATCCAGCGCCTTCAGGTGATCGCGCATGTTGGCCAGCATGTGGGCTTTCATCCGGGCCGGCATCTCGACCAATTGGCGGTCGTCCGCGCCGGGGCCCATGGCCAGCACCGGCATCGACAGGATCAGGACGAAAAAGACGGATAGCAGAGACAACGCACGGCGCATCGACGATAAACCTTCCACCCGCGCGCCCGGCGCGGGTTCATCAATCGGCCCCATCGCCATCTACTAAGGCGGATATTCAAACCGAAGGCAAGCGCGCCCTCAGCCGGCCCCTCGGATCACAACCTTCAGCGCGTCCTTGGCGATCATCGCGCGCAACGCGGCCTCGGTCTGTTCGATCGGCATTTCGGCCGAGAGCATCAGATCGGCGCGGAATGCCGGATCGGCCAGCATCTCGAGGGCGCGACGGATGGTGTCGGGGCGATGGTGGTAAACGCCCTTCACCGTCAGCTCCGAATAATGCACGGCATGGGTATCCAGCGGAATCGACGTACCCGGCGCGCAGCCGCCGAACAGGTTGACCAGACCGCCCGGACGAACGGAGTTGATCGCATCGACCCAGACCTCGGGCACGCCCGAGGCATCGACCGCGACCCAAGCCCCCTGTCCGCCCTCAGTCAGGGCTTTGACCTTGTCGGCCTGACCGCCGCCGCGTTCGATCTGGACGCATTGGGCCGCCCCCAACTGCTTGCCCACATCCAGGCGCGGCAGGTTGGGATCGGCCAGGATGACCTTGTGCCCGGCCCGCGCCAGGGCGCCGACGAACAGCAATCCGATCGGCCCGCCGCCGAACAACACGACTTCGGTCCCCGGCCCGTATTTATCCAGCTCGCAGGCATCCATGCCGTGCAGGACGCAGGCCAGCGGCTCGGTCAACGCGGCCTTGCCGAAATCCAGGCCCTTGGGGATGGCATGAGTGTTGCGGTCGACGAAGCGGGCCGGCACGCGAATGAACTCGGCGAAGGAGCCGTTGATGTATTGCAGGTCGGTGCACAGGTTTTCCCGGCCCCGGCGGCAATAATCGCATTCGCCGCAAGGTGCGGAATTGGCGACGACCACGGCGTCGCCTTCCTTGAACTTGGTCACGCCCTTGCCCAGGGCCGCGACGCGCCCCGCCATCTCATGGCCGAACAGGGTCGGCACCTTGAGCATGCGCGGGTGGCCGCCGCGCTTGAACACCTTCACGTCCGTGCCGCAGGTGGTCGCGGCTTCGACCGACAACACGATCTCGCCGTCGTCGGGCACCGGCACGGGCAGGTCACGGATTTCGATGGTTTCGGGGCCGAGCAGCATCGCCCCCTTCATGGTCCGGGTCATGGCCTCAGTCCTCTGCCGTCGCCGCGCGGGACGGGGTGAATAGAACCTTTAGCGCCTTACGCGCGCGAACCAGGTCCAGCCCCGTCTGGAAATCGTCCAGCGGCATTTTGTGCGTGACCAGCGGCGTCGGGTCCAACGCGCCGGAGGCGATCAAATCGAACACCCGGCCCTGCTCGGCAACCGCGCCGGAATAGGTGCCGACGATCCGGCGCTCATACTTGAACAGGTCGTTGAGATCGAAGTCAGCCGCCTGTCCATCCGGCGCATGGGCGAACAGCACCACCGTCCCGCCCTGGCGCGTCAGGGCCAGCGCCGCGCGCAGCGGCCCGGCCCCGCCGACCGTATCGAAAACGGCATCGGCCCCGGCCCCGCCGGAAAGATTGCCGACCGCGGCCTGCGCGGCCTCGCCGGGTGCGGCGGCGGCATCGGCCCCCAGCTTCAGCGCCAAATCGCGGCGGTCGTCCTGCGGATCGATCACGGCAACGCGCGCCTGGGGACAGGCGGCCTTGATCGTCAGCAGATGCAACAACCCCATGCTGCCCCCGCCCTGAACGACGGCGACGCCGTCGGTCGGCAGGTCGGAGCGTTCGACCCCGCGCAGGACGCAGGCGGCTGGTTCGACGAACACGGCGGCTTCGTCCGAAACGTCGTCCGGAACCTTATGCGCCGCCTGGGCCGTGGCCCGGGCCTTGATCAGCACCGTGTCGGCGAAACCGCCCGGAGCCATCAAGTTTTCGCGAAAGGTTTCGCACATGGTCTCGTTGCCGCGCCGACAGACCAAGCATTCGCCGCAAGGCACGTGATGAGGAACCGCAATGCGGTCGCCCGGCTTGAACGCCGTCACGCCCGGCCCAAGGGCCGCGACCTCGCCGACCAGCTCGTGCCCCAACACCGTGCCGGGACCGGCGGCACCCGTATCCAGCTTGAACAAGTCCGTTCCGCAAAAGCCGACGACCCGCAGGTTCAGCAGCATCTCGCCCGGGCCGACGGACGGGACGGGGCGCGGTTCCAGCACCGTGCGGTCGCCGCCCTGGCAGGAAATGACGTTATTGGCATGCATCGTGGTCATTGGATCCTCGTTTTCCGGCCATTTAGCACAACCGGGTCATGACAGCACGGATTCATGAAACAGCTCTTCCGGCGCGACCCTGCGGGGCGCCAGGTGCTGCGCCTGGGACCATCGGCACATGGCATCCAATTCAGCCCGATTGGCCTGAAAACCGTAGGACCAGAAATCCGCGCCCATGACCATGCGTGTGCGCTCGATATCCGCATGCAGGAACGGCAGGCTTAGGCGATTGGCCGAGCCGCGCCAAATCTTGTCCAACCGCGCCAGGGCGATATCGCGCGATTGGGTAAAGGCCGCGACCAGCGCCCGGGGCAACCAGGGGTGCTCCGCGACCAGGGTCTTGCGCACCCCCACCGCATGCATGATCGGGAAAAATCCGGTCTTGGCGTAATAGGCTTCCTCGACCGTGCGAAAATCGGGAAACAGGCGCCGCACCCGGGCATCGCCCGCGACCAAGGCCGCCAGAGGCTTCGGCGCGAAGACCGCGTCCAATTCGCCGGCCAGCAACAAGTCCTGCAGGGTTTCTCCCTCGGCAATCGGTGTGACCGACATATGGCCCGGCAGGGCCAAGGTGATGCGATCCTTGCGCACCCCTTCTTCCAATGCACCCGTGCGCCATTGGAAGGTATCCGTATCGACGCCGTATTCATCAGCCAGGATACCGCGCATCCAAAGACCCGCCGTCATCTGATACTCGGGCACGCCGACGCGCTTGCCCTCCAGGTCCTTGGGCGTCTCGATCCCGGCATCGGCGCGAACCACGAAGCCGTTGTGGCGAAAGGCGCGAGACAGGAACACCGGCAGCGCTACGTAGGCGCTTTCACTTTGTCCGACGGCCCCCTTGGCGACCTGCAAGATGTAGGACGACATGGACATCTCGGTCACGTCGAACCGGCCGTCGCCGACGGCCAGGGGGAACAGGGTCGACGTGGGATGAACCTCGGCCCGCAGGCGGCAGCCCGCGACCGGCACGGTTCCGTCCAGAATGGCCTGGGCCCGGTCATAGTCCCAGCAGGCCAGACTCAAATTCAATTGGGTATCGCTGTCCGTCATGGCGGCGCAGGGTAGAGCACTTTATCATCCCCTCCAATACGGATGCAGAAACCGGAGGAAACGAAATGGCGCATCTGACATTGGATTTGGCGGTCGCTATCGTCGACGGAGCCCTGGCCGAGGGCGCGGCCATCGACTGCGCCCCGCTGACCGTCGCCGTACTGGATGCGGGCGGGCATCTGGTTGCCCTCAAACGCCAGGACGATTCGGGAATTCTGCGGGTCGAGATCGCGGTCGGCAAAGCCTATGGCGCGCTGGGTTTCGGCGTCGGCGGGCGGGAACTGCGGGAAAAGAACCCGAAGTTCATGGCCGGCGTCGTCTCGACCGCGCCGCGCGGCATGGTTCCGGCACCTGGCGGCGTGCTGATCCGCGATCCGAACAGCGGACGCATCATCGGCGCCTGCGGCATCTCCGGCGATACCGGCGAACGGGACGAGGAATGCGCCGTCGCCGGGATCACCAAGATGGGTATGAAGGCCGACCCGGGCCAGGATTAGGCCCGCACCCTCACAAACCGTTCAGCCAATCGACAACCTGGCTTTGCGCCTTGATCGGGGTCACCTTGTGCCCGCCCGGGACGACGACATAGGCGCTCTTGTCGTTGGCCGGAATGGCGTCGTAGATCAGCTCTTTGCCGACCGGCAGCAGGCGGTCCTTCTGACCGATCGCAAACAGAACGGGCGTGCCGGGCCGAACCTTGGGCGCCGCGTTCTGCATAACGGCAAGGCCATCAGGCGCGAACCAGCTAATGGCGACATCCGCCTGAAGAACACGCGATATGTCCTTGCCCATGTTGCGGTCGGCGATTTCCACGTCGTCGTTCGGCTGGCCGCCGGCGACAAGCTGCTTGGCTTTCGCCAGGGCAGCCGCATTGTCGTCTGCCCGAAGGTCGGGGCGGTGACCCGGCGCCAGCATGATCACACCGGCTAGGCCATCCGTTCGCGTCGCATAGGCAAGCGCCGCGGCGGCCCCCATGCTGTGCCCGCCGACGACGATCTTTGACTTGCCCCCGGATTTCATATCGGCGACGGCCGCATCCAAATCCGCAAAGACTTCTTCCAGGGTCTTGTCCCAGCCCCCGTCGCGCGACCAAGGCATCGTCATCGCGACGACCTCGAAGTCGCCTTCAAGAGCAGCGGCGAGCTTGCCGATCGGGGATTTGGGTTTTGCCGTGCCGTCCTTGCCATGCATCAGAATCACGCCGACATCGCCCGCGAACGCGCCCGCCGGCATGACCAGAAATGCGGATAGCAGGATACCAAGACCTAGAAATACGTTGCGGATGACCACCACCGTTTTCTCCTTGTCGTTTTATTTCACTTAAAACTTGTGTGGATTTACTTATTCCGGAATATCCGGAATTTGTCCACTTCCTCAACCGCCCAACTTGGTAAGTCACTCGAAGGCGAAGACATCGCCGACATTGAGCAGGGCCATGACGCCCAGCGCGGCGAAGATGATTGCAGCAATGGCGTGAACCAGCTTCATCGGGATCGCCGTCGCCGCGGCCTTGCCGAC
>DJHY01000235.1 GCA_002433335.1 Rhodospirillaceae bacterium UBA6608 | reverse complement strand
CCAAGGCCAAAGCCGCCGCCGTCGCCTGATCGCGATCGGCCCGCGTCTTGCCGGTGAAGCCTTCGAGCTTGTAACGCCCGGCGGGCAGGGATTTCGGCAGACCGCCGAAGTCCCACATTGACGATGCATTGCCCCGGCCCAGAATGACCCGGGCGATACCGCCCTTGGCGTCGGGGAGGATCAGGCTGCGCCCGGCCTTTGGCTCGAACCCATTGGCCGCAATCCAGGCACGCACGGCGGCATCCTGTTTGGCCAACCAGGGCTTGAAGCCCTCGGTCGAAACGGCGGCGATCGGAACGGCGGCGGCCCCTGTTCTGGCGAAACAATCCATCATGTGTCTTTTCCTGAAGTAGCAGTGGTAACGGTGGCAGCATCGACGGCGGCAAGTGCCTGGGTGATCGTGGCCTCATAAGCGAACAACGCCGGGAGCCCGCCGGTATGAAGATAAAGCACGGCCCCGCCCGCCGTGGCCGCCGGATCGGCGGCGATGGCCAGCGCCCCGGCGAAGGATTTGGACGTATAGACCGGATCGAGCAGCAACCCTTCGCCCCGCGCCGCCAGCAGGAAGGCGTCCCAGGTGGTCGGAGAGTTCTTGCCGTATCCGGGGGCAAGGAACGCATCGGAGACCTGGATGTCGTCAGGACCGACAAGGTCCGGACGACCGATCAGGCGGCCCAGGTTGGCGCAGATACTGGTGATCCGGGCATGCTGTTGAACCGCGTCGCGGCGCACGCAAATGCCCGTGACCGGCAAGTCCGACCCCGCCAGACGCAACCCGGTCAGAAGGCCGGAATGAGTCTGGCCGCTGCCCGAAGCCGTCACGACCTGCGTCACCTTGATGCCAAGGGCCGCGATCTGATCCAGGATTTCCCGCGCGCCCAGGATGTAGCCCAAGGCGCCGCGCGGCTCGTAGGTCGCGCCCAGGTGAATGACGTAGGGGTTCCGACCGCGCGACCGCAGATCGTCCGCGATGGCGTCCAGGTTGGCATCGGCCGCGGCTTCGTCCGCATCGGCGGGCAGGTAATGCAGGGTCGCCCCGAACACCCGGTCGAGCAGGACATTGCCGCCGGTGCGGTATCCGGCATCCATGCCTTCGACCCGGTCTTCAAGCTGAATGTGGCAGTCCATGCCGACCGCGCAGGCCGCCGCGGCCACCACGCGGACGTAGTTGGATTGCACCGCCCCCGTGATGATCAGGGTATCGCAGCCCTGGGACAGCGCCTGCCCGGTATAGAATTCCAGCTTGCGAACCTTGTTGCCGCCCATGCCCAGGCCGGTCAGGTCGTCGCGTTTGACATAAATGTCCGACCGGCCGTCCCGCCCCGACAAATTGGACAGCTTGTCCAACGGCGGGGTTCCGGAAATCAATCGACGGCGCGGAAAGTCCACGTTGCCGATCCGTACGACTTCATAGGAATCCGGGGCGGGATGGCTCATGACGACTCACTTCTTCTATTGGCGAACACCGCCTCTTATCAGGGCAGCAATTCCGGTTCCGGCAGGCCCATCATCTGGGCCGTGGTTTCACCGGCCTTGATGCGGGCGATGGTGGCTTCTTCCTCGGCGATCTTCTTGATCGACGCTTCCAGCAACTCAGCTTGCCGGGCCAGCGGCACCACGGCCACGCCATCGTCGTCGCCCAGGATGATGTCGCCCGGCGACACCGTCGCGCCGCCGCAGGAAATGGTCCCGTCGATGATTCCGCCGAACCCCTTGTGCGGGCCCTGGGGCACATGGGCCGAGCAATAGGCCGCCAAGCCCAGCTCGGCGATTTCGGCAACGTCGCGCATGGCCCCGTCGATGACCACACCGCCGGCCTTCTTGGCGACCGCGCCATGGGTCATGATCCCGCCCCAGATGGCGACGTCGGTATAACCGCCGGCATCGACGACGAGGATTTCGCCCGGGTTCAGCAGTCCGATCGCGTAATGGGCGGCCGAGTTGTCACCAACCATGCAGGTCACCGTCCGCGCCTGGCCGCACAGCACCGTACCCGCGACCACCGGCTTGACCCGCCCGGCCATGCTCTGCGTGCGGTTCATGATGTCCGAAACAATGGCGGGCGGAATGTCCCGCCATTTGGCAAGGACCGCGTCGGAAAGACGTTCGAAGGTGACGTTGTGGCGTTGGATGGCCATGAAGCTGCTCCCAAAATTTCTTATGATGCGGGCAACCCCGAGAAAGACAGAGCCGCCCGAATTTCGATGTACCCTTCCAGATAAACCCAGGGAAAGCGGCCTGCCAACCGCTATTTTGGTGGGCTTGGCTCGGTCGCCGTCAGTTTTCCTCGGTGGTGACCGGAATGACCGGGGCCGCTTTCGGCACGGGCGGGCCATCCAAAAAGTCTTCCTTTACCGGCGTTTCCAGGCCCGTGGTCGGGTCGGCCCCCATGGTCCGGCGCGGATTGGGGAAGGCATCGGGCTGCGCAGGCGCATCCCGCCCTTCGTCCGGGGCAGGCTGGGCGGCCGGGCGGCGCAATGTCAGGTCCTGGGCATTGCGAACGGTCCCGTCACCCTGAATTTCGATACGCCGGATTTGGTCCGCGACAAGGTTGAGGCGGGCCAACTGCTCCGGATTGACCCGAACCGTGTACTTGCCCGGCGGCACGTATTCCATCAGGTAAAAGCCATCGAACGCCGAGCGCAGATCGCGAATGACCGTACCGTCGGCATCCAGCAATTGAACCTCGGCGCCGGACACGGGAAAGACCTTTTCGCCGTCGACCTTGAACACGGTGCCATCGATTTCCCCGGTCGTGACCACGGCGAAATCGACCCGCGCGGTGCCGCCCGGATTGGCGACCACGGTGACGCCTTTCTTGAGCGGCACCAGGAATGGATCGCGCAGGCTCTCCGTATCGACTTTGACCACCAATTTCCGATTGGGCGAGACCGACGGTAGAAACAGAAAGCCGTCTGCATCCGTCTTCGGCCGCATGATGCCTCGGTCGACCTCCAGGCGCACGCCTTCGAGCGGTTTATCTTCGTCCTCGTCGAATTTTCCATCGCCGTTGGCGTCCAGGAAGATGCGGCTAATCAGCGCTCCCTGGGTAGCCGCGCGATCGGCCATGACATAGGGCTGATAGGTCGCCGGATTGACGCCCAGGGACATCGACATGTTTACCTTGGCCTGAATCACATCGCTGTCCTTGTATTCCAGATCGACGCCCCAGGCAGACCAATCGGTCAGCTTATTGATGCCCAGGGAATAGGTATTGATCGGGGACGGCGGGGCCGTACGGTCGAGCCCGATCTTGACCTCCAGATCTTTCGATATGCGCTGCTCCGCCGTCAGGGTAATCGCGCCGTAATCTTTATCCGGCAACAAGGTGTAGCCGACCGTGCCGCGCAGGCGAACGCTGCCGATGCGACCGCCCAGCAGGAGGGTGCCGCTGGCGGATTTCGATACGCTGCTGGAGCTTTTCGTCCGTGAATAGTCGAAGGTATGCGTCACCGACATGCGCCCGATCGGGATCGTCATGCGATTGGACAAGGTCGTTTTCTTGTCGCCGTTCACAAATCGATCATGGTCGATGGTCAGGCTGATCGGCATCTGCGGCAGGTCGAACACCGACAGGCTGCCGTCGATACGAAGCGTGGTCGATGAATTGAGCTTCGACGTCCCGGTTCCGGTGAACTGTTCGCTGAAGAAATTCTTCGTAATGTTGTGCTCCAGGATCGTGCTGAACCCCATGATCGAGGTCTGCCCGGTGAAGCGCGATGCCCAGCCGCCTTCCTGTTGATCGACGAGGTCGACCTTGGCGAACAGATTGCCGAAGGACCCGGCCAGGGTCGTCCCCATATAGGTGTCGCGGCCGCCGCCGTCGGTCGGGATCGCCACAAGGCTTCCGCCCAAAGAGAGGTTCCGCGTCAGACCCGTCTTGACCCGCGCCATCACGCGGGCTTGGTCGCGGCGCTTGTCCGAGCTCGTGATCACCTGATTTCCGATCAGGCGATCGTCGTGCAGGCCGGCCGACATCTCGTATTTGACCTCGCCCGGCTTGATCTGATCCAGGCCGACGCGAACTTGGCGCGTTTCTTCCCGAACCTGTCCCTGCGGGCCGTAGAACACCAAGCGCAGGACGTTGACACCGAACAGCAACGGCACGTCGGTGAATTCGTATCGTCCGTCGGACCGGGCCTCGGCGAAATCGATCAAGGTTTCGTTCCGATAGACCTCCATCTCCCAACCCAGGGGCAGATCACCGGTCAGGGTGATGCGGTCGAACTCATCCGGGGCGCCGCCGACCTCGAAATTACCGACGGTAACGCCGTTGGCCACTTGGTTTCGCGTGGTCAGGGCGTATTGCGGGGTATAGATGTCGCCGCCTTGGATTTGCGTCGCGCCGTAGTCGCCCAAGACGCTTTTCCCCAACCCGCCATCCAGGTCGGTTCGGGTGAAGGTGGTGCGGATATCGCTGATCCGCTCGCCGTCCTTCCCGCTGATGAAGACGTTGGCGTCCGTGCCCGCGATATCCGCCGCCGCCGTCGCGTTGTAGGTATAGGAATACTTTTTGTCCTGCGATTGATGGGTCGCCATCAAACCCTGGGTATAGACATCCACGCGCGGGATGGAGATCAGCGCCGGCGGCTGGGCATCAAGCGGGAATTCTTCCTTGGGGCGGCGTTGGCGCAGGGACAGTTCGCGGGCTTGCTCACGTGCCAGCCGGGCCTCGATCGGCATCGGCTCCCGCGAAGTCAGGGTCGCGGTCAGGTTCGGCAGGTCGAATGCCACGTCGATCGGAAACCACCGGGAAAGCAGCCGAACATCGACATAGATGTCCCCGTCCGCGACATGAACCAAAGCCGGATCGAACACCGAAGGCTTGCCTTCGATGACGACTTCTTTTCTCCCCATCGAGAGTGAGAACAATCGGTTTTCGGAGATGAACCAACCGCCCGCGACACCAGCGGCGGCATCCGCCGTGATCGGGAAATCCAGCGCCCGGGCAAGGTCGCCCAACGGCAGTTCGAGCGACGATCCGGACAACATCGCCGGGAACGCATCGGACAACATGAGGTTGCCCAGGCGCAATTCCAGGATCAGCGGTTCACGAAGGTTCAGACGATGTCGGTTATCGCCGGTTTGCGCCGCGGCACCACCGGCGGCGAACAAGGAAACGACAATGGAAATGACGACGATGGCGATACGCATTGATTGGATCGACGGCGACCACGCCCGTACCCGCCTTCCCGCCTCGGCGCGCAATGAAGGCTGGGCGCGCGGACAGAGCCTGTTCGCACGCAAAAGCCCCTTTGCCCGCAACAGCGGGCGGCAAGATGGGTTAAGGCAGCGAGACTTCACCCGAGGCCAGCGTCGCGTCTCCGTTTACCTGACGGTACAGGACCTTCAACGTTCCCTTGCCCAGGGTAACACCCGGAGGCGGCGTCAACGGCACCTCGACACCGCGGTCCTTGTTCGGCGTGAACACCGCAAGACGCGTGACTTCGCCGACGACGACCGGCGCCCCGCCACCGGCGGGCAGGTATTCGACCTTGACGTCGCCATAGGCCGACTTGTTGCCTTCGCGCGACAGCTTGAAGGTCAGCTTCTTGCGGTCCTTGTCCGGCACCACCGCCATATCGGACATGGCGACCTTCAGGTCCAGATCCCCGTGGCGGACGATGACGGGAATGGTGATCCCGAAGATCGGCGTCAGCTTGACCGAGATCCCGCCCTGACCGTCTTTTTCAGCAATGCTGCGTCCGGCATCCTCGGGCGGGACGGCGCGGAAGAACATGTGAGAGCGATATTCGCCAGCCGCGAGATCGGCCGGTTTGCGCACGACCAGGCGGACCGTCTGGGTGCCGCCCGGCGGAATGTCGACCTGACGCGGCGCGTAACGCACCAATTCCTCGGCGGTCAGCATGCCCGCGGTCGGCTTTTCGACGGCTTTCAGATTTCCCTTTTCATCCATGTCCATGGCGATCAGGGAAATGCGGAACAAGGCCGCTTCGGCGCCGCGATTGGTCAGCGTAACCGTAGCGGACCGGGTCCGGCCTTCAAGCTCTACACGGGTGGGGGATACGACCAGATCGCCAAACCCTTGCGCTGCCGCCGGCTGAACGAACCCAGCCAAACCGACAAGCATCAATACGAGGGCGAAACCCGGGACCACCCCAGCCCGGACCAAACTTCTAGGACGCATTCCAATTCTCCCCTAACCCGCTGATTTGATTGCCGCGTCTCATAAACTCAAGGTTTATCCGAACATTTAATTATAGGAAACCAAAACGGTAAAAAACTTTTCGCCGAATATCGTCGGCCCAAAGTTATCGGGACGCCGAATTTTCACAATTCTTGGACCTTTCGGCGTCTGCACAAGAACAGCCACAACATTGGGATCGCTCTGCGCCTCGCCATCCGGCGTACCCGCATTGGTCGAAAGTTGCTGCAACGCATCGGCGCCGCCCGCGTGGGATTTCGCGCCGATCGCGATCTCTGCGGCGCCATCGCCGCCGATCATCGGGTTGGCGCCGGCGTTATGGTCGAAATTCGTCACCAGCAGCTCACCCGTGTCGGTTACCACGACGAGAGAGTCCGTCAGCGTCAGCGAAAAGGCCTGGTTCGGCTCGCCGGAAATGGCGATCGCCCCCGCCAATGTGCCGCCGGTCGACGGTGCGGTCACCGGACCGCTGCGAACCAACGGCAGGCCGCGAATAACCGCAGGGTCCGTCGCCTGTTCCGTCGGCGTCAAAAAGCCCTGCGCGTTCGAGAGTTCCTGCAGACCAACCACCCCGGCCGGGCGGATAATCTGGACCGTTGCGCTGGATGAAACCGTGGCCCCGGACGAGCCTGCCCAGGCCGCACCGGCGAGGTGTAGGCACACGATCAAACAGACCAAGGCCTTCGCGCCGGCGGCGGTCAGACGCCGCATGGCAGAGAACGTCGGAATGTGTCGCGCGCAATTCATCGCGTCCGGAATCCTTCGCTTAGGCGGGATTGCCCGTAATCATAACATAAGCGCATCCACGACCGGGCACCAACCGCAGTTCCAAGTCCGGCGCGCCTGTTTCTGTCCGCTGAAACGCGCCCGTCATTGCGGATCCACGAATACCGTGAACGACCCGGTATATTCCGCTCCGGGAAGATTGGTGCCCAGGTTAAGCGTCGCACCAACGGAAATATCCGCACGACCACGTTTGCCCAAATTGATGGGGTTGGTCTGGTCCATGGTGAAATTGGTGAGGGTGCCCGTGCCGCCGCCGCCGGTGACCGTCGCCGACGACGGAAACGTGACGATGACGTTCGCATAATCCGGCCCGGTGATCCGGAATTCGGCTTCGCGGTGGTTGTGGCCCAGATCGATCACCCCGCCGGTCACCGATTTGGTGCCGGTCGGCGTCACGACCGCGGTTCCGGGGGAATCGGACGTCGCGACCCGGCCGAAACGAAGGCTGCGGCGTTCCGTGATGTCGAGGCTCTGCGCTTGGGCCTGCTCGATACCGAACGAAACCGTCCCGGACAGAATGCTCAAAACCGGCGCGCCGACAACGATAACCGCAGCCAGCATCGCCGCCCGGCAAAACCGCAGGGCGTGCGCATAAAAAGAATGGCGGAATCTGGTCATGGCGACCTTCAGCCTAACACAAGCCACCCGGCTGTCGCAGCCGGGCGAATGCTTTCCGAAGAGAAAGGAAAGCCCGAAGACAAGGTCGGCCCCGCCGGTTATGGCGGGGCCGAACCAAATGTCACGGAATTACTGGTAGTTGACGGAAACCGTGTAGGTGCCCGAGTAGCTACCGGCAGCCTGGTTGGCACCGACCGACAGAGTACCACCGACGTTGAACGTGTCGGTGCCGCCTGTCAGGGCGCCGCCGCCATCGTTGGTCAGGGTGGCGGTCATGTCGTCGCCCGCACCCGACAGGGTCACGGAAGCCGGGACAGTGACGCTGTAGGTCGCGCCCGAAGCACCGGTGACGGTGAAGGCACCGGCAGCAGCCGTGCCGCCCAGGTCGGTGACGCCGCCGGTCACGCTTTTCGCGCTGGCGAGCGAGACGGTGACGGTACCCGAAGTCGCGCTGGGGCCGATGTTACCAAAGGCCAGGGCCGTGTCCTGCGTGATCGCGATCGGAGCGGCGATTTCAACGGTCGCGCCGGCGCTCACGGAATTGGCGGCCTGAGCCTGACCGGAAAGGAGCACCGCGGCCATAACAGCACCGAGGACGCTCAGTTTTTTCATCTTGGTGTTCATCTTGATACACTCCGCATCATAGTCGTAATTCGTTGTAATCCGCGACAATCAACCACCGGCATTTTTTTCACCGTGTGACCGCTGCGTCTTTGCGGATGTTGGTCTCGATTTGTTGATCCAGACCTTCCCATCAAGAAACCGTTCAGGAGGTGCGAGCACCGAACCCCCAAAACGTTGCATTCAACATGGTCTTGTTATCGCACAAGGCCCTGACATCAGCCTGACGAAAAGCTGACAAAAAGCTGACAAGTTGCACAAAAACAAATACTTGGGCGATGTCGGGACCTTCATGACGACTGAACAATCCCAGGTTTCCGCGCCTTTCACGGCACCTCTGCCGCCCATTCGCGGCGACGGCCCCGGCGAAAAAATACGTAAAATTTTATAAAAAAATTCACTCGGCGGTTCGAATTGCCGGCCGATCAGCGCAGTGGAACCGTCGACTGGCGATATTTTTCCGGCAGAACCAATTGCGGCGGGAGCGGCGCATCCGCATCCCGCGATTGACGGTCCTGCAATTCCCGAAGGATGCGGCTGGCGCGCGCCCAGGAAACTTCGACGACCTCCGGCGGCGAGGCGGCAACGGCTGCGCCGCCCCGGGCATCATCCGATAGCGGCTCCCGATCCTCCAGCGCACGGCTTGGGTCCGGCGTTTCCATCCCATGCAGGGGCGGCAACGCCGCCAAGGCCCGGACCGGCGGTTGCGCCTGCCCGGCGGCAGACGCCCCCGAAGGGCGAGGCACGATGTCCAGAACCAATCGCCAGACCCCGCCGGCGGCGCCCCCACCGCCCACCGTCGGATCGATCACGAAGGCCCGGCGGATATATGCCTCGGTACGGCTGGTAATTTCAAAGCAAAGCGGGCCCCCATCCGTCACCAGGGGGCGAACGAACAAGTCAGGGGCCAAGGGATCGGCCGCCAAGGCGGTGTGGCCATCGGGCGGCAAACTGACGCCCGGCATGGAAACCTCGAACCCGCGCGCCGTGGTCGCCCGGGCGTCGTAATTCGGACGCCCCGTCAAATCGAATACCAACCGCAGATAGGTCTGATGACGTCCCAGGCGCAGCCCGGTGATCTCCGGGCCGCCGCGTTCCAACTCGGACGCCAGGACGGTGCAGGGCACGACGCCCCCAGAAAAGGTGCAAAGCGCCGCGAATATAACACCCGCCGCCCAGACCGCCGTCGCCGGGCCGACAACCAAGCGACGGAAAAGGTGCCTGAATATCCGCATCTTGTTGATTCTTTTAGGCTTCCGCCGCGCCTTCTCGCAAGGTCGCAGGCCTGGCGCCGCCTTACCCAGCCAACCCCCTGGAAACACAGGAGAAACGCTCGCGTGTCAGTTGTTTGTCAGGAAAAGCGCGTATAAGATTGCATGTTCGTGCGCTGATTTTCGGGGAATCGAAACCTCGGAACGCCGGCCAAACCCTGGGCCAACCAGGGGAAATGGGGGCCAGGGGCCGCGCAAAGGAGGTCACGGTGGAAATTATCAAACAGCTCGGTTGGCTGCCGACACTGATCCTGCTGACGGTGGCAACCATCGTCGCCGGCATCCTGCTGAAGGTCACGGCACCGAAGAAGCCCAATCTGGATAAGATGAGCGACCGCGAAAAGTGGGAGCGTTTCGGTATCGGCGAAGGGCCGCAACCCGGCGACGATGTCGAAGAATATTGGCGCGACTTCGAATTGCTGAAACAAGGCAAGGGCCGCGACGACGAATACTTTAAGGACGATCAGCTCTGATCGCTTCCTCTTGGTCTCCGGGCCGGGACACCCCGTGTTTCATGTGCGCGTAACGAGACTGTGAACAAATAATCCCCGACAGAGTCCGATCCGTCCGTTAAGGTACGGTCCATTGTCGTCGTTCGCGCGCCACGCGTGGACTCTTTCATCAAGGACCACGAGCAGCCATCTTGTCGTCATGACTTTCGCGAACCGAAGCGCCGGACTGAACGATCGGTCGGCAGCCCAGGCATCGGAGATGTTGCGGCGGCGGCTGAGCGAAGTGCGCGCGGAAACAATGGCCCTGACGGCCGATTTGTCCGACGCGGATGCAACGGCGCAATCCATGCCCGACGCCAGCCCGGCGAAGTGGCACCTGGGGCATACCACCTGGTTTTTCGAAGCCTTGGTTCTGCAACCGGCTTTGCCCGGTTACGAGGTGTTCGACGACCGGTACGCCTTTCTGTTCAATTCCTATTACGACAGCGTCGGGCCACGTCAGCCCCGGCCCAAGCGCGGCCTGCTCACCCGCCCCCCACTTGCCGATGTCGAGGCCTATCGCCGCCATGTCGACGACGCCTTGGATCGGTTGATGGCAAGCGGCGCGGTCTCCGCCGAAACCTTGGCGACTGTCGAACTCGGCATTCATCACGAACAACAGCATCAGGAACTGATGCTGACCGATATCCTTCATCTGTTTGCACAAAATCCACTACGCCCCGCCTATCGCCCGTCGGAACCCCGCCCGGCGCAACCGAGCAACGACGCCCCGCCCGATTGGATCGACTGTCCCGGCGGCATCCTGCCGATCGGGGCCGATGCCTATGAGATCGGCCGGACGCCGTTTGCGTTCGATTGCGAAACCCCGCGCCACGAGGTTCTGCTCCGCCCCTACCGTCTGGCCTCGCGCTGCGTGACCAATGGCGAATGGGCGGCGTTTATCGCCGATGGCGGATATCGTGATCCGCTGCTGTGGCTATCCGACGGCTGGGCCACGGTTCAAACCGAACAATGGGACGCCCCCCAATATTGGGAAGACCGCGACGGCGACTGGTGGACCATGACCCTGCGCGGGATGCAACCCATCGACCCCGCCGCTCCGGTTTGTCACATCAGCCTGTACGAAGCCGACGCCTATGCACGCTGGGCGGGCAAGCGCCTGCCGACCGAATTCGAATGGGAAGCGGCGGCATCGGCCCTGCCGGTTGCGGGCAACTTGGCCCCGACGAACCGTCTGTCTCCGGCACCCGCCAGCCAAGGCGACGGTTTGCAGCAAATGTTCGGCGACGTATGGGAATGGACCGCCAGCGCCTATGCCCCCTATCCCGGGTTCAAGGCCACGGACGGGGCCGGCGGCGAATACAACGGTAAATTCATGTCGGGTCAGAACGTGCTGCGCGGCGGATCCTGCGCAACACCCGGGGGCCATAGCCGCGCCACCTACCGTAATTTCTTCTACCCCCATCAGCGCTGGCAGTTCACGGGCCTGCGCCTGGCCGAAGACGGCCCGCAAGCCGAGCGCGGCCCGCAAGGATGAAACGATGATGGATGCTTTCGCCGATCTACAAGACAGCGAACTGGACGACGACACCCGCCGCGCCTTCCACCGCGACGTGATCGACGGGCTGTCCCGCCCCGTCAAGACCCTGCCCTGCAAGTGGCTGTACGACGTGCGCGGCTCGGAGTTGTTCGAGGAAATCACCCAGCTCGACGAGTATTATCCGACCCGGACGGAACTGGCCCTGTTGGCCGGCATCGCCGACGAGATCGGCGCGGCCCTGCCGTCGGGTGCCTGGGTCGTGGAATTCGGGTCAGGTTCCAGCCGCAAATCGGACCTTTTGCTGAACGCCCTGGACGCCCCGAACGGCTACGTTCCGATCGACGTCGCCGCTGACTATCTGGAGGCCGCCGCCGGAGCCCTGGCCGACCGGCAACCGCATCTTGCGGTCCGACCCGTCGTCGGGGACTTCAGCGCCGAAATCGACCTACCCGGCAGCCTGACCGAAGAAATGGGCGACGCCCCCTCGGTCGGGTTCTTTCCCGGATCGACGATCGGCAATTTCGAGCCGGCGCAGGCGCAGGCGTTCCTGACCCGCGCCCGTCGGATGCTGGGCGATCACGCCCATATGGTGGTCGGCGTCGATCTGAAGAAAGACCTGAACGTGCTGATCCCGGCCTATGACGACGCGGCGGGGGTAACGGCGGATTTCAACCTGAACCTGCTGGACCGCATCAACCGCGAACTGGGCGGCGGCTTCGACCGCGATCACTTCGCCCATAAGGTCCGCTACGACGATGCCGAAGGCCGGATCGAAATGCATTTGGAAAGCACGACCGACCAGACCGTGCGGGTCGACGGCCATGTGTTCGATTTCCGGGCCGGGGAAACCATCCATACGGAAAGCTCGTACAAATACGCGGTGGCCGATTTTCGCGCGGTCGCCGGACGGGCCGGCTGGTCGCATGCCGCGCATTGGACCGACGCCGACGATCTATTCTCGATCCATCTGCTTGCCGCGGCCTGAGACTTGCGCCATCCTGCCTTAGGCAGGGAGGCAGCGTCATGCGGTTCGCGTTCATTGGCTTTCTGATACTTCTATTCAGCCCGCCGTTCAGCAAGCCCGCCCGGGCCTGCGGCCCCGAAGTCGTGATTCAGTTCATCGATTCAAGCCCCGACCTGTTCATCATCGAGAACAAGAGCCAGGAACCCTGGACGCTGTTGAGCCTGGAGTTTCGCGCCGCGAATTCCCACGGCCGGGTCGTGTTCGACACGGATTTCGGCGGCGCCGGATCGTCCGAGCCGCAACAATTCGAAACCCTGGAAGGCGAAGTCGGCCTGATGAAGGCCCCCGTGGTCGCCGACGGGGCGGAGGAACTTAGCCTGCATTTCACGAATTTCGTCGCAGGCCGAAAATTCGTCTTCACCATTGATCTGGACGACCGCCTGCCGCAATCCGAAATGGGCCAAGCTTATGTGACCGGCGACGAAATCGCCGGTGCCGAAGTGACCGGCCTTCTGACCCATCCCCGGATCGGCGAAGCCAAGGCGCATGGCACCTTCGGCAGCGACGGCAAGGCGCACCTGCGCGGTGCGGCCTGCGCCTAAGTCGTTTCTAGATCAACTTGACCAGCTGTTTGCCGACGTTCTTGCCCTGAAGCATGCCGATGAAGGCTTCCGGTGCGCTTTCGATGCCCTGGGCGATGGTCTCGCGGTATTTCATGCGCCCGTCGGCGACCATGTCCTCAAGCTCCTTGCGGGCCTGCGGCCAGATTTCCTTGTGATGGCTCAGCACGAAGCCTTCCATCTTCAAAGATTTGTCGAAGAACAGATGCATGTTGCGATTGCCGTGGGCTTCGCCCTGATCGTTATAGCGCGACAGCACGCCGCAGACCGGGATGCGCGCCAAGCGGTTGCACTGGCCCATCACGGTTTCCAGGATCTCGCCGCCGACGTTGTCGAAATAGACGTCGACACCGTCCGGCGCGGCGGCCTTCAACTGGCCCGCCAAGTCGGGGGCCTTGTAATCGATGCAGGCGTCGAAGCCGAATTCGTCGACCACCAGCTTGCATTTATCCGGCCCGCCGGCGATGCCGACGGCGCGGCAGCCCATATCCTTGGCCAACTGGCCGACGCAGCTTCCGACCGACCCGGCGGCGGCGGAAACCACCACCGTCTCGCCCGCTTTCGGCTGACCCGAAATTTTCAACCCGACCCAGGCCGTCACCCCGGTCGACCCGCAAACGCCCATATAGGCCGACAGCGGCACCCCGGCGGGCGGGTTGACCACGAAGTCCAGGTCCGACCCGTCGCTCACGACATGCGTCTGCCAACCGAGCCGCCCGACCACATATGTGCCGACGGGGAATTCCGCGTTGCGGCTTTCCACCACTTCACCCAACACCCGGCCGACCATCAGGTCGCCCGACTTCAACACATTGGGGCTATAGGTCCAACCGCCGCCCATCAACATGCGCTGATAGGGATCGAGCGACAGATAATGATTGCGCAGCAGGAATTGCCCCTCGCCCGGTTGCGGCGCGGGAACATGGTCGATGCGAAAGTTGTCCGGCGTCGGCATGCCGTCGGGGGCGGAATTGAACAGGATGCGGGTATTGGTTTCGGTCATGGTCTCAATCAAATGGTCGGTGTTGTCGGTTGCGCGCGGTCAGTCGACGACGCGCATTTGTCCCTGGGCGTTCAGTTCCAGCGTCTGGAAGTGCAGCGGCACGAAGACCTCGGAATTGGGCGAGGCGGCCTTGACCTCTTGGATGAATGCCCCCGTGTGCTTCAGGGCATTGTCCTGCGGCGCGCCGAACGGCAGGCCCTGGTCGTCCCAATGGGTGGCGACGACCAACGGCGGCTGGCCCAGGCAGCGCATCATCCGCTCGGTATAGTTATGGATGTCCAGGCGCGGCGGGGCCGAGGCCACGAACACCACGTCGGGGCGCAGGCCTTCGATCTCGCGTTCGATGAAATTCATCGATCCGAACAACAGGATTTCCCGCCCGCCGAGGCGCAGCATGTACGCCAGGGTGCCGCCCTCGACATATTCGTTCAGGGACAAGCAGCCGTCGTCCTTGACCGGAATCGTCCCGAAGTCCTTGTACAGCTTGCAGGACAGGGGCGAATGCAAGCTGGGGATCACGCGCAGCGAAAACTTGCCGTACTCATAATCCTCGCCGCCGCAGACGGCATGAATCTGTTCGTCCGGCACGCCGCCGTTGATGGCGATGTTACAGGTGCTTTCGGTGCCGATCACCACGGCGCCCGTCTTCCGGGCGATATAGGGCACGTCCATCGCATGGTTGAAATGCGAATGGGACAGCATGATGAAATCCGCCTTGGGCACGTGGCGGTCGATGGTCTCGGCGTTGCTGGGCGCCGGTTCGTCCATTTGGATCACCGGGCGGGGATCATCCGGAATTTCCGTCGCGTCATGGGGTCCGTATTTGCGCCCGCGAAAGCGCACGCGGGACAGATAGGGGTCGAGCAGGAACACGGTCTCGCCGTCCGTGATCTTCCAGCCCGCCGCGCCGAAATGCGTAAACCGCAACGGGCGCATGTTGCCGCCGTTGGTCACAGCTTTCTCCTTTATGCCGGTCTGCGGGTCGGGTCAGCCGAGCGCGGCCAAAATCTGTTCCGCCGAGGACACGTTCAATCCCGGCTCGGTTTCCAGCGCGAAATGGCTGACCACGCCGTCATCGACGATCATCGCATAGCGCTTGGACCGGCGACCGTAGCCCTTGGCCGACATGTCGCTGTCCAGGCCCATGGCCTCGGTCAGCGCGCAGTTGCCGTCGGACAGCATGGTCACCTTGCCGGGCGCCTGATGGGCCTGGCCCCAGGCGGTCATGACCATGGCGTCGTTCACGGAAACGCAGGCGATCTCGTCCACGCCTTTGGCCAGGATGGCGTCGGCCTGGGCAACGAAGCCCGGCAGGTGCTTGGCCGAACAGGTGCGCGTGAACGCGCCCGGCAGGCCGAACACAACGACCTTGCGGCCCTTGAAATAATCATTGGTGGAAACGGCTTCGGGGCCGCCGTCATCGCCCATCTTGAAGATCGTGGCGGAAGGCACGCGGTCGCCTGCGGCAATGGTCATGGGAGTTTCTCCGTCGATTTGGTTTTCGGCCCGCGCAGAACGCCGCGGGCGCTATTTTTTTAGATAGACAGAACTAGGCCACGTCCTTTCGTTCGGAGCAACCCCCGAAGGTCGATAATTTACTTTCATTGATACTAATATTCATGCGACCATTTTCCTGCCTGCACGGTATCGATGGGGGAACATCGACGAATGCAATGTGGGGGCATTTCGCATTTCGACCGATGTGCGGGGGGAGGAGAGCAGGCCGCTTGCTTTGGCATGAAAGGCTGTTCACATGAAAGCTCTCGAAAACCTCCGCATCAATACCCGTATCCTGTTGATCGTCGCTTTAAGCATCTCTGCAATGCTGGCCCTGGGCAGCGCGCTGATTTATCAGCAGTACGTACAAATGATCGACAGCCGCATCGCGACCGTCCGCAACATCACGGAAACCGCCGTCGGCGTCGCCGAACGTCTGCACGATCATGAACAAAAGGGCGAAATGAGCCATGACGAAGCAATCGCCCGCTTCCGCGATGCCATCTACGGCATGTGGTACGAAAACCATACCAATTACCTGTTTGTCTGGACCCTCGACGGCACGCCGATCGCCCATCCGGCGAAACCGACGTTGGAAGGCAAAAGCCTGATCGACCTGAAGGACAAGAACGGCGTGCCGCTGGCCCGCCTGTTGGCTGAGAATTCTCAAATCCCCGGCGGCAAGCCCGTGCATTACGTCTGGCCCAAGCCCGGATCCGACACGCCGATGCCGAAAATCAGCTATTCCCTGGCCTTCATGCCATGGAAGATCTTCGTCGGCACCGGCATCTATACCGACGACGTCGACAGCCTGTTCAAAAAGGAAGTCGCCTTCGCGCTTGGAATAGCCGCGATCGCGTTGGCCTTCATCGCCGTTCTGTCTACCGTCATCGCGCGGTCCCTGACCCGCCCGATCAGCAGCCTGCAAAACGCCATGATGCGGGTCGCCGACGGCGACACCAACCTGACCGTCGCCTTCACCGACAACAAGGCCGAGATCGGCGACTTCGCCCGCGCCCTGGATACCTTCAAGGCGCAAACGCAGGAAGCCGCCCGAATGCGGCAGGAACGCGACGACATGGAGCGCCGCATTCAGGAAGAACAGGTCGCGGCCCGCAACCAGATGGCCGACGGCTTCCAGGCCGACGTCGGCAGCATCACCGAAAGCGTGTCCGGCACGGCGGGGGAAATGGTCCATAGCATGCATGGCATGCAAGAGATCGCCGAGCGCACCCAACATCAGGCGCAAACCGCAGCCGACCTGACACGCCGCGCCGCCGATAACGTCAATACCGTCGCCGCCGCTGCCGAGGAACTGACCGCGTCGATCCAGGAAATCAGCCGCCAGACATCCGAAGCCAGCCGCATTGCCGCCGACGCCGTGGCCAAGGCCGAGGACACAAACCGCAGCGTCGAGCGCCTGGAAACCTCGGCCCGCGAAATCGGCGAGGTGGTTGCCCTGATCTCCGACATCGCCGAACAGACCAACCTTCTGGCCCTGAACGCGACCATCGAAGCGGCCCGCGCCGGGGATGCCGGAAAGGGCTTCGCCGTCGTCGCCTCCGAGGTCAAGAACCTGGCGACCCAGACCGCCAAGGCGACCGACGAGATCAGCGCCAAGATCAACGCCATTCAAGACGAAACGACGCAAGCGGTCACGGCCATTACCGCGATCCGCCAGGTGGTGGAACAATTGAACCAGAACGGTGCCTCGGTCGCCGCCGCGATCGAGGAACAGGGCGTGGCGACCCAAGAAATCGTCCGCAACGTGCAGGAAGCCGCCGACGGCGCATCCCGCGTGGTCATCGAGGTGACGAGCCTGCACGAGGCCGCCAACGAAGCCGGAACCTATGCCGAGAAAGTCACCGCGCTGGCAGGATCGGTCGGCGAAGCGACGACTCAGCTGAAGAGCCGTAGCGAGAATTTCGTGTCCGGTATTCGCGCCGCGAGCGCATGATCTTTCTCAATGCAGGCATCCCAACGGCTACCTATCTTATGTGCATCTGCGCAGGCCGCAGCACTTAAGATAGGTAGACCGAAATGCGACGAATTGGCTTGGCTTTCTGGGGGCTTTTGATCGGCCTCAGTGTTCTATGGTTTCTCGCCGAGCCCTCGGTTTTCACCGCCTCCGCATTCTTTCCGTTTCGGGCGCAGATGATCCAATACACCGGGGTTCTCGCCATCGGGCTGATGAGCCTTGCCATGATCCTGGCCCTGCGGCCGCGCCTGCCCGAGCCCTGGTTCGGCGGGTTGGACAAGATGTACCGCCTGCACAAGTGGTTGGGGATCGGGGGGCTGGTTCTGGCCGTTGTCCATTGGCTGTGGTCGGAGGCGCCGAAATGGGCGGTGTCCCTCGGTCTGCTCGATAGGCCGCAGCGCGGCCCCCGGGCCCCGGTCGAAGGCGTCATCCCTCAATTCTTCCAAGGGCAGCGGCACTTGGCCGAAGGCGTCGGTGAATGGGCCTTTTATGCCGCCGTGGCGCTGATCGCCCTGGCCCTGGTCCGATGGTTTCCCTATCGGGCATTTTACAAAACCCACCGGCTGCTGGCCGTCGCCTATCTGGCCCTGGCA
>DJHY01000039.1 GCA_002433335.1 Rhodospirillaceae bacterium UBA6608 | reverse complement strand
TATTCGCCGCCGAGGCGTCGCGTACGGGCCGGAGCCAGGCAACAGATCGAACGCCATGCCGCCAACGCCTTGGCGATCTCATCGCGCATGGCCCAGTTGGATAAGCTAGCGGAACCCAACGCAGGCTGGGCCAAGACAGCCGGCGCCTTCCGGGCGTGTTAAGCCAATCCCGCCAACAGGGCGTCGAGGGTTCGGGTCATGCGGTCCAGGTCGTGGGGTTCGGACAGGCGATGGCCACCGTTCTTCACCAACTGCACTTCGACGTCGTCGGACGTCAGTTGTTCCTGAATCCGCAAGGCGGTCTTCCAGGGCACGTCGTCATCCAACAGGCCATGAATCAGGCGCACGGGGATATCGAGGGCGACCGGATGGTCGAGCAGCAAGCGGTCCCAGCCGTCATCGATCAGCGGCTTACTGATTCGGTAAGGTTCCTGATCGTCGTAACAATTGGGCAGGTCGACATAGCCGTCGCGGTCCATCTGCGCGCGTTGATCGTCGGTGAAGACGTTCCACATCAGATCGCGGGTAAAATCGGGCGCGGCGGCCAGGCCGAGCAACCCGCGGATTCGCGATTTCCGGGCCAGGGCGACCAACAGCATGATCCATCCGCCCATGGACGAGCCGACCAGAATCTGCTCGCCTTCGGTCAGGCGATCCAGCGCTGTCACGGCATCGTCGGCCCATTGGCCGATCGAGCCTTCCTCGAAAACGCCGGACGATTGGCCGTGTCCGGTATAATCGAACCGTAGGAAGGCCTGCCCCCGGGCGCGGCAGAATTCCTCGAGCGCCAGGGCCTTGCCCCCGGTCATGTCGGATTTGAAGCCGGTCAGAAAGACGACGCCGGGAGACTTGCCAGCCAAACGGTGGTAGGCAATAGTCCTGCCGTCACCGCATTCCAGGATTTGCGGCGGAGTGTCGGGTGTAACGTCTGAACCAGAAGACATGATCGATTTCCATTCATGAACAAGATGCCGGACCATAACACTGGCGGCGGCGAAAGCGAACGCGCGCAATCCGCCGGACAACCCTCCCCAGACGCCCCCACGGGCGAAGGCCGCCGCGCCACGGTGCTGCAGGTGCTGCCTGCGCTGGGTGCGTCCGGCGGGGTCGAGCGCGGCACGGTCGAGATCGCCGGCGCGGTGGTCGAGGCCGGGGGCCGCGCCATCGTCGCCTCGGCGGGTGGGCCGCTGGTTCATGACCTGGGCCGCGTCGGCGCGGAACATATCGAGTTGCCGCTCGATTCGAAAAACCCGGTCACCCTTTGGCGCAATGTCGACCGCTTGGTTCAAGTCATCAAGGACGAGAACGTCGACATTCTGCACGCCCGCTCGCGCGCCCCGGCCTGGAGTGCCTGGGCCGCGGCCAAACGCACGGGCTGTCATTTCGTCACCACATTCCACGGCACCTATGGCGCCGGCAATCATCTGAAACGGGTCTACAACTCGGTCATGACGCGGGGCGAGCGGGTGATCGCGATCAGCCAGTTCATCGCCGGGCATGTCCGGCAGTTGTACGGCGTGCCCGCCAACAAGATTCGCGTCGTCCATCGCGGGGTTGACCTGGACCGGTTCGATCCGGCGCGGGTGACCGCCCAGCGGGTGGTCAACCTGGCCACCGATTGGATGCTGCCCGACGGCCTGCCGGTCATCATGCTGCCCGGCCGGTTGACCCGATGGAAAGGCCAGCCGGTGGTGATCGACGCCCTGGCCCGGATGAAGCGGCGGGACATCCGCTGCCTTCTGGTCGGCGGCGACCAGGGACGCGAGGACTACCGCGCCGAACTGGAATCGATGATCGCCGAACGCGACCTGAACGAGGTCGTGCGCCTGGTCGATCACTGCGACGACATGCCCGCCGCCTACATGCTGACCGACGTGGTTATTTCGGCTTCGACCGACCCCGAAGCCTTCGGCCGGGTGATCGCCGAGGCCCAGGCCCTGGGCCGCCCGGTGATCGCCACCGACCATGGCGGGGCCAAGGAAACGGTGATCGCGGGCGAGACCGGATGGCTGGTGCCGCCGGGCGACGCCGATGCCTTGGCCCAGGCGATCGAGAAGGTTCTGAAGCTGGATAGCGCCCAGCGCAGCACCCTGGCCGGAAAGGCTATCGCCAACGTGCGCGACAATTTCTCCAAAGCCACCATGTGCAGCAAGACGCTGGACGTCTATGACGAGGTTCTGGGCATTCGCCCGGCAAGCTGACGAAGCCATGGTCTCGGCCGCTTCCTCCCCCACCCCCGCCAATATCCTGGTCATCAAGCTGGGGGCCCTGGGTGATTTCGTTCAGGCCCTGGGCCCGATGCAGGCGATCCGCGATCATCATAAGAACGCCCGCATCGACCTTCTGACCACCCCGCCCTTCGTCGAGATGGCCGAAGCCTCGGGCCTGTTCGACCGCGTCATTCCCCACAAGCGCATGAAATGGAGCCAATGGTCCAAGATCGCGGCCTTCCGGCGCGAGCTTTTCGCCGGGGACTATGGCCGGGTCTACGACCTGCAAACCTCTGACCGGTCGTCGTTCTATTATCATTTGATGGGACCGGGCGAACGCCCGGAATGGTCCGGCATCGCCAAGGGTTGTTCCCACCCCCACGCCAATCCCGACCGCGACAGCATGCATACGTTCGAGCGCCAGGCCGAGCAGTTGGCCATGGCCGGGATCGACCAAGTCCCCCCGCCCAATTTGTCGTTCGCGACCCGGGCCGCGGACCTGTCGCGCTTCGCCCTGCCCCGGCCTTATGGTCTTTTGGCCCCGGGCGGCGCGGCGCATCGCCCGGCCAAGCGCTGGCCCGCCGACCGTTTCGCGGCCCTGGCGGCGCATCTGGCCGAACAGGGCCTACCGCCCGTGGTGGTCGGCGGCCCGGACGAACGGGACCTTCACGACCAGATCGTGCGGGACGTGCCGGGCGCGATCAGCCTCGCGGGGGAGACCTCATTGCTTGAGCTGGCGGCCCTTTGCGCGGGCGCGGCGCTGGCCGTCGGCAACGACACCGGCCCAATGCATATGGCCGCCATCGGCGGCGCGCCGACGGTGGTTCTCTATTCCCACGATTCCAATCCCGCCCTCTGCGCGCAGCGCGGCCCCGCCGTGACAATCCTGCGCCGCCCCTCCCTAAGCGAGCTTTCCGTGGACGAGGTCACGGCCGCATTGCCGCCCCGTGCTTGACAGAACCCGGCGGATTGCCGATATAAACCCCACCATGTACGGAAAATTGACCACTACCGGCGCGACCACTACCACGACCCGAAAGGGGCTGTGACGGTACGCTGTTGTCTTTCGTTCCGTTTCGGCCCTCCTCCACCCCGGCAGGAGGGTTTTTTGTTCGCAACCACCAAATAGATTTATGACGATGAACCAGACAGAAGCAGCAAGCGGCGAAGTAAAGGTAACGCTCCCGGACGGCAGCGTGCGCCAGTTCGACGGTCCGGTGACGGGCGCGGACCTCGCCGCGGATATCGGGCCCGGCTTGGCCAAGGCCGCCCTGGCGATCAAGATCGACGGTCAGGTGAAAGACCTGTCGACCCCGATTACCGCCGATGCCCAGGTCGCCATCGTCACCGCCAAGGACGAGGAAGACGCCCTGGAATTGCTGCGCCACGACTGCGCGCACGTGCTGGCCGAAGCGGTGCAGGAGCTTTACCCCGGCACGCAGGTCACCATCGGCCCGACGATCGAAAACGGCTTCTATTACGATTTCGCCCGCGACGAGCCCTTCTCCAGCGACGATCTGGAGAAGATGGAAGAGAAGATGCACGAGATCGTCAAACGCGACACGCCCTTCGTGCGCGAGGTCTGGGACCGTGAAGACGCGATCCGTCATTTCGAAGCCGCCGGCGAAAAATATAAGGCCCAGATCATCCAGGACCTGCCCGGCAGCGAGGACATCAGCGTCTACCGCCAGGGCGACTGGCTGGACCTGTGCCGCGGCCCGCACCTGCCGTCGACGGGCAAGGTCGGCCATTCCTTCAAGCTGATGAAGGTCGCCGGGGCGTATTGGCGGGGCGATCACCGCAACGAAATGCTGCAGCGTGTCTACGGCACCTGCTGGTTCAACGACAAGGACCTGAAGGCCTACCTCCATATGCTGGAGGAAGCGGAAAAGCGCGACCACCGCCGCCTGGGCCGGGAAATGGACCTGTTCCACATCCAGGAAGAAGCGCCGGGCGCGGCCTTCTGGCACCCTAAGGGCTGGACGCTGTACCGCACGATCCAGGGCTATATGCGCAAGCGCCTGGACGACGCCGGTTATGTCGAGGTCAATACGCCGCAGGTGGTCGACCGCGCCCTGTGGGAAGCCTCGGGCCACTGGGAAAAGTTCCGCGAG
>DJHY01000035.1:17627-18005 GCA_002433335.1 Rhodospirillaceae bacterium UBA6608 | reverse complement strand
CGAAGATGCGGCGATCGGGTGTCAGGTCTTATTGGAGGTCATGGTCGCCCACGCGGGGCTGGCCTAGTCGGAGACGATAGGCGGAGACGAGGAGATCAATCTTCCTCGTCTTCGTCGCCACCGAGGGAGCGGACCAGGTCGACGATCCGGCGTCTGACTCGCGGGTTGCCCACGGCGTAGTAGGCGCGAACCAGTTCAAGGGTTTCGCGGCGCGCCATGGGGTCGCGTTCCAGCCCCTCTTGCGGTTGGTCGGAAAGACCGACTGCCATCTGGCCTTCGTGCGTTCTGATCTGCGAGGGAAGTTCCTCGAAGAAATACGCAACGGGCACGTCCAAAATACGCGAGAACATATAAAGACGGCTGGCGCCGATGCGGTTG
>DJHY01000035.1:0-17320 GCA_002433335.1 Rhodospirillaceae bacterium UBA6608 | reverse complement strand
GCTGGCGCCGATGCGGTTGGCGCCTCGTTCGTATTTTTGAATCTGCTGGAAGGTCAGGCCGACAGCGTCGCCCAATTTTTCCTGGCTCATGCCAAGTAGGGTTCGGCGAAGGCGAAGGCGTTGTCCGACATGGATATCGACCGGGTTTGATACACCCGGAGGAAGCCGCTTTTGTCGCTGGCTTTCGTTCTTGCTTGAAGCTCGTGGCATTTGTTCTTCCTTTTATACGCCCCACGTGTGCGTTGGGGCGCTTTGTTTCGTTCTCGCCCCCTCCCTATCACCGTGCACTGCACTATATCATCACATCGCTTGGAGGGCCCGAGTGAAGTTTCACCCCGGAAGTTAATATTGTATGCATATTATTACAACGGATTTTCCGGGATTCGTTGAGCCTCGGCCTTGTCTAGAGCCACCTGGACGGTGGCGGATTTTCTCTTCCCAAAATTGAATTTTCAGACCGGTCTAACATCGCGGTTGACCCCTGAATGCTGGGAAAGGAAAATCGGATAAGCTTGGATATTCAACGACATGGTGGGAAGAGCATGAGTGACGAAGTGATCGAAGAACATTTTGTGGAGCATGTCTCCAGCGTGTCTCATGCCAATGGCGTGTTTCGCATCGTTCTCGGCCAGCAGGTAGAAGCTGGCAGCGCCAAGCCGGTGACCCGGCTGCTGATCCCGGCCAATCAGTTGCAGGCTGTTTTGCGCGGCATTGCCGATGGGGCGAATGAGATTCGCGAGAAGCTTCAGCAGCAGGCCGAAAAAGCCGATGCGCCGGCAACCAAAGAAAAATCCGAGGGACGCAAGCCGGCTTCGAAGAAGTGACGGCCGGGGCGGGCGATGACCTTACCGTTCGCCAAGGGCGTCATCCAGGTTGGCCAATAGCGGATCGACCAAATAGCGCAGGACCGTGCGCGAGCCCGTCTGAATGCTTGCCACGACCTGCATTCCGGGGAACAGGTTGTAGACCAGGGACCCGCGGCTGAAGTGGTCTTTCTCGGTCGCGATGCGAACCTTGTAATACGGATTTCCGTCCGGTGTTTGCAGGGTATCGGGGCTGACGTGGGTGACAGTCCCCTTCAGCGCGCCGAACCGCATGGCATCGCCCGATGCCAATTTGACCATCGCTCCCTGGCCCGGCACGACGTAGCCGATATCCTGGGTCGGCAGTTTTGCCTCGATGATCAGTTTGTCCCCGCCGGGAACGATATCGACCACCGGGTCGCCCGGACGGATAACCCCGCCAACCGTGACGACGTAGAGTGTTTTGATCGTGCCGTCGACGGGTGAGCGAACGACCGTGCGTTGCAGGTTGTCGCGGTATTTCTGAATACGTTGCGTCAGTTCGCGGAAGTTCAATTGCGCCTCGTCCATCTGGCGCTGGGTTTCCTTGGCGAACTCGCTTTCGACGCTCTCGAGGGTTGCTTGCGCCTCTTTCAGGGCGGCCTCGGCCCGCAAAAGCGCTGCCTCGTCCGAGCTGATGGCGCCGCGCAGTTCTTCCGCCTCTTTCAAAAGGTTCAGGTGCACGAACCGGTTGGTCAGGTCGCGCTTCAACAGCCCTTCACTGATCTTGACCTGTTCGTCGACCAGCTTCAGGCTTTTCCCGGCGTTGGAAATCCGCGTTTTGATTTCGTGAATTTCCTGGCGGCGCTGGAAAATCGTCGCATTCTGACGCTTCAGATCCGAAAGATGCTTTTCCAGGTCGGCCTGGAACCGTTGGCGCGCAGCTTCGGCCAAATCGGGTCGGTCGTGGACCAGTTCCGGCTCCAACTCCAGCGCTTGGCTGCCCTTCAGCAATGAGCCGAGGCGTGCCAAGTCGAACCGAAGCGACACCAACCGCTCGCCCAATTCGCCGACGTCGGCGCTGCTCGCGGTCGGCTCCAGCACGACCAGTTCCTGGCCGGCTTTTACCCGGGCCCCTTCGATCACCTTGATCTCGCGAACGATGCCGCCTTCCAGGTGTTGAATGGTTTTAACCTGGGTCGAAGGAATGACCTCGCCCATGGCCATCGAAACGATGTCGATCTCGCTGATTGCGGACCAGATGCCGAAGCTGACGACCATCAACGCACAGAGACCGAACACCGCGTGCGTGCGCATCGGGATGGTTTCCGACGGCCGATACGCATCGGCCTTTTCGGCGCTGCCGGCGGACGGCTGCGGCGCGGCACCGTTTTGCGGCGGCAAAACGTTCGGCGTTTCCGGGCCGTTGTTGCTGGCGTTCTGCGTGGCGTTCTGCGCGGCGTTCTGCGCGCTTTCCGGCGTGCCCTGGGCCTTCTGCATCAATTCCTTGAGCTTGGCCGTCGCGGCGATCGGGTTCCCTTTCATCGATCAGTCTCCGCCACGTTCGCGTGCCGCAGGTTGCGGGGCATGTGTTTCAGAGGCCGAGGGAGAAGGGGCCGGCGCGGCAGGCGGCTTGTTCGCGGCGTTGCCATCGCCTGCGCCCGGAATATGACGCAGGGTCGGCACCGGCTTCTGGTTCAGGTCGAGCAGATAATGCGCGCCGCGCACGATGTTCTTGTCGTGGGACATGATGATGATCGTGCGGCCCTGTTTAACCAGCGAGCCCATGATCTTGTGAACGGCGGCGCAGCCGTCGGCGTCCAGGCTTTCCGTCGGCTCGTCGATAACGGCGAGCGCGCCGTTGGTCGCCAAGGCGCGGGCCAAGCCCAGCCGCCGCCGCGTGCCCTCGGACAGACGCCATCCGTTGTCGACCACCGGGGTGTCGAAGCTTTGCGGGCTTTCGTCGAGGAAGCGGCGCAAGCCCACGGCGTCGATCAGGCGGTTCATATCCGAGGTTTCGATGTTCGGCGCGTTGACCGCCAGGTTTTCGGCAATCGTCGCGTTCAAAAGGGCCGGTTCCTGGGGCATATAGATGACCTGTTGGCGCCACCATTCCAGGGCGACCTGCTTCAGGTCCAGGCCGTCGACCAGGATTTGCCCGCGACCGGGTTCCAACAAACCCACGATCAGGCGGGCCAGGGTCGATTTGCCGCTGCCGTTGTCGCCGACGACCAATAGAACGTCGCCGGGCTTCAGCTTCAGGGACAGGGATTCGAACAGCGGCATCGGCGCGCCCTTGAACCCGAAGGCCAGATCGCGCAGCTCAAGGGTGCCGGAATACTTGCTGATCGCCGAGCCCTTGTCGGATTCCAGCGGAACCTTGGTCAGTTCGGCGAACAGGGTGAGAGCCTGGCGGGCCTTGGCGAAGGCGCTGCCCAACTGCGACAGTTTGCTGACCGGCTGCAAGGCCCGGGCCGACAGGATGTTGGCGCCGATCATACCGCCCACGTCCATGTGGCCGCCGACGACCAGCAACGCGCCGGTGGTGATCACGGCGACGCTCATCAGGCCGTTGGCGCTTTGGGTGATGGTCTGGATCAGGCCCTGGCGCGAGGTTACGTCGCGGCGCAGGCGCTGTGACGAATGGACGTGCTTTTCCCAGGCGCGGCGCAAAAATCCCCCGGCATTGAAGGCGCGGACCAAATCCTGCTCGCGCGTCGCTGTGCCCAAAAGGGCGCTGCCGACACCGGTGGCGTTCTGAAGCTCCGCCGTCTTTTCCTGCATCGAAATCGAGCCGTAGACGCCCAGGGCGAACACGCCGATCAGGAAGGCCACGACGACCAGCGCCAATAACGGGTGCAGCAGGTACAGCACGAACACGAAAATCAGCGAGAACGGAACGTCTAAAATGGTCGCGATGTTGGATGACGAATAGGCCTGTTCGACCGCAGCCATGCCGTTGACCATTTCGCGCCGGGTTTCCGGCGGGATTTGTTCCAGGTCGCCCGCTTTGGCTCGGGTCAGGATGCCGTATCCGGCGATCGCCAGCTTTTCATCGGGCATGACGTTGACGCCGCGACCCAATGCGCCGCGCGCCTGCCGGAACAGGAATTCCAGAGTAATGGCCAACAGAACGCCGCTGGACAGCGTCGCCAGCGTGGCATCGACGCCCTGGCTGACATAGCGGTTCAGGACCTGCATCACGAACAGCGGGCTGGCCATGGCCAGGATATTGATGAACAGGGTCGCGACGATCAGCTCTGTCGCGATCGCCGGATTGGCGAAGACCCGTTTCAGCAATTCCTTCATGTGTAAGTCCCTAAGCGAGGCGGGAAATCAATCACTTAGCGGCATCCATACCGCAACGCACCCCGCGCGGCAAACATTAGCACAGCTGGTTGTCCGGAACGACCATATGCAACCGTGGTGAAGGATTGGTGAATGTGCGGTGCAGGCCGGGGTTACGCGGGGTTGAGACTGCCGATGAAGTCGGTGTCGTCCAGATCGGCACCTTCGACGCCCTGCAGTTCGATTTCCATATCGGCCTGCATGTCGCTGTCGGTGTCGATTTCCAGGATCTTCGTCTCGTTGTTGAAGCGCGCCTGCACCGTATTCATGGTGCCGGTGAAATCGCCGCCGCCCGAGATGAAGCTGAAATCGTCGGTTCCGACGATAAAGCTCAGGTCGATCTGGTCGGTGCTGGCCGCTTCGAAGTCGGTGATGACGTCGCGCATGGTGTCGCCGATGCCGCTGTCCGCCACCGACATGTAGACAAAGGTGTCGGCCCCGTTGCCGCCTTCCAGGATGTCGGCGCCGCCGTTACCGGTAATGGTGTCGAAGCCGTCGTCCCCGGCCAGATAGTTGGACAGCTCGTTGCCCGCGATCTCGTCGGCAAGCTGGCTGCCTTCGACGTTTTCGATGCTCGAGAAGGTGTCGTAATTGCCGAAGCCGTCGTCACCCATGATGCCGCCGGGCGACGACAGGTCGATGATGACGCCTTGGGTCGCATCGAAGAACGACACGGTGTCGTTACCCGCACCGCCCTGATAGTCGTCCGTGCCTTCGCCGCCGACGAAGTAATCGTCGCCGTCGCCACCGATCATGGTGTCGTCGCCTTCGTTACCCAACAGCAGGTCATTCCCCGTGCCGCCGGTCATGATGTCGGCGCTGGCCGAGCCCGCGATCAAGGTGTCATCGCCGGTCGCGGCGGTCATGCCGTTGGCGACGGTGAAGGTTTCCAATCCCGCGGCCTGCTCGTCGAAATCGAATTTGACGTAGTCGAGGGAATTGGTGGTGTGGTTGGTGATGGTCGTCAGATGCAGATAGCCCGTATCCGTGTCTTCATAGGCGAAGTTCAGATCGGTGCCGTCCAGGCGGACCGCCATCAGCTCGAACGAATGCAGGAACCACAGCGTATCCGTGCCGCCGGAAACGTCGATGCTGTCACCCGGGCTTAGGATACTGATGTCCGTCACGGTCGAGGACGTGCTCGATACCGAGAAGTCGTCGTCGCCAGCCGTGCCGTCCAAGGTGTCATCGATGTCGTTGAGACCGCTCTTCAGCGCCAGGAAATCGGAGGTGTCGAGCGTGCCGGTATAGCCCGCCAGATTGATTTCCATGTCGCCGGCATTGAATACACCGTCATCGTTGAGGTCGATCTGCAGGATCGAGCCGGACAGAGCGGCATTGATGGTATTGGCGGGTCCTGAGCTCAGGTCCGCGCTGAAAACAAACGACTGGTTGGCCTGGATAATGCCGTCCAAAACGATCAGTTCGCCCGCCAGATCAGCATCGAAATCGGTGATGTGGTCTGGGGCGCCGAACGGGGTGTCGGTGTCGGCGGTGAAGATGAAGAGATCTTCGCCCGCGCCGCCGGTGATCGTATCCGCGCCGTCGAACCCAAGGAATTCTTCGTCCAACTCGGTGCCGATCATGACGTCGGCGCCGGCGGTGCCTTCATAAGAACCATCGCCGTCGGTGGTGACCGACAGAACAACGCCGCCGTCGCCGCGAATATCGCCGCTCACGGGGGGTGTGGTCATTCCCTGCAGCTTGATCAAGGTGCCGTTGTAATCGACGCTGCCGGTGCCGCGTCCCTTGACGTAGAGGTAGCCGTCGGTGCCGTCCTGGAAGAACACAATCCGATCTTCGACCATATCGTCAGCCAACAGATTGGCGATAGTCACGGAGGCGTCGGTGGTGAATGGATAAGGCTCGATCATCACCTGCAGGCCTTCCAGGCCGTAGAGGCGAATGGAGTCCGTTCCGCTTTCAAAGCCGACAATTACGTCGGTCTGGGTGACGTTCGATTCATAGCTGCCGAGCGTGTACTCGATCCGCTCTTCGCCGGCGGCGCCGGTAAACGTATCGGCCCCGCCTTCACCGCGGAACCGGTTCCCCGAACCGTTGCCGACGAACAGGTCATCGAACTGCGAGCCGCGAACCTGTTCGATGTCGATTAGGGTATCGATGCCGCCGTCGCCGTCGTTGCTAACCTGACCGGTGGCCATATCGACGGTAATGCCGCCGCTGGCGAAGCGATAATCGGCGCGGTCGATGTCGAGACCGCTGCCGCCGCCGTCCAGGGTGTCGTTACCGGCGCGGCCGCGCAGGACGTTGTTCTGGTCGTTGCCGGTCAAGATGTCGTCGAAGTTGGAGCCTTCCAGTTCGTTGACGCCGCTGACGAAGGTGTCTAGGCCGACGCTGTCGCCCTGGCCGGTCAGGCCGCCGGCGTTGCTCGCCGCGTGGCCGGTGCCGGCGCCAAGCGCCGTCAGGGTCGCAACCACGCCTTCGGCCGCGTCACGGTAGCTGACCCGGGTCGCCCCGTTGCCGATGATCGTGTCATCGCCAGCGCCTGCGCGAATAACGTTGAACGAGCCGACGGTTGGGTCGCTAAAGCTGCTGAACTGACTGTTGTCCCAGCCGGTCATATTGAAGACGTCGTCGTAATCGGTGCCGATGATCTGGTCGATGGTGCCCAGGGTGTCGATGCCGACCGAGGCGTCGCCGATCACCACGTCGCCGGAGACGGAGATGCCATCGGTGGCGTTGGCATAGCTGGCGATATTGACGTCGTCGCCGTTGTCGCCTCGGTTGCCGCCGGTCAGGTAGTCGTTCCCGGCGCCGCCGACCAGCACGTTGGTGCCCGTGCCGCCGTCCAGCAAGTCGTTGCCGTCGCCGCCGATCAGGGTGTCGTTGCCATCCATGCCGAACATGCTGTCGGCCTCGGTGGTGCCGGTCAGGCTGTCGTCGCCACCGGTGCCGTAGATGTAGTTATCACCGCCCGGCAGGTTGAGGATGATGTTGTCGGCATCAAAGGTCCCGGTATAGCCGGTGATGTCGATTTCCATATCGGTCAGGCCGTTGCCGTCGGAATCGATCTTCAGGATACCGCCATCCAGCACGGCCTCGGCCCCGCCAAGGGACGTGAACAACGCGTCGGTGCCCAAGCCCAGATAGGTGAAGGGCAGGGTGATCGCTTCGGCCAGATCAATCTTGTCTTCGTCGGCGTTGAAATCGGTAATGACGTCCCGGGAACCGGCGTTGACCAAGGTGTCGCCCGCCGCGTCATAGGTAAAGACGTCCTGGCCAGCACCGCCCGTCATGGTGTCGGCACCGGCTCCGCCGATGATGATGTCGTCGCCCGCGCCGGCATTGATGATGTCATCCCCATCATTGCCGAGAACGATGTCGTTTCCGGAGCCGGTCGTCAGCGAGGCATCGGAACTGCCCGTGCCTGCAAGCAATAGGTTTTCCGTGCTGCCGCTGTTTGAGAAGCCGAGCGGAATGGTGAAATGATCGAGCGTGCCATCGTCGCCAAGGTCGAACTCGATCGCGGTTACCGAATTGGCCGGGGTCAAATGCCCGGTGATCGTCAGGGTATAGGTCAAATCGGAGCTTAGATCGACGACGGTAAGTTCGACGTCGTCACCGACAACAACCCCACCCAACAAGTCGAAGCCTGCGCCGACACGGATGATGTCCGAGCCGCCGACGACGTCGGTCGTGATCACGTCGTCCCCGGCGGAGACGTAGAAGATATCGTCACCGAGCGATCCGACCAGGCTGTCGTTGCCCGCCGTGCCGAACACGAAATCGGCGGTATCTTCGACATGAACCGTGATCGTCGCCGTATGAGACAAGGTGCCGTATTCCTCGAACACGGTGACGGTGAAGCTGTCCGTGCCGGAGAAGCCGCTCGCCGGGACGTAGCGGAAGGTGCCGTCGGCGTTGATGTCCACCGTGCCGCCGCCGGTCGTGGCTTGACCGGTCGCGGTGGTGAAGCTGAGGCTATCGTATTCCTGATCGAAGCCGCCCAATTGACCGTTCACGGCCACGCCCTGCGAGGTTGCGATATCGGTCGAATAGACCTCGGGCCCGGTGGAGACGAAATCGGCGGTGCCGCTGATCGCCGCGGTGGTCTCGGAGACCGCGTCGAAGACCGTGGTCGGATAGGTCAGTTCGGGCCCATCGTCCAACCGGTAATTCAGAAGCAGGTTCGGATGACCCGGATCGACGAAATCGCCCAGCGATTCCGCGATTTCCTGGCCGCTGCGGGCGACGTCCCAAACCCGCAGGTCGGACATCTGGCCATCGAAATGGTTGGAAAGGCTGCTGTTGGCGCCCGCGTAAAGATTGACCGCGGTGGCGCTGTCGAAGCTGAGCCCAGCTATGGCCAAGCTGCCCGTGGCCTGCCCGTCGACATACAGGATAGCGGTGGCGCCGTCATAGGACACGGCGACATGATGCCAGCTTCCTGCTTCGGCGGGGATGCCGCTTGCCAGATAGGTCACGTTGCCGCTGTTGTCATAAACGGCCAAGCCGATTTCGTTCGGATTGTTGGCGTCGAATTCGCTGATCTTGGTGACGATCAGGGCCGGGAAGTAGTCCGGCGACGCCAATTCGATCAGGTCCTGTTCCCCGGTGATCGAATTGAACCGGATGTTCGCTTCGACCGTAACCGTATCCGTCAGGACGTCGGCATCGACCGACGAGATGATCTTCGAACTGCCCTGGAAGTCCAATGCCCGACCGGTAATGGCGGGGCCCAGGATCGCCGGGTTGAGGGACGGGGTCGAGCCGCCGTCGCCCATTTCGGCATCTTGGCCGGCGGCGACGCGGTTGACGACCGTCGTGCCGTTGATGGTGTCGAAATCGTAATAGGCGACCAGGCCGGGTTCGCTGGACGACAAGGCCGCATTCTGACCGGCGGCGATTTCCGTCGGCGTGCGGGCGTCATCCCATACGCGGACTTCGTCGATCTGGCCGCTGAAGAAGGCCGTCGTCGAGCCGCTTTCATTCGCCGCGCCGATGGTCAGGTCGCCGGTCGGCGTGGTGGGGACGGTTTCGATCGTTCCCGTGACCTCGGTCAGGCTGTAGTCATATCCGTCGATGTACAGCTTGATCGTGCCGTTGTCGCGAACCAGGGCGACATGCGTCCACGCGTCTGCGCTCAGGACGTATGGCGATTCCAGCAGGGCCGTGTCGCCGCCGAAAGCGGCGGAAATCTTGTAGGTGTCGGCTGCGGTCCGCGACATCACGATGCCGTAGCCCGAGCTGGCGGCATCGCCGTTGAACATCACAGCCATGTCCGTGCCCGTATCGACGCCGTCCCAGTTGAGCCAGGCTTCCATGGTGAAGTTGTCGGTCGCCGTGGTAACCGGGGCGGCGGTCGAGATGGCATCGTCGATACCGTCGAAGGACAGCACGTTGCCCGCCGCCGAAGCACCCAGCAGCACCGGCGCGTCGTTGACGTCTTCAACGTAGATGTTGATCGACTTGATGTCGGAGCCGCCGTTGCCGTCGCTCACCGAGACGATGAAGTCATCGGAGCCGACGAAGTCCGCGTCCGGCGTATAGGTAAAGGTGCCGTCGGGGCTCAGCGTCAATTGGCCGTGTTCGGTGCCTTCGCGCAGGGTGAAGGTCAGCGGGTCGCCTTCGACGTCCTTGGCGACGATGACCGAGGTATAGGGCGTGTCTTCCTGCACCACGAAACCCGGGTTGATCTCAACCGGATAGGGCGCATCCGGCGAGACCGCCACGGTGCCGTCCAGGCCGTTGCCGCTCAGGTCCGGCGTGGTGTCGTATTCGGAGACCTCGTCCAGCGGCCAATAGGCTTCCAGGGTCGCTTCCGCGGCCGGAGTGGCGATGGTGGCCGTGTAATCGGTGGTGATCGCGGTCGACCGGTCCTCGGACCACACCCGGATTTCGGCCAATTCGCCTTCCCAACCGCCGTCAGTAGTGGAGAAGCCGATATAGGCTTCCTGCGGTGTGGTTGGGGCCAGGGTGCCGGTCAAAGACGAAATGTCGCCACCCGCGGACAGGGTCACTTCCTGGCCGTTGATCAACAGTTTGACCGTATCGGTCGCGCGGTTGACCACCGCCGCGACATGGTATTGCTCGCCGACTTGCAACAGGCCCGTGACCGATTGGGTCTCGACGAAGTTGCCGTTGCTGTCCTTCAAATAGATCGCCAGCTTATCGTCGACGGTTTTGAATGTGATCTGATCCGCGCCGGTGTTGAAGGCGTCCAGGATGATCTGATTTCCGACCAAGTCGCCCGCGCGGACTACCGCTTCAATCGTGAAGTCGCCGCTGCCCAGGGCGAACGAACCGCCCTCGACCGTGATCTTGTCGGTGCCGTCGAAGACCAGGCCCTGAACCGCGCTGTTGGCGGGGACGATGATCTCCGGCGTATCGGTCGAGGTCGTCGGAACGACGTCCGGCGTGACCGACGGGTAATCGACATAGGTCGCCGTCGACAGGGCATTGATCCCCAGGTCGGTTACCGAGACCGAAGCGCTATCGACCGCATCGGTGACCGTGCTGGGCGTGTCGCCCGCCGTGCCGTCCAGCAGCAGGTTGCTGATCATCGTCGGGTTCGAGCCCGGATCAAGCGGCCCGTCCATGTCCGCGCCGACTTCAGACGCGCTGCGGGTGACGTTCCAGACACGAACGTCGGACACCACGGCATCGGTGACGAAACTGGTGGGGCTGGTCGCGTCGGAGCCCAGGGTCAGGGTCGTGGTTTCCGCCCCGGAATAGGCCATGCTGGTAACCGCGGTGCCGCCGACGTCCATGCCATCGACAATCATGCGAACTTCCGAGCCGTCCCAGGTCAGGGCGAAGTGATAATCGATGCCTGCTTCAACCGTGACGCCGGTCGCATAGACCGCGGGGCTGCCCGCGGTGAGTATCTGCATCTGGTTGGTCGCGTCGACATACAGCATCAATCGTGCGCCGCCGGTATCGGACAGTTCGATGATGTTCTGTTGCGCGCCGAGCGTATTGAAGTTGACGTTCAATTCGACCGTGGCGTTGCCGGTCACGGCGCCGGTGCCCAGGCTGTTCACCATCTGGGTATCGCCGGCCAGATCCAGGCCCACTGCCTGCGGCAGGTTGAACGAGTTCGCGGCGACGCTATGGTCCCAAACGCCTCCGTTTTCGTCGACGTCGTCGAACTTCCAATAGGCCAACAGGCTCTGGGTCGGGTCGACGACTTCGCCGCTTTGGTAGTTGTCGGCGATTTCCTCGGGCGTGCGGACGTCATTCCAGACGCGGATTTCGTCGACCTGACCTTCGTAGTATTGGTCAGCGCCGTTGTTGTAATGGCCGATTTCGATCGGGTTGGCGTTGCCCTGTACGGTGCCGCCGCTGAACGTGCCGGAGGCGACGTCCTGACCGTTCAGATACAGGATGGCCTCGCCGGAACTGCTGTACGTGACCGACGCGTGATACCAGGTGTCAGCGGCCAAGGGGGCGCTGCTCAGGTCGACGCCGTAGCCGGACCCGTTGCCCATGAAGAAATTCAGGTTGCCGGTGCCATCGACCTGCAGGTTGAAGGTCGCGGTGGTATTGTCGCCCGCCGTCGCCTGCTTCGACAGGATCGGCTTGTAATTGCCGTTGGCCGGGTCGATGCCGGTCTGGAACCAGACTTCGACCGTAAAGTCGGCGGTCAGGGCGGTCAGCGACGTTGCGACCATATCGTCGACGCCGTCGAACGCCAGGGCATGGCCGGTCTGGATCGCGCCCAGGATTTCCGGCGCATCGTTGGTCGGCGTGATGTCGACCACCCGGTCGAAGGTCGCCGCCGCGCCGCCGTCGCCGTCGGACAGCCCGAAGGTCACCGTGACCGAGGAATGAGCCGGTTCGACGTCCGTATTGCGGTAGCTGATCGACTGAGCCAGCAATTCGACCAGGCTGGGCGTGGCGCTCGGCCCGAAATCGAAGACCAGGTTGGTCGAGGTCGTGGCCGCGTTCACCGAGCCGACGTCGATGCCGTCGACATAAACGATGCTGCCCGGGTTCAAATCGTTGCTCAGGGTGATCACGCCGGTCGTATCGACGAACAGCAGGTCGCCGACGGACGCGTTGGCGCTGACGGAAACTGACAACTGGCCGGTGTCGAAATCGGTGCTGTCCACGTCCGAGATGGAGATCGCATCGTCGATGATCGCCGCGTCGCCGTCTTCAATATAGGTGGCGTTCGGGTTGATCGAGGTGACCAGCGGCGCGTCGTTGACGCTGCTGACCCGCACGGTGACGGTTTTCGTCGTGCTGGCGCCCAGGCTGTCGGTGACGGTCAGTTCGAACGTATCCGTGCCCGAGAAATCGGTGTTCGGCGTATAGGTCCAGGTGCCGTCGGGGTTGACCGCGACCGAGCCGTTGGCGCCCTGCGTTTCGACGCCATAGGTGAAGGTCTCGGACGCGTTGTCCGGGTCGCTGCCCACGACCTGCCCATGCAGAACGGAATCTTCCGCCGTGGCCATCAGGTTGGTTTCGACGAACGTCGCGGTCCCGCCGGTAAAGACGCCAGTCGCGCCGTTGCCGGAAACGTCGCGGAACTCGTCGGTCGAACCGCTCAGAAGGTCATCCAGATGCCAGGCGGCGACCAGGGTCGGGTCCGTCCCGTCCGGCAGTTCGTTCATGTCGGACAGGATGTCGGCCTGGCTGCGCGCCACGTCATAGGTGCGCACGTCGAAGATTTCGCCTTCGAACGGTTGGTTGCCGACCGTATACCCGCCGATGACAACTGTGCCGACATCGATGGGATCGACTGTGGTTGTGGCTGTTGCGACGCTGATGCCGTCGACGAAGACCTCAAGGTTGCCGGCGCCGTCGTGGGTAAAGGCAACGTGGTGCCACAGGCCGTCTGTCAGGTTAAGCGAGCTTTCCAGAGTCGTCGGTGTCGAATCCGGGGCCAGCGCTTGAATCCGACCGTCGCTGGTAACGCGAATTTGCGCGCCAGTGCCGGCTGGGTCGCCGACGCGCAGGATCGTCTGCGGGTTGGCCGGGCTGTCCGTGTTGAACCAGGCCTCGTAGGTGAAAGCGCCCGTGCCCGTGGCCAGCGGCGACGTGCTTTCCGAGACGATATTGGCGCCGGAGGCCATCGCCGTCGTATCGACGAGGGTGCCCGTCTGCTGAACCGTGATCGTCGTGCCGTCCGGCGACACGCTTGCAACCGTATAGACACCGTCATTGGCGGTCAGCGACCCGGAGACGGTGAAGGATTGACCGGGGATCAGCCCGGCGAAGGTGCCCGCCTGGCTGGCGACGATGCTGTCGCTGGCCGCGAAGAACTGCAGCGTGTTGCCGCCCGACGCGGTCAGGTCGACGACGCTTGCGTCCGCAATCTCGACAGCGGTCGAGCCGTTGAACGACAGAGCCTGATCGACCAGCGGCACTGCCATGGGGGCCGTGGGATCATCAATGTCCGTCAGGGTCGGGTCGGTCGCTTCGACCGCAGTCGTCGCACCCAACGTGGCATCGGCGCTGGCGCCTAACGCCCCCTGGTTGACAACTGCGCCGCCCACGACATTGGCCGGGTCGAAATCGTAATGGATTTGCAGGTTGTCGCCGGTGGTCTGGCCCAGGGCGTCGGCGGCGACTTCAGTCGCGGTGCGCTCGTCCGAATAGATGCGGAAATCGCCCATCGCACCGTCGTACTGAAGGGTGCCTTGAAAATGCTGTCCGATGAACAGGTCGGCGCTGGTCAACGCGGGCGGGTCGCCGCTGACCGTGCCGTTGTGAACGCCGTCGATATAGAGTTTGTAGGTGCTCGCCCCATCGAATGTATAGGCGATGTGGTGCGGTTGCCCGTCGTTGAGGGCGACCGAAGAATCGATATACGCGCCGCCGACTAGTCCGGCCCGAAGGCCACCGCTGGGGGTCACGTTGTCGCCGATGTCGAAGAGCAAAAATTCGTCGTCTAAAAGCGAATTTCCGACGCCGGCCAGGTAGGCCACTGTGTCCGTCGTCTGGAGCGTGAATTCGACGGAGAACCCAGCGGTGAAGTTGATACCGGTGGTGTCGGCCTGAATGAAATCGTCGGTGCCGTCAAACGCGAGGGCCGGGCCGGAAAGTCCGCCGCCCAGGACGCCGTCGGCAGCCGCACCAAGCGAGCCCAGGTTGGTCGCCGTGCCGTCGGCAAAATCGTAGTGAACCAGCGGCGCGGTGCCGGTGTTGCCGCCACCGACGTCCGAAGCGACTTCGGTCGACGTGCGGGCGTGGTCGTAAATGCGGAACTCGTCGACCGTCCCGTCCAACGGGAAGGTCGGGTGCGAAATCACGGTGTTGGCCGTCGTCGCGCCCATGTTGTTGACCGGATCGACGCCGCCCGCCGTGCCGTCCACCGCGACGCCGTCCACATAAACGACGATCTCGCCGCTGGGGCCGTCATAGGTAAAGGCGACATGGGCCGGCACATCCGGCGAGACGACGCCGGGGATGGTCGTGTAATTGGACAGTTGACCGGAGCCGCCGCCGTCGCCGACTTCGATGTAAAGGGAGCCGTTGCTGCTGATCGAGAAGCTGAAGCCTTCGTAGGTGGGCGAGAAGTTTTCGGCGATCCGTGCGTTGGACGCCGGATACTCGGTCAGGGTAACGACCGCTTCGACAGTGATCGAGGTCAGGGAATTGAGCGTGCCATCGACGGGAATGACGATCTGGTCGTCCACCCCGTCGAATTGCATCGACGTTCCGGTCGTCGTCACGGTCGCTTCGGGGGTGCGGTTGACGGTGATGGTCAGACCGGTCGAGCCGTAATCCGCGCTCAGGACGTAATCCGGGCCCAGGTTATGGGTGATGTTGTCGAAGATATTGTCCGGGATGGTGTCGTCGTTCAGATCGGCGTCATGGCCCAAATAGTTCAGGATCGTGAATTGATCGCCGTCGACCGCCGGGTCGTAGCCCGCCGCGAAATTCAGGTTCAGGGTGTCGTTCGCCTGCGACAGGTCGATGGTGTCGAGCGACAGAACGTCGTGATCACCCGCGGCGGTGATGTCGATATTGACCACCGCGTTCGCGTCGAGCGCCAATTCACCCCCGTTGACGGTCAGGGAGCCGGTGCCGTTCCCGGCGATATCGATGATGCCGTCCCCGACGATCGTTGCGCCGCCGGACAGGTCGATCGTGCCTTCGCCGGTAATGACCCCGGCGTTTTGGATCACGCCACCGTTGATCGTCACCGTGGCGCCCGCGCCGACGACCAGCGTGCCGCCCGTCAGATCGACAACGTCGCCGAAGGAAACCGAAGCCCCCGGCGCGATATTGATCAAGCCGCCCGACTGTACGGTGATCGGCCCATCGATGATGGTATCGGTGCCTTCGATGTTCAGGGTGCCGAAGACATTCAGTGACACGGTATTGCTGACGCTCTCGGTATCCAGCGTCAGGGTCCGGCCGGTATCGATGATCAAGCTCGGCTGGCCTGCGCCGGCCGCGGCGACAATGGTCGTGTCCCCGGCGAAAATCAGGTCCGGGGCGGTGGCCTCGAGAACGAAGTCCGATTGTAGGACCAAGCCGTTGACCCCGGTCATCTCGATGGTGCCGCCACCGTTGAGGGTCGTTCCGCCACCGACGACGAGGTTGCCGCCGTCGATCGACAGCGTCTCGGTGCCGTAGAAATCGATCGTGCCGGTCGAGGTGTCGAACGTATGGCCGTTGTTCTGGAACGTGACGTTCGTCTGCAGTTCGAGCGTGCCGCCGGCGTTGTCGACGCTACCTTCGATAATACGGTCGCCGCCCAAACCGGAGGTATCTCGGATCGCCAGCAGGCCAGCGTTGCTCAGGCCGCTGCCGGTCAGGGACAAGGTGGCGATGTCGCCACTGGTGCCGATGCTGTCGAGGATGATCTGGCCCTGGTTGGTCGCCTGGCTCAGGGCCAGAATGCCGTCGCCCAGGGCGTCCGTGGCTTGTAGCTGGAGCACGCCGCTCGCAAGGATGTTCAGGTTGCCGTCAATGGCGTTGTCGAAGCCATGGATGGTCAGGGTGCCATCGTTCTCGATGGTGACCGTCGAGGCGAAGCTGTCGCCGCCGCCCAGCAGCAGATCGGCGCCGTTGGCGATGGTGAAGGTCTTGGGCGTCGCGTCGGTGCTGGCGACCGTCACGCCGACGGTATCGTCGCCGAAATCGAACACGGGGCCACCGGCTTCGAAGGTGAAATCGCTTTCCAGCGCCAAGGTGACGTTGTCGGCGAACGCGATCTTGTTGCTCGCGCTGCCGGTCAACATGGTGTTGGTGCCGACCACCATGGTGCCGCCGAAAACGCTCAGGACGCTAGTGCCGCCGAACGTGATCTCGCCGTCGGCGGTGTCGAAAATGGCGCCGGTGTTTTCGATGGTGGCATCGACATTGGCGTTGATGATGCCGGTATTGTCGACCGCGCCGGTAATGCTGATGAACGCGCCGCCGGCATTGGTGTCGGCCCAGGTCATGGTGCCGGCGTTGACCAGGGTGCCGCCGTTGACGACCAGATAGGTCTCGGCGTAGGAGGCATAGGCGTTGTCGATCGTCAGGTCGCCGTTGTTGACGAGGTTGCCCGTCACCGTCAGTTCGGCCGTGCCGACCGAGCCGTCGCCGCCGATCGTCAAGGAGGCGATCTGCGTCGTTTCGGCCGCAATGATTAGCTCGCCGGCGACTTCGTTGCCGGACCCCAAGACCGCCATGGTCGCGGCATAGGCCCCGGCATCGTCGGCATCCAGGGTCGTGGAGCCTTGGGTCAGGCTGGCAGCACCTTCCAGAACCAGTTCGCCTCTGACGTTCAGGTCGCTGGCGCTTTGAACCGTGGCATTGGAAATGGCCAGTCGGCTGGCGGTTTCGACCTCGGTCCGTCCGACGATGTTCAGCGTTCCGGCCTGCACGAACAGGTCGGCGTTCAACAACAGCTTGGCGACCGTTTCGTTGGCGCCGCCGTTGTTGAAGAATGTCGAGCCATAGGTCGAGCTGTTGACGATCGCGACCGTCGTCGCATCGGGCACCTGGCCCAAGGTCCAGTTCAGCGCGTCGAACCAGTCGGCCGAGCTGTTCAGCTGGTTCATGTCGTTGCGCTGCAGGCCGCCTTCCAAGGCGACCTCGACGGTCACCTCGTCGACGCTCGTGCCGCTGACGCCGTCGGAAACGGTGAACTGCACCGTACGGTCATGCGTTTCGGGGACGAGATTGTCATTGGTATAGGCGATCGCCCGGGCCAGGGCCTGGGCGGCTTCGGGCGTGGCGTCGGCGGTCGTGAAATCGACCGTCAAGGCGCCGGTGTCCCCGGT
>DJHY01000234.1 GCA_002433335.1 Rhodospirillaceae bacterium UBA6608 | reverse complement strand
GGCATCAACCTCGAGGACATCGCCGCCCCGGACTGCTTCTTTATCGAGGAGCAGCTGCGCGAGAAGATGCAGGTCCCCGTCTTTCACGACGACCAGCACGGCACAGCCATTATCACTGGCGCCGCGCTCCAGAACGCGCTCAAGCTCCAGCGAAAGAACATCGAGGACATCCACGTCGTGTTCGCTGGCGCGGGCGCTGCGGGGATCGCGTGCGCGAGGTTGTACGAGGAGCTCGGCGCCCCGCGCGACCACATCACGATGGTCGACATCGACGGCGTGGTCCACAAGGGACGCACCGAGAATATGAACGACTACCTGGCTTACTTTGCCAGGGAGACGGAGATGCGCACGTTGGCTGACGCGTTCGTCGGCGCGGATGTGTTTGTCGGCGTCTCTGCGGGCGGCATCGTCTCGAAAGAGATGGTCGCCTCGATGAACGAGCGCCCGATCATCTTCGCGCTCGCGAACCCCGAGCCAGAGATCCGCTACGAGGCGGTGATGGAGGTTCGTCAGGACGCCATCGTGGCTTCGGGCCGCAGTGATTATCCAAACCAGGTCAACAACGTGCTCTGCTTCCCGTTCATCTTCCGTGGGGCGCTCGATTGCGGGGCGACCACGATCAACGAGGAGATGAAGCTCGCCGCGGTCAAGGCCATCGCCGATCTGACCATGGCCGAAAGCTCGGAAACCGTGGCCCGCACCTATTCGGGCGAAGACCTGCGGTTCGGGCCGGAATACCTTCTGCCCAAGCCGTTCGACATGCGCCTGATCGTCGAGGTCGCGACCGCCGTCGCCAAGGCGGCGATGGAATCCGGCGTGGCCAAGCACCCGATCGAAGACTTCGCCGCCTACCGCGACCAATTGGAACGCTTCGTGTTCCGCTCCGGCATGTTGATGAAGCCGATCATGGATCGCGCCAAGCAGGATCCCAAGCGCGTCGTCATCGCCGAGGGCGAAAGCCACCGCGTGCTGCGTGCGACGCAGGTCCTGGTCGACGAAGGTATCGCCCGGCCGATCCTGATCGGTCGCCCCGACGTGATCGAAATGCGGATCGAGCGCCTGGGCCTGCGGATGGAAGCCGAAAAGGACTTCGAAATCTGCAACCCCGAGAACGACCCCCGGTACGAAGAATATTGGCGCAGCTATCACGCGCTGATGGAACGCAAGGGCGTCTCGCCGGGCGCCGCGCGCCAGATCATCCGCACCAACAACACGGTGATCGCGGCGATCATGCTGAAACGCGGCGAGGCCGACGCCATGCTGTGCGGCGTGGTCGGGCGCTATGACTACCATCTGCGCTACATGATGGACGTGGTCGGCAAGGCCCCGGGCGTGCATGACGTCTCGGCGCTGAGCATTCTGCTGCTGCCCAAGGGCACGTTCTTCCTGGCCGATACCCAGGTTACCCACGACCCCTCGGCTGAGGAAGTCGCGGAAATGACCCTGATGTCCGCCGAATTCGTACAGCGCTTCGGCGAAACCCCGAAAACGGCCCTGCTGTCGCATTCCAACTTCGGCGCCGACGATACGCCGGATGCGCAGAAAATGCGCGACGCCCTGAAGATGGTGCGGGAAAAAGCCCCGGACCTGGAAGTCGAAGGCGAAATGCAGGCCGATGCCGCGATCGACGAGGAGGTGCGCAATCGCATCTTCCCCAATTCGCGCCTGGAAGGCATGGCGAACCTGCTGATCTTCCCCAACCGGGAAAGCGCCAACAACGCCTTCAATCTGCTGAAATCCCTGGAAAACGGCCTGCCCATCGGCCCGATCCTGATCGGAACCGACATGCCGGCGCATATCCTGACCAGCGCCGTGACCTCGCGCGGGATCGTCAATATGGCGGCACTGGCCGTCGTCGATGCGCAGGTTCGAGGGAAATAATTAACTCAACAAAACGCCCCCCCCTTCTCCCCGACATTCGGGGCGAGGGGCGGTGCGTTGTTCAGCGTTTGCTGTAGCCGTTTGCATCCAGAAACTCGCCGAATTTCAAATCGGCGTGGACGATGTCGTAAATGATGTCGTCAAAGCAAATGCGCAGTTCTCGAATGCCGGCGTACCCTTGCTCACGGACCGTTCCGATCAACTTCTGCAAGCGCTCCAGGCAATCGGCGTGATGGTTTCGGTGCCAATCCAGGCCGCTGTAATCCAGATCGGCCATATGGCCTTCTTCAATCTCGAAATGGATCGCCATCAGGCGAAGGAACTCCGCGAATAGCGGCTCGAAGTTCTTCAGAACACCGTTGTCCATCTTGGACAGACAAAAGTTCAACTGTTCGACCAATGCGAAGTGCTGCGGATCAATATCGTTGAAGTGCAATAAAAACGAAGAGGGCAACGCAAACTGCTGTTGCTGGTTGTCTTCGGACATCGGCGGTCTCTCCACTTTGCGCCTTGTTTCAGTCCACGGCAGGCCATCCGGCGCCAAAGCATGGCGTCGGGAACCTCCATCTCATCCCTCTCAAGCAGTTGATTACCCCAGTGTCGGCAAACCCAAAGGGTATATTTATATTAGAACTTTATCATTCGGCTATCCGGACGGTCAAACCGGCGGCTCAAGAATTTGGTCAAGTTTCTGCCAGTAGTCGCCCGATCGATGCTTGGACCTCGGCCAATGCATCCGACAGACTATCAACCAGTGCCGCCACCTCATCCCCTGTCGGGTCCCGGCGCAGCACATCGTCCAATTCCCTCGCCGCTTCATAGACGCGCTGTGCCCGTATATTCCCCCCCACGCCTTTGATCGAATGGGCCAAACGTTCCGCCGGTTCGAACTCGCCCGCGCTCAGATGGTCCGCGATGCGATCGGCGTAATCCATGTACTTGGCATGGAAATCGCCAAGCAGGCGATGCAGCAGTTTCTCGTTGCCCGACAGCATTTCCAGGGCGGATTTCATATCGATCCC
>DJHY01000150.1 GCA_002433335.1 Rhodospirillaceae bacterium UBA6608 | reverse complement strand
ACCCAGAGCAGGCGGCAAGCCATTGATAATTTTGTTTATTCTCGGCGCGACAGCATCGGCCTTGCTCTGTGATATATTAAAAATACATCAGAAAACGCAATGCAAAATCGTCACCACATCAGGCGAAGACCGGGAAACCCGCGGATACCGGCAAGTATTTACTTGCTCGCTTCATATCTTTAGCATACCTGAAATATATCAAGGACCGTTCCCTTGGACATAAAAGCAAGACGGGCTGACACGGCCCGCTGTAAGGGACGCGGGAGGAAACACAGGGTGCACAGATGGCTGTCCGGTCTTATCCGGATAGCTGGTCCTATCTTCTCTTCCCAGCTCCTTATTGAAGACTTCCGGCGCGCGCCGTCCTTCGAGACGCCTCGCGTAACTGCCTACAGACCGACGCGGAGTTCCAGGCCGCGCCGACTTAAAGCCGACAATTCACCTGGAAGCTTGCCGCTGCCACCCCCCGCGGGCAGAGCAGGCCACGGGACACCTGACGTCCCAGGGAGGCGGGGAAGGAAACGTTCAAAGGAGGCAACGACACCCAATGTCCTACATCAAGAAAATTTCGGCCCTCGGGGCCGCGGCCGTTCTCGCCGCATCGGCGGTTTCGGCAATGCCCGCCAAAGCAGCTGAACATACCTGGAAAATGGCGACCGGCTGGGGCGGCGGACCGCTCATGGAACTGGGCGCCAAGGCATTCGCTCAGAAAATCGACCTGCTGACCGATGGCCGGATCAAGGTTCAGGTCTTCACCGGCGGCACCCTCGGCAAAGCGCTGAACGTTTCCGAAACCGTCAAGAACGGCATCGCCCAGTGCGGCCACACCTGGATGGGCTATGACTGGGGCAAGGATAAGACCGCTGTCGTGTTCGGCGGCTTCGCCGGCTCGATGGATTCCGAGCGCATGCTCCACTGGCTGTACGAAGGCGGCGGCGCTCAGTTGCAGCGCGAATTCCGCATGGAAAAGTTCGGCGTCGTCTCGATGCCGCTGTTCATCCGCACGGCGGAAGCCTTCCTGCATTCGCGCAAGCCGGTTCGCACCATGGAAGACCTGAAGGGTCTGAAGCTGCGCACCGCCGGTGCCTGGCTGGAAATTTCCAAGGGCATGGGTGCGGCACCGGTGACCATGCCAGGCGCCGACGTGTTCACCTCGCTGGAGCGCGGTGCCATTGACGCCACCGAATGGGGCACCCTGTACGAAAACATTTCGTCCGGTTTCCACAAGGTCGCCAAGTACGTGATCATCCCCGGCGTCCATCAGCCGGTCGCGCCGTTCGAACTGGTGATCAACAAGGAAGCCTGGGAAAAGCTGTCCGACCGCGACAAGACGCTGGTTGAACAGGCTGCCAAGATGGTGACCTTCGAAAGCTGGACCCGCATCGGCCACGAAGACGCCAAGGCGCTGGAATTCTTCCGCAGCCAGGGCAACGAGATCATCGAACTGGACAAGGACGTCCAGCGCGCGGTCAAGAAAGCCGCCATCGAATGGGGCAAGGCTCAGGAAGCCGAGAACCCCTGGTTCAAGAAGGCCTACGAAAGCCAGTTGGCTTACGAAGACCTTTGGAAGGACGCCTCGCGCTATCGCAATACGGCGCCTTTGAAATAACGTCCCTCGACAATCTCGCGGCACCGGGAGCAACCCTCCCGGTGCCATTTTTTCACGTATAAGAAAAAAGGAGCCCCTCTGGTGCGCAAGCTCCTCAATTTCATCGACAAGTGCTCTGCCTGCGTCGGCTATGTCGCTGCCTGGATCGTGCTGCCGCTGATCTTCGCGACGGTCTACGAGGTTTTTTCCCGCTATGCGTTGAACGCACCGACCATCTGGGCGTACGAACTGGGCTACATGGCCACGGGCTCGGGCTTTCTGCTCGGCACCGCCTATGCCCTGCGCGAAAAGGCCCACATCCGCATCGACGTGATGTACATGCATTTTCAGCCCCGGACGCGGGCGATTATCGATTTTCTCGGCTATTCCCTGCTGATGCTGCCGTTCGGCTTTTGGCTAAGCTACCGCCTTGGCATCTATGCTTTTGATTCCTTCGTCAGCGGCGAGCGTTCCGGTGAATCCGCCTGGAACCCGATCATCTGGCCGTACCGCGCCGTGTTTTTCATCGGCATCGGCATGTTGACCCTGCAATGCGTCGCGCAATGGCTGCGCGCCATGCAGGCCGCCTTCGACAAAGACACCAACTATAAAACGGACGCCTACGATGGGTGAGTACACCGCACTTTTGATGTTCCCCGCGATCCTGGGCGTTCTGTTCCTGGGGTTCCCGGTCGCCCTGTCGCTGATGGGCGTCGCCATGGTTTTCGGCCTGATGACCTTCGGTCCGGCCGTGTTCTATCAATTCGTCGAGAAAGTCGACGACGTTTCATCGAACTTCGTCCTGGCCGCCGTGCCGCTGTTCGTCTTCATGGGCTCGATGCTGGAACGGTCCGGCATCGCCGAAAGGCTGTTCGACGCGGTTCATATATGGACCAAGCGCCTGCCGGGTGGCCTGGCCATCGGCACCATCATCATGTGCGTGATCTTCGCCGCCTCGACCGGCGTGATCGGCGCGACCGAAACCGTGGTCGGCCTGCTGGCCATCCCGGTGATGATGAAATACGCCTACAACAAAAGCCTGATCGCCGGCACCATCTGCGCCGGCGGCTCGCTCGGCACGATCATTCCGCCGTCGGTGGTGGTCGTCGTTCTGGGGCCCGTGGCCGACGTCTCGGTCGGCGACCTGTTCATGGGCATGGTCTTTCCCGGCCTGATCATGTCGGGCTGCTATATCCTCTACATCCTCGTCCGCTGCATGCTCCGCCCCGAAGACGGCGCCGCCATCGCAGCCGAAGAAGACCATATGACCCTGGGCGAGAAGCTGCGCATCACCGCGTTCGCGTTGGTGCCGCCGGTGATCCTTATCTTCGCCGTTCTCGGCTCGATCATGATGGGCTTCGCCGCCCCGACCGAAGCCGCCGGGATGGGTGCCGCCGGCGCCATCATCCTGACGCTCTGCTACCGCACGTTCACGTTGTCGATGCTGCAGGAATCGTTGATCAAGACGGTCAAGGTGACCTGCATGATCATGCTGATCCTGCTGGCCGGGAACATGTTCTCGGGCGTGTTCATCGGCTCGGGCGGCGTGGCGCTGACCTCGGACCTGATCGCATCCAGCAATCTGTCGCCCTGGGGCACCATCGCCCTGTTCCTGGGCATCAGCTTCCTGGCCGGGTTCGTGCTGGAATGGATTTCGATCCTGCTGATCTTCATTCCCGTGTTCATCCCCGTGGTGAAGATGCTGGGCTTCGATCCGGCTTGGTTCTGCATCCTGTTCCTGATCGTGATCCAAACCAGCTACCTGACGCCTCCGATGGCCCCGGCCATCTTCTATCTACGCGGCATCAGCCCGCCGGAAATGAGCCTGCGCGACATGTTCCGCGGCGTGATCCCGTTCATCGTCCTGCAGATCATCACCCTGATCATCGTGATGATCTTCCCGCAAACGGTGCTTTGGCTGCCGGCCAAGGTGCTCGGCTTCAATTAGGAGTTCTGACATGAAAGTCGAAGATATCCTCGCCCTTAAACCCCTGGCCCTGTCCCAGGACCAGCGCGAGTTCTATTTCGAAAACGGCTATCTCCTGGTCGAGAACGCCGTGGATGCCACCTGGCTGGCCAAGCTGCGCAACACCATCGACGAATTGGTCGAGGAAACCCGCAGCATGACCAAGTCGGACAAGAAGTGGGATCTGGAGCCGGACCATTCCGCAGAGCACCCGCGCCTGCGCCGCCTGTCCTCGCCGAACGACCACCACCCCGCGTTCTGGGAATATGCCTCCCAGTCGCCGGTCGTCGACATCATCGCCGATCTGGTCGGCCCGAACGTGAAGTTCCATCATTCCAAGCTGAACTTCAAATGGGCCAAGGGCGGCGAAGAGGTGAAGTGGCACCAGGACATCCAGTTCTGGCCGCACACCAACTACAGCCCCCTGACCGTCGGCCTATACGTCTATGACTGCGACGAAACCCAGGGGCCGCTGGGCGTCATCCCGGGCAGCCATAAGGGCGAGTTGTACAATCAGTACGACGCCAACGGGAAATGGACGGGTTGCCTGTCCGACGCCGATTCCGCCAAGCTGGACGACAGCAAGGCCGTGTACCTGCCCGGCCCCGCCGGATCGATCACGATCCACAACTGCCGGACCATCCACGGCTCCAAGCCGAACCAGTCCGACGCCGGGCGGCCGCTGCTGCTGAACGTCTATTCCTCGGCCGACGCCATTCCCTACACGCAGAACCCGCTGTATTCCAAATACGACCAGGCGATCGTCCGTGGCGAGGCCGCCCGCTGGGCCGAGCACGACCCCCGTCCCTGCCTGCTGCCGCCGAACTGGGGCGGGAATTACAGCTCGATCTTCGCCCTGCAACAGGGTGAGCCGCAAAACATGGGAATGATGTAAGAGCCGCACAGCGGTACGGCATTGACGCCTTTGATGTATCTGTAATATATTACAGACAGATTTAAGCGCCGTCGTCGCCCAAGGGGCGTTCAAACGGCCAAAGACCTGGAGGAAACGACCATGATGTCAGACCGTCAACGGCAGTTTCGCGGCGTTTATCGCTCGCGCATTGCCGGTTGGTATAACGGCCCCGTCCATGTCGTGGTGATCTACACCATCGGCCTGACGGCGCTGTGGATTTATTCGCAGTTCATTACCGCCCCGCAGTGGTGGGAATGGGCGGTGGTTCCGGCGACCTTCCTGATGTGCAACATCTTCGAATGGTTCCTGCACAAGTACGTGATGCACCGCCCGCACGCCAATGCCGGGCTGCGCGCCGTGTACGAACGCCATACCCTGAACCACCATCAGTTCTTCACCGACCATGAGATGCGGTTCCGCGACCACAAAGACTGGCGCGTTACGTTCTTCCCGCCCTATGCCTTGGTCGTGTTCATTCTGATGTCATCGGTCGGGGTCGCCGTGCTGAACGTGATCGCCACGCCGAACATCGCCTGGCTGTTCATTTCGTCGACCACGGCGATGTACCTGATCTACGAGTTCATGCACTTCTGCTGCCACGTCGACGAAAACTGGTTCGTTCGCTGGTGCCCGCTGGTCAACACCCTGCGCCGTCACCACACCGCCCATCACAACGACAAGATCATGATGGACAAGAACATGAACCTGACCTTCCCGATCGCCGATTGGCTGTTCGGAACGTCGGATCTGGACCGTGGCTTGCTGGGCCATCTATTCAACGGATACAGCACCAAGCACCTGCGCAAGGACCTGCGCGCCGTGCCGCTTCGCCCTGACGAAGCCGCCGCCGCCCCCCTGCCCGCGGAATAAGGGATTAAATCATGCCCGTACGGATCAAGATTTTCATTTCCCTGCTGACCATCCTCGTCATCGGTGGGTTCTCGTACCTGCAGCTTGACGGCGCCAACGACAAGGTCGCCTACGCGGGCTTCGCCCTGACGGCGTTCATGGTGCTGGCCATGTGGATTTTCCCGGAAACGGGCAAGGTCAGACGCTGACCGAATAATCAGACGAACATCAAACTACGCGGCGGGCCCCATCGGCCCGCCGTTTTATTTTGTTCGAAGAGTTGGAAAATCAGGCGGAGACGGTGGCCCGGGTAAAGGCCTCGACGTAATCGACCAACTTGTCGCTGGCCTGACCGGCCCCTTCGGCATCGCCTTCTGAAATGGCGCGGGCCAACTGTGCATGCAGCCGCGCGGTCAGCGGCAGATCCGCCGTTTCCTTGTAATGCATGTACCAGAACCGGCGCGACAGACCATGCATCAGGCCGATCGCCCGATTGGCGTATTCATTGTGCGCCGCCAGGGCCATCAGCTTGTTCAGCTCGTCGTCGTAGCGCATGAAGGCGATATCGTCCTTTTCGGACGAGGCCTTCTCGATGCCCTCGGCAATGGCCTTGAAGGTTGCGCGTTCTTCCGGCGTGGCGCGCTGCGCCGCCGACCGCGCGATCAGGCGTTCCAGTTCCCGGCGAACCTCCAACAGCAACAGCTGCTTTCGGGGGTTGATGTCGGAGACCAAAATGCCCTTCCGCGGCAGGATCGTGACCAGCCCTTCGCGCGCCAAACGCTGCAAAGCTTCGCGAATCGGCGTGCGGCCGATTCCCAATTGCTGGGACAAAGCGATCTCGGAAAGGACCTCGCCCGGCTCCAACCGCAGCGTCACGACCATCTCCTCCAGCACCGAATACGCCTTATCCGTAAGGCTTTCGGTCCGTTTGGGAGCCTGCTTGCGGGAAGCGGGCCGTGCGGCTGCGGTCTTTGCCATGATCGATAGGGAACTTGCCGTTGAGAAAGGTCTAACGACTATATCTGTTTGCGTTTTTCGATCATAGACGCGAACTTCTCGTATTCCGCGGCGTCGACGCCATAGCTGTGATCGTCGTCCGGGAATTTGCCTTCCTTGACCTCGCGCACGTACTCGGAAATGCCGTTGACGGCGACTTCGGTCAGCTTGGCGAAGCGCTTGGTAAACTTCGGCTTGAAGTCCGTGAACACGCCCAACAGGTCGTAGCACAGCAGAATCTGGCCATCGGTGCCGACCCCGGCGCCGATCCCGATGGTCGGGATTTCAAGCTGCTTGGAGATCAGTTCCGCGATCTTGGCCGGAACAGCCTCGAATTCCAGCATGAAACAGCCGGCATCCTGGATCGCCAGGGCGTCTTCGAGAATCTTGAAGGCCGCATCCGCCGTCCGGCCCTGGATCTTGAACCCGCCGAACATGGCGACCGTATGCGGCGTCAGACCGATGTGCGAGGCGGTCGGAATGCCCGCATCGACCAGAGCCTTCAGGATATGGGCCTGGCTTTTGCCGCCCTGCGGCTTGACCGCGTCGCATCCGGCTTCCTGCATGAAGCGGGTCGCGTTGATCAATGCGCGATCGACCGTATTGTAGCTTTGGTACGGCATGCAGCCGAGAACGAAGGTATTCGGCGCGCCCCGACGCACGGCCTGGCTATGCAGGACCATCATCTCCATCGTCGCGGGAATGGTGTTGGGATGCCCATGGGCAATCATGGCCAGACTGTCGCCGACGACGGCAACGTCAACGCCCGCCATTTCCGCCCATTGAGCCGAGGTATAGTCCGGCACGGACATGTAGACCATTTTTTCGCCGGTGTGCTTGGAGTCACGGATTTCCGTGATCGTCCGCTTTTTCCGCTCAGTGGAATTGGCGTCGGCCATGTTTGTTTCTCCCTTGATATGATTATAATATATCTGGCGGATGTTACGGTTCGGCCGGTCACCGGTCAACCCAGACGAAGAGACGAAACGCCCGAAAATGCCCCCAGGATTTGAGCTTCCCGCCCCCGTTCCGACCGTGTTTTTCGGCTTGGCAGTACTAACCGCGATCATCGGTTTCGTGATGGTTTCGGGGCATGTGCCGCTGCATGGCCGTAACCGACGGCCGCCCCTTCCCGTGCTGGTCCTGGCATTGGTCAGTCTGGCCGCTCTGGCGGTCGCCGGGACCATCGCCTATCAGCTTTTGCCGTGGTACGCGGCGGTGATCGTCGGTGGGTTGGCGCTGTTGGCCGCCCCCCTGATCGAACAGGCATTGCCGAGCCGCTGGGTCGCTTCCTCCGGCCCGCTGTTCCTGGCCGCCATCGTTCAGGCCGCCATCGTCGCCCTTTGCGCCGGGCAGACCAATCTGATCTGAAAGTTCAGCCGAGCTGCCGGTCGACCCAGGCGGCGACGCCGGAAACGGTTCTAAAGTCCGCCAAGGCCCGCGCGGGCATATCCGGCAGGGCATCGTTCAGCATCTTTGTCAGACTGCCGCCCGGCCCCAGTTCCAACACCGCCGTCACCCCGCGCGCAGCCAGTTGTTCCATGCAATCGGCCCAACGGATCGGCTCGGCGATTTGGCGCGGCAAGACATCCATCAAACGCTCGACCGACAGCACGGCGTCGCCGTCGATCCCGGCCAGGACAGGCACACTGGGGCTCTTTACCCCTGCCCGCGCCAGTTCGGCCGCAAAGGGCCCCACCGCCCCTTTCAACACGGGCGTATGAGACGCCACGGTGACGGGTAGAACGCGCACGGTCGGCACACCTGCCTGCAACGCCGCCTGTTCCGCCTGGGCGACATCCGCCGCCAACCCGCCCAGGACGACATGGTCCGGGCCGTTGATAATCGCCACCGACAGGCCGTGATCGCGGGCAATGACCTGGAAAGTTTCCGGCTGTGCGCCGTTCAGGGCGAGCATCCCTTGCGGGGCAGCGACCTCGGCATCCATCAACCGCGCCCGGGCCGCGACCAAGGCCATCAACGGCGCAGTATCGATCATGCCCGAGACGCCGCAAGCGACGACCTCGCCCAAGCTGTAGCCGGCGACCAGGACCGGCGACGGCAAGTGCCGCGACAACAGCGACCAAGCCGTCATCGCGTATCCGGCTATGGCAGGCTGAGCCACCGCATTGGCATGCAGGTCGATGGACAAGGGAGCCGACAGCAGCGCGTCAGCCGACAGGCCCAGTCCTTGCGCGGCCGGGGCCAAGTCGTCCGCCGTTGCCCCGAAACCGGCGAGGGCCTGAAACATTTCCGGCGTCTGGCCTCCCTGCCCGCTGCACAGAATGCCTAAGCCCATTGCCCCGACTCCACGGAGAGATCACCACTTAACAGCGCCACGAATAAGGATGCGGACAGCATATCCGCCGCCCCACCAGGGCTGAGCCAGCGCGCGACGAAGGCCCGGTCGATCCGCGCGGCGTCTTCCTGCCACCCCGCCCGGCTTACCCCGCCACGGGTCAAGAACGCCGCCGCCGCCGCCTGAGCGAAGCGCAGGCCACTCAGGCCGCTGCGATACAAAAGGTTGGTGTCTTCCAGCGCCGCCATGGCCGTAAATAGCGCCTGAACCGCCGCGTCATGGGGCCGGAGCCCGCCAGCCAAACCCGACAGCAGCCCCGGCACGACATGCCCGGCCAGAACAGGAAAGCCGCGCGCTGCTTGTTCCCGCGCGCCACCGGCATGATAGCGCCGCGCGACCTCGGTTCCATGCGACACCGGGCGCAGCGAGGCGGTTGAATGAATGTCGGCGCCCCAGCGATCGCTGATCGCCTGCCCCAAGCTTTCCGAGAGGCCCTGGGCGTCGTTCGTTCGGGGCAGGCCCGCCGTCGCCGCGACCAACAGGCCCAGGGAGAAAATCGCCCCTCGATGCGTATTGACCCCGCCGGTCGCCGTCATCATC